>NZ_JBEXGT010000018.1:0-174643 GCF_040607475.1 Sphaerisporangium sp. NPDC005288 | reverse complement strand
CACCCCCTACCCTCTTACCTTCACCCCCGCCCCTCTCCGGCCCGGCCCCCCCCCCCCCCCACGACCCCGGCGTCGGGCGCCAGCTCGACCGGCTGCCCGCCGAGCTCGCCGGGCTGCACCGCCGGTGGGACAACGACGCCCTGGCCATGGTGCGGCGCAACGTCTTCAACCTGGATCCGCCCGACCACACCCGGCTGCGCCGGCTGATGGCGCCGGGCTTCGGCGCCCGCCCCGTGGCCGCGCTCGTCCGGACCGTGCACCGGGTGGTCGGCGAGCTGGTGGACGCCATGGCCGGAATGGACGCCACGAAGGCCACGAACGGCATGGACGCCACGAACGGCATGGACGCCACGAAGGCCACGAACGGCATGGACGCCACGAACGGCATGGACGCCACGAAGGCCACGAACGCCACGGGCGGCATGGACGGCATGGACGGCATGGACGGCATGGACGGCATGAACGCCTCGGCCGCCGCAAGGGGCGAGGTCGACGTCGTCAGGGCGCTGGCGCTGCCGCTGCCGATCCTGGTCGTCGCCGACCTGCTGGGCTTCCCCGCGGAGGACCGGGCCCTGTTCCGCCGCTGGAGCGACGAGATGCTGGCCGGCCGGGACGGTGCCGAGACGCGCCGTTCAGGGATGAAGTTCGTCGCCCACATCACCGAGCGGATCCGCGAGCGGCGCTCCCGCGAGGGGGACGACCTGCTGTCACACCTCCTGCGCGCGGAGGACGGCGGCCAGATCACCCGCCTGGAGCTGATCTCCAGCGTGTTCCAGCTGCTGTTCGCCGGGGACGAGACGACGGTCAACCTGATCGGCATCGGAGTGCTGGAACTGCTGCGCCACCCAGAGCAGCTCGCCCTGCTCCGCGCGCGACCGGAGTTGATCGACTCCGCCGTCGAGGAGGTGCTGAGGTACAACGGCCCGGTCGGGCACTCCCGGCCGCTGTACGCGATGACCGACGTGGACTTCGGCGGGACGGTGATCGCACGCGGGGACATCATCGTGCCGGTGCTGCTGGCCGCCAACCGCGACCCGGCGGTGTTCCCGCGTCCGGACGTCTTCGCCATCGACCGAAGCCCGAACCGGCACCTGGGCTTCGGCCACGGGATCCACTTCTGCCTCGGCGCCGCGCTGGCCCGGGTGCAGGCCCGCGCCGCCATCGGCACGCTGGTGCGGCGCTTCCCCCGCATGGCCCTGGCCGTCGACCCCGGCGAGCTGGAGTGGACGCGGGAGCTGTTCCTGCGCGGCGTGCGCCGCCTCCCGCTGCGCCTGCACGGCTGAGGCGGCCGAGGCGCCCGGCCCGGTGGAAACGCGCGAGCCGGCCTGGTACTGCGCGAGACGGCCGGGAAACGCGCGAGCCGGCCGGGGGGCGGGGAAGCGCGCCCGGTGGCCGGGGAAACGAATGATCCCCAGGCCGCCGGCCTGGGGATCATCGTGTGGTGGGCGATACTGGGATTGAACCAGTGGCCTCTACCGTGTCAAGGTAGCGCTCTCCCACTGAGCTAATCGCCCTCGTGCGTCGATCGTCGCGCGGAGGTGGAGACGGGATTTGAACCCGTGTACGCGGCTTTGCAGGCCGCTGCCTCGCCTCTCGGCCACTCCACCGGGCAAGGCCTCTGCGCGGAGACCTCTCCGAGCGGACGACGGGATTCGAACCCGCGACCCTCACCTTGGCAAGGTGATGCTCTACCAGCTGAGCCACGTCCGCGTGCCGCCGCCGCGAGATCGCCTCCCGCGGTGACGAGAAGGAACTCTAGCGGGTTTTCCGCGTCTGTGCCTAACCGGCGGCCGAACCGCGGAAGGTGCGCGCCACGCTGCGCTCGACGGCCGGCAAGGTCAGGAAGATCTCCAGGATGCGGGTGAGCCGGTGCACCTCGATGCGATGGAACGGCGGCCCGTCCGCTCTGGCCAGCAGGAACGTCATGGCGAGCGGCGGCAGCGGCGCCGCGATGATGTGCAGACCGGAGGGCAGCGTGTGCGCCTCAGGGCGCGGCGGCGTGATCGAGGGGAAGGGCACGTCCTCGGGGGCCCGCCAGCTCGCGTGGACCAGCGTGCGAGGCACCTTCTCGGTGCCCGCGGCGGCCCAGTCGGCGCTGAACAGCACGGGCATGGAGTCGATCATCGTGGCCAGGGCGCGGTCGCCCGCCGTGGTGATGTACTTCAGGATCTCCAGCTCGGGATAGGTGCCCGGCGCCTCGCGCGTGGTCCACACCCCTTCGACCGTGACGTCGGCCATGCCCTCCAGACACTGGACCAGCGCCTCGCGCGGCGCCGAGTCGGGCCAGTACACCGTGAGGTCGTCCACCGCCCGGCCCTCGCCTCGTTCGAGCACCAGCAACTGCGTGATGTCGGCGCCCGCGACCCCGAGGACGCGCGTGACCTGGCCGAGGGACCCCGGCCGGTCGGGCAGCGAGATACGCAGTCTCAGGAGCATCCAGCGCCTCCGATGTCACGTGGGGCGAAACCCCCTCCCAATCTAGCCGTCCCCGATCCTCGGGGTCCAAACGGCCTGGCCGGGCCGCCCGCGCCGCCCCGCCGGAAGGTGCGGTAGAAATGGGCAGGTGAAGATAGGTGCGTTCGAGGTCTGGCCTCCCGTGGTCCTCGCCCCGATGGCGGGCGTCACCAACGCGCCGTTCCGCACGCTCTGCCGCGAGCAGGGCGGCGGCCTGTACGTCTCCGAGATGATCACCACGCGGGCGCTGGTCGAGCGCAACGCCAAGACCCTGGCGATGATCCGTTTCGAGCCGGGGGAGCGGCCGAGGAGCGTCCAGCTGTACGGGGTCGACCCCACGGTTGTGGGCCGGGCGGTGGCGATGGTGGCGGAGGAGGGCCTGGCCGACCACGTCGACCTCAACTTCGGCTGCCCGGTGCCCAAGGTCACCAGGCGCGGCGGCGGCTCGGCGCTGCCCTACAAGCGCGACCTGCTGCGGCGCATCCTGCGCGCGGCGGTGGCCGCCGCCGGCACGCTCCCAGTCACGATCAAGATGCGCAAGGGCATCGACGACGACCACCTGACCTACCTCGACGCCGGCCGCATCGCCGCCGAGGAGGGGGTGAGCGCCGTCGCCCTGCACGCCCGCACCGCGGTGCAGCACTACGGCGGCACTGCCGACTGGGACGCCATCGCCCGGCTGAAGGACGCCGTCCCGCAGATCCCGGTGCTCGGCAACGGCGACATCTGGAGCGCCGACGACGCCGTGCGCATGATGCGGCGCACCGGCTGCGACGGGGTGGTGGTGGGCCGGGGCTGCCTTGGCCGCCCGTGGCTGTTCCGCGACCTGGACGACGCCTTCCACGGCCGGTCCGAACGCGCACGGCCGACGCTGGGGGAGGTCGCGGCGACCATGCGACGCCACGCCGAGCTGCTGGTCGAGTGCTTCGGCAGCGAGACCCACGGCGTGCTGGACTTCCGCAAGCACGTCGGCTGGTACCTCAAGGGCTTCACCGTCGGCGCCGACGCGCGCCGCGCCCTGGCCACCGCCCCCTCGCTCGACGTGCTGCGCGAGCACCTGGCGACGTTGCCCGCCGACCAGCCGTGGCCCGGCGAGGCGGCCGACGGCCCGCGCGGCAAGTCCACCCCCCGCGACCGCGTCCACCTGCCCGACGGCTGGCTCGACGACCCCTGCGACGGCACGGTCTCACCAGAAGCCGAACTGGAGACCTCGGGCGGCTAGCGCGCCGTCCACGAGCGTCCACCGACTCGGGCGCCGTAGCAGGCGCCGGCATCGCCGTACCACGACCCGCCGACCCGGCGCCGATCATCTCCAGCACATGGCGGGGTGGAGAGCCGCGCCGGTGAACGCACGTGGTCACTGGCCTGGCGCCGTCGGGACGGTCCGCGCGCTGATCACCTTCAGCATGTGGTGGGTGGAGAGCCGCGCGCGGTGCAGGTGCGTGGTCACCGGCCTGGCGCCGTCGGGACGGTCCGCGCGCTGATCACCTTCAGCATGTGGTGGGTGGAGAGCCGCGCGCGGTGCAGGTGTGTGGCCACCGCTCTGGCGGCGCCCGGACGGTCCGTGCGCCGATCAGGCGGCCCGGCGAGCGTGCGCGGGTGCGCGTCGAGCGCCTCGTGGCCACGGCAGGCGGGGCTCGTCAGGGCGCGAGCCGGAGGCCACCGTGCTCCGGCCCTCAGGCGCCGGCCGTCAGAGGCGGTCGACGGTGGTGACGTGGACGACGGCGCGGCCCTCCTCGTCGGAGGCGGCCAGGTCCACCTGCGCGCTGATGCCCCAGTCGTGGTCGCCCGCAGGGTCGTGGAACACCTGGCGCACCCGCCACAGCTCCTTCTCCTCCTCGATGAGCAGCAGCGCCGGCCCGCGGGCGTCCGGCCCGGTGCCGATCTCGTCGTGCTCCTCGAAGTAGTCGTCGAGCGCGGACTCCCAGTCGACGTCGGCCAGCTCGTGCAGCTCCTCGTACCGTTCGAGCGCCGCGAGCTCCACCATGCGGAACATAGCGTTGCGCACCAGCACGCGGAACGCGCGCCGGTTGGAGGTGACCGGCCGGGTGTTCTCCTCCAGCCCCGGCCGCTCGACCTCCTCCGACGGGTTCTGCAGCTGCTCCCACTCGTCCAGCAGGCTGGAGTCGACCTGGCGGACCAGCTCGCCCAGCCACTCGATGAGATCCTGGAGGTCCTCGGTCTTCATGTGGTCGGGGACGGTGCGGCTGAGCGTGCGGTAGGCGTCGGCCAGGTAGCGCAGCACCGTGCCCTCGGAGCGGGCCAGCTCGTAGAACTGGACGTACTCGGTGAAGGTCATCGCCCGCTCGTACATGTCGCGCACGACCGACTTGGGGCTGACCGCGTAGTCGCCCACCCACGGGTGCCCGCGCCGGTAGGTCTCGTACGCGCCGAGCAGCAGATCTTGCAGGGGCATCGGGTAGGTGACCTCGGCGAGCAGCTCCATGCGCTCCTCGTACTCGACGCCGTCGGCCTTCATCTGCCCCACGGCCTCGCCCCGGGCCTTGTTGAGCTGGGCGTGCAGGATCTGCCGCGGGTCGTCCAGCGTGGACTCCACGATGGAGACGATGTCCAGCGGATAGACCGGCGACTCGGCGTCCAGCAGCTCGAAGGCGGCCAGCGCGAAGGTCGCCAGGGCCTGGTTGAGCGCGAAGTCCTCCTGGAGGTCCACGGTGAGGCGGGCCATGCGGCCCTGCTCGTCCGGCTCGCGCAGCTTCTCGACCACCCCGCCGGCCAGCAGGGACCGGTAGATCGCGATGGCGTGGCTGATGTGCCGGCGCTGCGCCTTGCGGTCCTCGTGGTTGTCGGTCAGCAGGTGCTTCATCGCCGCGAAGCAGTCGCCGGGACGGTTGATCACGGCGAGCAGCATGGCGTTGCTGACCTTGAACCGTGAGTTCAGCGGCTCGGGCTCGGCCTTCTGCAGGCGCTCGAAGGTCTCCTCGCTCCAGCTGACGAACCCCTCGGGGGCCTTCTTGCGGACGACCCGGCGCCGCTTCTTGGGGTCGTCCCCGGCCTTGGCCAGAGCCTTCTCGTTCTCCACGACGTGGTCGGGCGCCTGGCAGACGACGTAGCCGAGGGTGTCGAAGCCCGCGCGGCCTGCCCGGCCGGCGATCTGGTGGAACTCGCGGGCGCGCAGCAGCCGCACGCGGTTGCCGTCGTACTTGCTGAGCGCCGTGAACAGGACCGTGCGGATCGGGACGTTGACCCCGACGCCCAGCGTGTCGGTGCCACAGATGACCTTGAGCAGGCCCGCCTGCGCCAGGCGCTCGACCAGACGGCGGTACTTGGGCAGCATGCCGGCGTGGTGGACGCCGATGCCGTGGCGCACCAGCCGCGACAGCGCCCGGCCGAACTTGGTCGTGAACCGGAAGCGGCCGATGAGCGCGGCGATGGCGTCCTTCTCGGCCTTGGTCGACATGTTGACGCTCATCAGCGCCTGCGCCCGCTCCATCGCCGCCGCCTGCGTGAAGTGCACGACGTAGACCGGGGCCGACTGCGTGGACAGCAGCTCCTCCAGCGTCTCGTGCAGCGGCGTGGTGCGGTAGCTGTAGTACAGCGGCACCGGGCGGGTCGCCGAGCGCACCAGCGACGTCTCGCGGCCCGTGCGCCGGGTCAGGTCGGTCTCGAACCGGGTGACGTCCCCCAGCGTCGCCGACATCAGGACGAACTGCACCTGCGGCAGCTCAAGCAGCGGCACCTGCCACGCCCAGCCCCGGTCGGGCTCGGCGTAGAAGTGGAACTCGTCCATCACGACCTGGCCGATGTCGGCCCGCGCGCCGTCACGCAGCGCGATGTTGGCCAGGATCTCGGCGGTGCAGCAGATGATCGGCGCCGAGGCGTTCACGGCGGCGTCGCCGGTCATCATGCCGACGTTCTCGGTGCCGAACACCGCGCACAGGTCGAAGAACTTCTCCGACACCAGGGCCTTGATCGGCGCGGTGTAGAAGGTGCGCTCGCCCGCGGCCAGGGCGGCGAAGTGCGCTCCTGCCGCCACCAGGCTCTTGCCCGAGCCGGTCGGCGTGGCCAGGATCACGTTGTTGCCGTAGAGGATCTCGATCAGCGCCTCCTCCTGCGCCGGATACAGCGTCAGCCCGCGCTGGGTGTTCCACTCGACGAACGCTTCGAAGAGGGCGTCCGGGCCGGTGTCCTGGGGAAGGTGCTCGAGGAGGCTCACACCGTCAATACTGCCGAAGCCCACGCCATGGTCGATCCACCACAAGGTGAGAACTCCACCCCGCCCGACGCCCACACCCGCCCATGCCCACCCCGGCGCCCACACCCGCCCGGCCTGACCCGGCGTCCACACCCGTTCCGCGCCGGCCCGGGTTCGGCGTCCGCGCCGGCCCGGGTTCGGCGTCCGCGCCGGCCCCGGTCCGGTGTCCGCACCCGTCCGCCCTGACCCGGCGTCCACACCCGCCCATGCCCGCCCCGGCGCCCGCACGGCCCGCCCTGACCCGGCGTCCGTACCCGCCCCGCCCCGTTCTGGCCCGCCCCGTACCCGCTCCGGTCCGGCTCGGCTCGGCGTCCGTACCCGCCCCGCCCCGTTCTGGCCCGCCCCGTACCCGCTCCGGTCCGGCTCGGCTCGGCGTCCGTACCCCCTCCGCTCCGGTCCGGCTCGGTGTCCGTACCCGCCCTGGCCCGGTTTTGCGTCCGGGTTCGCGCCCGCCCGGCCGATGGTCGCCGGTTCGGTGAGGCTCCGGTGAACCCGTGCGGCCGGTGCCGCGTCTTCTGCGGGGGGCCGGCAGGCCCCGGGGGAGAGGGAGTGGCGATGCGTGGATCCACGACGGCCGTGATCATGGCGGCGATGACGGCGGCGGCGTTGGCGTTCGGCGCCGGCACGGCGGAGGCGGGAACGGCCCGCGCGAGCGCCCCGGCGTACGCGGGCACCGTGGTGCCGGCCGGGGTGACGGCGGCCACGGCGAGTGGGGCGGCGGCGGCCGCGGCGCCGGCGGGTGCGGTCGGCGCGGTGGGCGCGGTGGGCGCGGCTCCGGCGCCGGGGAAGGTCGCGAACAGGCTGTTCCGCGCCTGGCTGCGCGGCGACAGGAAGGCGGCCGGCGCCGTGGCGACCCCGGCGGCGGTCAAGACGCTGTTCGCCTACGTCTACCGCGCGCCGGACGAGTTCGCCGGCTGCGTGGGCGGAGCGTGCAGGTTCGTCCACACCAGCGTCCGCGTGCCCGGCGCCCTCAACGGCATCCTGATGATCGTCTCGGGGGGCACCGTCACGAAGGTGTACGAGTCACGCCACCTCACCACGGCGGGCAAGGCCGCCAAGCACCTGTTCGGCGCCTGGAAGGCGGGCGATCGGAACCGGGGCCTGGAGGTCGCCTCGGCCGGCGCGGTGAAGAAGCTGTTCCGCGCCCGGCTCGGCGGCGTGGGCTACATCTACCAAGGGTGCAGCCGGGAGACCGGCGGCACGAGCTGCGCCTACTCGTACGAGGGCGGCGCCATGCTGATGCACGCCCGCGGCAGCGCGACCAGAGGCTACGAGATCCGCTCGATCACCTACATCGCCGACTGAACCCCGGCGCACCGCACGGCCCGCCCACCGGCGGGCCAAGCCGACCAAGGCCATGCCGTCCCATCCGTCCCACCAAGCCGACCCGACCCGTGCCGTGCCGTGCCGTGCCGTGCCGTGCCGTGCCGTCAGGCTGAGCCTTGCCCTGCCGGTCCGTCTGTGGGACCTGCCCATGCCGGACGACTGAGTCGAGCCCCGCTGTGGGGCCCGCTGTGGGGGACCGTCGGACGGCCGGGTCGAGCCCGCCGTGGGGGACCGCCGGACGACTGGGTCGAGCCCTGCCGTGGCGGACCGCCGGACGGCCCGGCACGATAGGGGGATGACCGATCGCGCGACGGCCGGGACGAACGGCCGGGGTGGGGAACTGGGCGAGCCCCGAGGCGCCGGCGATCTCGCGGCGGCTCGCGCGTCGGCCGGGGTGGACGGCCGGGATGGGGAACCGGCCGGGGGGCTCGGAGGAGCTGGCGATCTCGTGGTGGCGTGGGCGGCCGTCGCCGGAGACTCGGCGGCGGCCCGCGCCGTCATGGCCGAGCTGATCGCGCGCTGGTCGGAGCCGCACCGGCGCTACCACACGCCCGCCCACCTGCGTGCCGTGCTCGCCGCGATCGAGCCCCTCGCCGGGTTCGCCGCCGACCCGGTGGCGGTCCGGCTGGCCGCCTGGTTCCACGACGCGGTGTACGACGGGCGGCCGGGGTGGGACGAGGAGCGCAGTGCTCAGCTCGCCACGGCGCGGCTCACCAGGCTCGCCCCTCCGCCCGTCCCGTCACCTTCCCCGGCCGGACGCCCCGGCGCGACCGGAGGCTTCGACGGCCCGCTCGACGGCGGTTTCGACGATGGGCCGGACGGTGGACTCAACGGTTGGCCGCACGGTGGTCTCGACGGTGGGCCGGACGGTGGTCTCGGCGGCGGGCTGAACGGTGGTTTCGGCGGTGGGCTCGACGCGCGGCGGATCGCCGAGGTGGCGCGGCTGGTCCGGGTGACCGCCGGGCACGACCCCGCGCCGGGCGACCGCGACGGCGAGGTCCTGTGCGACGCGGACCTCGCCGTGCTCGCCGCACCAGGGTACGGGGCGTACGCCCGCGCGGTGCGGGAGGAGTACCGCCACGTGCCGGACGAGGCGTTCAGGGCGGGCCGGGCGCGCGTGCTCCGAGACCTGCTGGCCGCGCCCACGCTGTACCGGACCCCGCTCGCCCGCGAGCTGTGGGAGGCCGGGGCGCGGAGCAACATGCGAGCCGAACTCGCCCGGCTGCTCGGCCCCTGAGACGCCGCCGCCGTCCGCCGCCCGCCGTCCGCCGTCGGCCGTGCGCTCAGGAGGCCGGGACAAGTGGGGCGGCGGGAGTGCTGGTCGTGAGGCCGGGACGTGTGGGGCGGCGGGTGTGCTGGTCGTGAGGCCGGGACGTGTGGGGCGGCGGGTGTGCTGGTCGTGAGGCCGGGACGTGGGGGGCGTGGCGGTCAGGAGACCAGGCGGCGGCGCCGGCGGAGTCCGGCGGCGATGAGGCGTTTCACCAGCGTCTGGGAGGAGACCGGCTCGGCGCCGAGGGCGACCGCGCGGTCGTACACCGTCTCCGGCACGTCGTAGTGGTCGCGGTCGAACGCCCTGGGCGGGACGCCCAGCTCGGCGGCGAAGGCGTGCAGCTCGTCCAGCGAGATGTCGCTGACCAGGTGGGACCACAGCAGGTCGCGCGGCCCCGGCCAGTTCGGCGGATCGATGAGCACGGTCACGAAGGCGACGATATCGGCGTTTCCCGCTCCGTTGGCACGTCGGTCTCGCCGGGGAGGAGGGCGGCGCGCGGGTCCAAGCTCGCGTAGGCCTTGCGCAGCAGGCGGTGCAGCGTCTCCCGCTCCTGCGCGTCGAGGGCGCGCAGGATGTCGTCGTGCACCTCCGCCGCGCGCCGCAGCGCCTCGTCCAGAGCCGCGCGTCCTTCGGCGGTTATCGACACCGAGTAGCGGCGGCGGTCGGCGGGGTCGCGCCCGCGGTCGACCAGACGCCGGGGGAGCAGGGCGTCCATCACGGCGACCAGGTCGCTGGCGTCGATGCCGAGCCGCCTGCCGAGATCGCGCTGGGAGGCGGGGCCGAAGTCGGCGAGCGCGGCGAGCACCGCCATGTGCCACAGCCCGAGCCCCATCGACTCCAGTCGCTCGCCCATGCCGCGCCTGCCCGCGAGGCCAGTCTTGGACAGGACGAAGGCGGTCACGCCGAGCAGGGAGGGCGGCAGTTGCGGAACGTCGGTCACCTCGGCAGGATAGGGCACCACCAATCATTGGTGTATACCAACGATTAACGGAAGGCAATGATGGACGCCCTGTACCCGCGCCTGCTCGTGTCGCGTTTTCCCGAGTGCTTCCGCTTCTACGACGGCGTGCTGACCGAGGCGCTCGGCGGCACGCGCGCCAAGGGGGAGCCGTCCGGACCGTACGCCAACTGGGGGCTGGGAGATCAGTCCCTGCTCTCCCTGCTGGACCGCGCCATGATGGCCGGCGTCGTGGGCGACCTGCGACCCCCGGCGCCGTCGGACGCCGCGATGCTGGTGCTCACCGTCGGCGACGTCGACGCCGCGGCGGCCTGCGGGGAGCGGCACGGGGGCCGGGTCGTCGCCGCGCCGGCCGCCCGGCCCGAGTGGGGACCCACCGTGCGCACCGCCCACCTGCGCGACCCCGACGGCAACCTGCTGGAGTTCCAGTCCTACTGAAGCCCCCCGCGGCTCGCGGACGCGGTCACCGTCAAGAAGGCCATCGGGGGGACGGCGAACGCGCGTGGTAGACCCTCGGAGAACCCGGCGGTCACAGTCCCAGGTCGTCGAGTTCCTTCATCAGGGCGGCGCGGGAGGAGTCGGTGCTCGTGGGGGCCGGCCGGCTCGCCCCCGGCATGCCGGGAACGGGCCGCCCCAGGCCGGGCGCGGTGGCGCTCCCCAGCGGCCGTGCGGCGGCGGCGCCGGCGCCAGGAAGCGCGGAAGCGGCGCGCGGGCGGCGGTCGCGGAACAGCCAGCCGCCGAGGATGCCGCCGGCGAAGCCGAACAGGTGGCCCTGCCAGCTGAACTCGTCGGTCGGCAGCAGGCCGGTGAACTGGTAGGCGAAGCAGAGGCCCATGACCAGGCCGACGACGATGTCGATGCGGTGCCGGTCGAACAGACCCCGGACCAGGATGTAGCCGAAGTACCCGAACACGACGCCGCTCGCGCCCGCCGTGACGCTGTTCGGCCCGGCGACGAACCAGACGCCGAGCCCGCTGGCGACCGCGATCAGCGCGGTCACCCCGAGGAACTTCACCACTCCCCGGTAGGCGGCCAGGAAGCCGAAGACGAACAGCGGGCCGGAGTTGCCCTCGATGTGGGCCCAGCTCCAGTGCAGGAACGGCGCGGTGACGATGTCGGGCAGCCGGGCGGGGTCGCGGGCGACGATGCCGAACGACTGGCTCAGGGAGTAGGCGGTGATCGCGTTCAGGATCTGCAGGACCCAGATCAGCGCCAGGAACCCGACCATGACCCAGAACGCCTTCCGCGCCTCGGCGATCATGATTTCGGCCGTCTGATTCTCGCTGCCCATCGCGTGCCTCCCTGGTCCTGCGTCCGCGCGGGACCCTCACGACCGGCAGGCCGCCATGGCCGGACCTCGTCCGGGCCTCCCCCTGTGGTTCCGCCCCGACATCTTCGCAAATCCCGTGCCGTCAGGGCCACCGGTCACCGGGGAGCGGCCGACGTCCTCCAAGAAGGACACCGGCCGCCGCCGTCCTCGGCCGCAGGCCACCGACCGCGGGCCATCACGCCATCACGCCGCCGCCCGTCGCCCGCCGCCCGTGACCCGTCGCCTGCCGCCCGCGCGCCGCGGACGGCGGTGGGAAGGGGGCGGGCGAGATCACAGGTCGCCGGTGCGCTCCAGGACCACGACGGGGATCTCGCGGTTGGTCTTGGTCTGGTACTCGTCGTACTGCGGCCAGGTCGCCGTCATCAGCCGCCACAGCTCAGGCTTCTCCTGCGGCGTCGCCGTGCGGGCCCTCGCCCGGAAACGGTCGCCCATGACCTGCACCTCCACCTCGGGGTGGGCCTGCAGGTTCAGGTACCAGTCCGGCGACTTGGGGTCGCCGCCCTTGGAGGCGACGATGACGTAGTCGTCGCCGTGCCGCTGGTAGATCAGCGGGTTGACGCGATCCTTGCCGCTCGTGCGGCCCTTGGTGGTGAGGAGCAGCGTGGTCGTGCCGTTCCAGTCGTGGCCTTCCTTGCCATCTGTGGCGCGATACCGCTCAACGTGCTCTTTGCCGTAAAGCATGTCGATTGCCCTCTTTCATAGGTGGATGTCCCGGGGTCTACCCGGTATCCCGGAGATGATCCGCCTCCACGACGAGACCGTCCTCTCGGGCCCGCCGGGCACGTGGCGCAACCGGCCCGGGCCGGGGGCACGAATCAGCTAGGGGAGTCGAGGGGGTGGCGAGATGGCGCGATGCCTGGTGACGGGCGCGACCGGCTACATCGGCGGCCGGCTGGTGCCCGAGTTGCTGGAGGCCGGTCACGCCGTGCGCTGCATGGCCCGCTCGTCGGCGCGCCTGCGCGGCCAGGTGTGGCGCGACCGGGTGGAGGTCGCCGAGGCGGACGCCACCGACCTGGCGGCGACCAGAGCGGCCCTGGAAGAGGTGGACGTCGCCTTCTACCTGATCCACACCATGGCCGCCGGCCGCGACTTCGCCGAGCGCGACCGCGCCGCGGCGCGGACCTTCGCGGTGGCGGCCAGGGAGGCGGGGGTGCGCCGCATCGTGTACCTCGGCGGCCTCACCCCCGCCGAGCGGCCCTCCCCGCACATGCGCTCGCGCGCCGAGGTGGAGGCCATCCTGCGCTGCTCGGGAGTGCCCACGGTCGCGTACCGGGCGTCGGTGATCATCGGCTCGGGGTCGGTGTCCTTCGAGATGCTGCGGTATCTGACCGAGCGGCTGCCGGTCATGACCACGCCCCGCTGGGTGCGCACCCGGACGCAGCCCATCGCGATCAGGGACGTGCTGCGCTACCTGGTCCGCGCGCTGGACATTCCGCCGGGCGCCGAGCGGGCTTACGACATCGGCGGCCCCGACGTGCTGACCTACGCGCAGATGATGCGGGGCTACGCCGAGGCCGCCGGGCTCCCGCCACGGCTGATCATCCCGGTGCCGCTGCTCACGCCGAGCCTTTCCAGTCACTGGGTCGGGCTGGTCACCCCCGTCCCGGCGGGCGTGGCGCGGCCGCTGGTCGAGTCGCTGCGTAACGAGGCGGTCTGCCGTGAGCACGACATCGCCCGGTACATCCCCGACCCGCCGGAGGGCCTTACCTCCTTCGGGCAGGCGGTGCGGCTCGCCCTGCTGCGCATCAAGGAGGCCGACGTGGCGACGCGCTGGTCCTCGGCCTCGACGCCCGGCGCGCCCAGCGACCCGCTGCCGACCGACCCCGACTGGGCGGGCGGCAGCCTGTACATCGACGAGCGGTCCAGGGCGGTGCGGGCCTCCCCGGAGGCGCTGTGGCGGGTCATCGAGGGCATCGGGGGCGGCAACGGCTGGTACTCCCTGCCGGTCGCCTGGTGGGTGCGCGGCCTCGCCGACCGGGCCGTCGGCGGGGTGGGACTACGCCGGGGCAGGCGCGACCCGGCCCGGCTGCGCGTCGGCGACGCCCTGGACTTCTGGCGGGTGGAGGAGATCGAGCCGGGCCGCCTGCTGCGGCTGCGCGCGGAGATGCGCCTGCCAGGGCTCGCCTGGCTGGAACTGTGCTGCCGCCGTGAGGACGGCGCGACCGTCTACGGCCAGCGGGCGATCTTCCACCCGCGCGGGCTGCTGGGCCACCTGTACTGGTGGGCGGCCTACCCGTTCCACGGGCTGATCTTCGGGCGGATGCCCGGCAACGTGGCGCGCGCGGCCGAGGCCGGCGGGGGCGGCACTGAAACTTTCAGCGCACAATCGGGGGTCGTGCCTGCTCAACCGGGCGAACGCGGCCGTCCGCGCTAACGGGTCCTGTTCGGTGGCGGTGAGCCAACCTAGGGTCGCGACAGATTGGGAGCGCTCCCACATCCCACCCCCCGGAGGCAAGATGAAACGCCGAGCACTGAGAGCCCTGACGGCCGTCCTCGCCGCCGTGGGCTCGATCCTCATGATGTCGGTGGTCGCGGGTCCCGCCCGCGCGGACGTCCAGATCTGCGAGAAGTACGGCGCCACCACCATCGCCGGCGGCAAGTACGTCGTGATCAACAACAACTGGGGCGACGACACCCAGCAGTGCATCAACGTCACCTCGAGCGGGTTCGCCGTCACCCAGGGCAACCACAACAAGCCGCAGAACGGCGCACCGGGCTCCTACCCCGCCGTCTACGCCGGCTGCCACTACGCCAACTGCAGCACGGGCAGCAGCCTGCCGATGCGCGTCACCGACAGCCGGTTCGCCGGCATCCAGACCAGCGTCAGCATGACCTACCCGTCCAACGGCAGCGTGTACGACGCGGCCTACGACGTCTGGTTCGACCCGACGGCCCGCACCGACGGCCAGAACACCGGGGCCGAGCTGATGGTCTGGCTCAACCACACCGGGTCGGTGCAGCCGGTGGGCTCCCGGGTGGCCACCGTCAACCTGGCCGGCGGCACCTGGGACGTCTGGTACGGCAACAGCGGCTGGAACGTCATCTCCTACGTGCGCACCTCGCCGACCAGCTCGATCAGCTTCAACATCAGCACGTTCTACAACGACATGCTCAGCCGCGGCTACGTGCAGAACTCCTGGTACATGACCAGCGTGCAGGCCGGCTTCGAGCCCTGGGTCGGCGGCACCGGCCTGGCCGTCAACAACTTCTCCTACACCGTCGGCGGCGGCAACAACGGGGGCGACACCCAGGCGCCCTCCGCGCCGTCCAACCTGCGGGCCTCGAACGTCACCTCCAGCGGCGTGAGCCTGGCCTGGAACGGCTCCAGCGACAACGTCGGCGTGACCGGGTACGACGTCTACCGCGGCTCCACCCTCGTCGGCACCACGAGCGGCACCTCCTACAACGTCAGCGGGCTGTCCGCCTCGACGGCGTACTCCTTCTCGGTGCGGGCGCGTGACGCCGCGGGCAATACCTCCCAGGCCTCCAACACCGTCTCGGTGACCACCACCTCCGGCGGCGGCAACCCCGGCGGCTCCTGCCGGGTCACCTACACCAAGAGCGAGTGGGCCGGCGGATTCACCGCCAACATCACCGTCGGCAGCGCGAGCGCCGTCAACGGCTGGACGCTCGCCTTCACCTTCCCGGGCGACCAGAGGGTCACCAACGCCTGGAACGCCACCGTCTCGCAGAGCGGCTCGTCGGTGACCGCCAGGAACGTGGACCACAACGGGTCGATCCCGGCGAACGGCACCGCGTCCTTCGGGTTCCAGGGCACCTGGTCCTCCAGCGACGCCTCGCCGACCTCCTTCACCCTGAACGGCACCGCCTGCACGACCGGCTGATCAGCGGTCCGCGGCGGGGTGACCCGACCTCCCCGCGGTGGTGATCCCGCATCCCGCGGTGGCGATCCGCCCGCCCGCGGTGGCGGGAGAAGGGCCGGGTACGCGCGCCCGTACCCGGCCCTTTCCATGCCCGCGCCCGAGCCGGTCCCGGCGGCCGGCGGCGATGCGTACCTGCTGTCGCACTGGCGGCAGTACGACCCGTCCGGGTGGTCTCCCGAACGCGGCGAGGACACATCCGTCTCGCTCTCGGAGCTCAACCCGCACGTGCTGCCCCTCATGCAGAAGGCGGAGAGCGGGCGGGTCTATGAATCCGATGCTCCCCTGAGCATCGAGCTGAACGGCGTTCCGCCTTCGGCGGGCCATCTGACCCGGGCCGGTGCGGAGGTCGTGTCACACTTCACCCGCCATCCCAAGGACGCGCCTTCTGCGGAGGAGGTCGGCAAGGCCGCCGCCATGCCAGGTCGTGCGAGCGGATGCGTCATCACGTAGACGGAAATCGAGGCGATGCGTCATTACGTAGACGGATATATCGCTCCTGCGGGAGACTGTCGTGATTGATCATTGGCCGAGCGGGAGCGGCCGGCGTGGCCGCGACGGTCCGCTCCTGACGTGTTCAGCCGGGGGGCATCCCATGAGCCCGAGCCTCATGACCGGGACGGACCCGGGGCCGTTCAGACTGCGGCGCGACACCCGCGAGCTGCCGCAGGCGGTCGCGGCGCTGGCCGGGGCGCTGCCGGTACGGAGCCTCGCGGCCGTGCTCGCCGCCGCCAACCGCACCGCCGTCCGCAAGGGGGCCACGACGGCGTTCGGGTCGATGTCGCCCAAGCCCGCCGACTGGTACTGCTTCGAGCAGGGCGACAACGACACCCTCGACTGGTACCCGCAGGGGATCACCGGCAGTTCGGAGGCGGGCCGCAAGGACGCCCAGGTGTTCGCGGTGAGCTGGTACTGGAAGCCCGACGGCAAGGCGGCCGAGCGCGGGGTGCGCGTCTCCTTCCTCAGCACCGCCACCCGCAAGTACCGGCACGTCCTGCTCGTGGAGCCCGTCAGAGGGGCCGACTACAAGGCGATCAACATCCACGCGGGCGGCATGGCCTGGTACGGCGACCTGCTCTACGTCGCCGACACCGGCCGCGGGATCCGGGTCTTCGACACCCGGCACATCTACGAGGTGCAGGGCGACGACGACAAGATCGGCAAGCGTGGCGGCGCGTACCACGCCTTCGGCTACCGGTACGTGATGCCGCAGGTGGACGCCTGGAGCGGCACCGGCTCCGCCCGGTTCTCCTTCGCCGCCGTCGACCGGAGCGCGAGCCCGCACCTGCTCGTCTCCGGCGAGTATGTGGACCCCGCGCAGGAGCCCGGCACGACCGGACGGGTGGCGCGCTGGGAGCTGGACGCCGGCGCCGGTCTGGAGGCCGGGCCGGACGGGCTCGTGCCCGCCGCGCACGCCTTCACCCTCCCGGCGGCCAAGATCCAGGGCGCGCTGTCCCGCCAGGGACGCTGGTACCTCAGCCAGGCGGCCTCCTCGGTCAAGAACGGCTCGCTGCTGGTGGTCGCGGACGGGCAGCCGGCGCAGGTCCGCAAGTTCCCGATCGGCCCGGAGGACCTCACCTGCTGGAACGAGAAGGACCAGCTCTGGAGCCTCACCGAGTTCCGCGGCCGCCGCGTGCTGTTCGGCGTCCCCTTCTGACGGTGCCGGTGGAGGACGGCGCCTCCCGGCGGGCTCTGCGTCCGACGTCCGGCTGACCTGGAGCCCTCGACCGGATCCGCCGGCTGCGACCGCGATGCGCTCGTCCGCACCCATCGGACGTGGGCTCGCCGGCCCTTGCGGCGCTTTCAACCCGCTTGCCGGGCCGGCGTCAAGCGGTGGTCAATGGGACTGCAGGTGACCGGCCGTATCTCTTGAGTGCGAAAGACGCCCCGGGCGAGCCGGCCGGGGCGGCGGGACCCTCACACTCAAGGAGACAACGATGAAGCGCACCCTCCTCGGACTCGCCGTCGCCGCCGTCGCGGGCCTGTCGGTCACCGTCCCCGCGACCTCGGCCTCCGCCGCCACCGGCGACTTCGGCCCCGACACCTGCCGCGAGGGCTTCGTCTGGCGCGAGGCCCGCCCCGCGGACCACGTCTGCGTCACCGGAGGCATCCGCACCCAGACCCGCTCGGACAACGCCGCCGCCGCCGGGCGCTGGACCTCCGGCGCCTTCGGCGCGCACACCTGCGTCGACGGGTACGTCTGGCGGGAGGCGTTCAGCGGCGACGACGTGTGCGTCACCCCGGCGGTGCGCCGTCAGGCCGCCCTGGACAACGGGCAGGCCGCCGATCGCAAGGTCTCGGCCCGCCTGTGGATCAACCGGTACACCGTGCCGCCGCGCGACAACGGCGACGGCACCTCGACCTCCACCTCGGTCGACGACATCCCGCGCATCAAGATCAGCGGCGACCACTACAACTTCGGCCAGGTGCGCCTCTACCTGCGCTACAACACGGGACGCACCTTCTGGAGCGGCACCGTGACCGCGAGCTCCCACGGCGGCTTCGCGGGCGGCAGCTTCGGCAAGAAGACCGGCGCCTTCGACTGCTCGCGCGCCGGCAAGGCCGCCAACGGCTACGCCCAGGCCTACGACGTCCTGTCCGGCCGCTGGTCCCCCCGCGTCCCCGTCACGATCGGCTGCGCCGTCCTGTGACCCCGCCTCCGATGCGCAGTCTGATCGTGCGAGCCCCGAAGCGAAGCGCGAACCCCGGCCGCCCCTGCGGTCGGGGCGAAGCGCGACCCCGGCGGCGCCCTGGGGTATGGGGCGAAGCGCGACCCCGGCCGCACCCTGGGGCCGGGGCGTAGCGCGAACCCCGGCCGCACCCTGAGGGGCGACCCTGACTCGTCCCTGAACCACCCGCCGCGGGGTCCCGCGGCGGTGCGCGGAGATCTAGCCTGGGGTCATGGCTCGAATCCTTCTCCTCATCGCCGCCGTCATCATCGGCTTCATGCTGCTCGGCACCGTGATCAGCCTGGTCGCGGGCATCCTCAAGTGGGCGCTCATCATCGGCGTGGTCGTCCTCGCCTACATGGCCGTCTCCCGCCTCCTCCACTCCCGCCACTCGGCCTGACCCCGCACGGACGTCCCGGCCTCACGCACACACGGCCCGCGCGCGGACGCACGGCCCGGGCGGTGCGTCGTCCGCAGGGCGGGCCAGGGACGGGGGCGCCCGGCCGGTGCTCACCGCTCCGCGGGCGGCCGCAGGTCGGCGTACCTCGTGATCTGGACGGCCGGCACGATGACGGCCGCCATCTCGAGTAACGAGAAATGACGAGGGGGGCGGACGTCGCTCCCATGAACCATGGCCCGCGTCGCCGATCGCCCGGTGGTCATACCTGCCTGGCGACCTCTCGGGCATCACCGCCGCCGCGGACACGTGCGCCAGTGAGCGGTCAGGACGGGCGGCGGGGGCGGGAGCGGGAATCTGTGAGGAAGGTGTCCACGGCGTCGCGGGTGGTGCGGAGGGCCTCGTTGGAGACCTCGGAGGTGCGCTGGGCGACGCCGACGAACACGTAGTCGACGACCAGAAGCTGGCTGATCCTGCTGGCGAGCGCGCCGGGGCGGAAGGCCGTCTCGCGGCCGGCCGAGATCAGCACGTGGTCGCACCCCTCGGCCAGCGACGAGCGCGGGTTGTTGGTGATGGCCACCGTGGTCGCCCCCGCCTTGCGCGCCAGGCGCATCGGCTCCAGGACGTCGGGGGTCTCGCCGGTGCAGCTCACCCCGACCGCGACGTCGCCGGCCCTGAGCAGGACCGCGCTGGTCAGCGCCAGGTGGGCGTCGGTGAAGGCGTGGGAGGACAGGCCGATGCGCAGCAGTTTCTGCGCCATGTCGGTCGCGACCAGCCCCGAGGCGGCCACCCCGTAGACGTCGACGCGGCGCGCGCCGATGATGGCGTCGACCACCTCGCCGAGCCGTTCGGGGGACAGCTGGGCCGCGGTGTCCTCGATGGCCTCGCGTTCTGCCCGGGCGACCTTGGCGATCACGTCGGAAAGCGGGTCGTCGGGGGCGAGGTCGCCGGGAACGAGCCGGTCGGGGCCGTGACGGGTGGCGGCGGCCGCGGCCAGCGCCAGCCTGAGCTGGGCGTACCCCGAGAAGCCCAGCACCCGGGCGGTGCGCACGATGGTCGCCTCGCTGGTCGAGGAGGCCGCGCTGAGCTCGGTGATCGTGCTGCGGGCGACCGTCGCCGGATCGTCGAGGATGAGCCGCGCGATGATCTGCGCGGAGGGGGTCAGCGAGGGGAGCACGGCCCGCACCCGGGCGACCAGGTTCTCCGGGGTCGAGCGCTGCGGGTCGATCATGCGGTTCCTTTTCTGTTACCGACACATTACTCAATCCTGGTCGTGGCGAACCCCCAAGTTGGCGCCGTTTTGTGTCGTTCCACTCTTCGCCGGCCGTGGCGAACCGTGCGACGGCGTGGTTCTGTGTCGTTCCGGGCTTCAGCGGCCGGTGAGCCATTCCGCGGCGGCCAGCGACGAGACGCGGGAGTTGCCGTTGGTGGCCAGGTAGACCGCTCCCGCCGGGTGGCCGGGCAGGCCCGTCTCGACCACGACGGCGTCCGGGCGGCGCCGCAGGATCTCCGCCAGGCGGTCGCGCATCCACGCGTGCCGGTGGGCGTCGTGCGTGACCACCACCACAGGGGCCTGCTCGGGCTCGCGCAGCGGGGGAACCGCATCCCGGCCGGGCGTCAGGACGGCGCGCTCGGTGCCGGGCAGCAGCGCGGCCAGCGCCTCGCCCGGCCCGTACGGCAGGACGCCGCCGATCGCCTGGTGGGGGCGGGCGGTCATCTCGACCACCTGTGGCGGCCGGGTGAGGACGGGCCGGTCCGGCGAGGCGTCCCCGGCGGGGATCGTGACCCGCAGCGCCCGCCGGGCGGCGTCCAGGCCGAGCGCGGACACCCCGTAGTGAGGGTCGCGCCCGATCGTCCCCGGCTGGGCCGGTGCGCCGTGGGAGGCGTGGGAGGCGTGCCAGGCGGCGAGGGCGCGCACGCGGCCGGCCGCCTCCGCCAGCCGTGACTCGGGCAGGGCGCCCTCGTGGACCGCGCGGACGATGCCCTCGCGGAGGGCGGTGACGTTCTCGCCGCCGGGGGTGGAGGCGCCCACGCAGATCGCGTCGGCGCCCGCGGCGAGCGCGCGCACGGCGATCTCCGGCGGGGGAAGGAGGGCGGCGACGGCCTTCATCTCGATCGCGTCGGTCACCGTCACCCCCGTGAACCCCAGTTCCAGGCGCAGCAGACCGGTCAGGACGCGGCGGCTCAGCGTGGCGGGCAGGGCGGGGTCCAGGGCGGGGACCATGAGATGGCCGCACATCACGGCGCGCACCCCGGCGGCGATGGCGGCGCGGAAGGGCGGCAGGTCGCGGCGCTCCAGCAGGTCGCGGGAGGCGTGCACGGTGGGCAGCGCGAGATGGGAGTCGGTCACGGTGTCGCCGTGCCCGGGGAAGTGCTTGGCGCAGGCCGCGACGCCCGTGCTCTGCAGCCCGCTGACCCAGGCGGCCGAGTGCCGGGCGACCAGGCCGGCGTCGGCGCCGAAGGAGCGGATGCCGATGACGGGGTTGGCGGGATCGGCGTTGACGTCCACGTCCGGGGCGTAGTCCAGGGTGATCCCGGCCTCGGCGAGCAGCAGGCCGATCTCCCGCCCGGTCGCCTCGGTGGTGGCGGGGTCGTCCAGGACGCCGAGGGCGGCGTTGCCGGGCCAGGAGCTGCCGGTGGCGGCCTCGAGGCGGGTCACCGTGCCGCCTTCCTCGTCCACGGCCACGACGACCTGCGGATTCTCCTCGCGCAGCCGCCGGACTAGCCTGGGGGTGTCCTCGGAGATGTTGCGGGCGAACAGCACCACGCCGCCGAGCCCGCCGGCGAGGTGGCCGAGCAGCCAGCCGGGCGGGGTCGTGCCGTCGAACCCGGGCTGGAGCACCGTGGCGGCGAGGCGGTCGAGATCGGAACTGTGCGGCATGCGGGCTTCCGGTGGTCGGGGACCTGCTCCGCCACGGTTGTGGCGATGGACGGCTTTGCGCGTATCTTCTAGGAAGATTTCCTTCATTGGCTCCTGGTTAGGTCACGGCCTGATGACAACTTTCTTCAGATCCATTGATCCTCGGGAAGTTATCTGTCATCTTCGCGCCCGAGGCCGCGGTGGGCGGGCATGTCATGGTCGTCCGCGCGGCCTCACCACCGGAGTACGCCAGAGAGCACCTCAGGGAGCACCTCAGGGAGCGAGGTCCGCCCCTCCGTCGTCCGGGAGGGCGGCGTCGCCACGCCGACAGGAGGCCGCATGAACAGCCGTCCGCTGACCCGCAGGGCCGTACTCGGCGGCCTCGCCGCGGCCGCGTTGAGCCCCGTCGCCCTCGGCCAGGCCCAGGCGCGGGCCGCCGGCGCCGTCCCGCTCACCGGACCGCGCGGCTCCGGCGCCGCGCACGCTTCGCCCGGCGGCGCGGTGGACGGTCCCTCCGCGCGCCGGATGCGCGGCATGTGGATCGCCTCGGTCGTCAACATCAACTGGCCCTCCCGCACAGGGCTGACCGTGGAGCAGCAGAAGAGCGAGTTCGTCTCCTGGCTGGACTTCGCGCGCTCGCGGCGGCTCAATGCGGTGTTCGTGCAGGTGCGGCCGACCGCCGACGCGTTCTGGCCCTCCCGGTACGAGCCGTGGTCGCAGTACCTCACCGGCGTCCAGGGTCAGGACCCGGGCTACGACCCGCTCCGCTTCATGGTCCAAGCCGCCCACGAGCGCGGGCTCGCCTTCCACGCGTGGTTCAACCCCTACCGCGTCTCGATGCAGGCCGACCTCGAACAGCTCGTGCCCGACCACCCGGCGCGGCAGAACCCCGCCTGGCCCGTCGCCTACGGCGGCAAGCTGTACTACAACCCCGGACTGCCGGAGGTCCGCGCGTTCGTGCAGGACGCCATCATGGACGCGGTCGAGCGGTACGACATCGACGGGGTCCACTTCGACGACTACTTCTACCCCTACCCCGTCGCCGGCCAGGAGTTCGACGACGCCGAGGCCTACGCCGACCACGGGACCGGCTTCCCCGACAAGGCGGCCTGGCGGCGGCACAACGTCAACCTGCTGATCGAGGAGATGAGCGAGCGCGTCCGGGAGGCCAAGCCGGAGGTGCAGTGGGGGGTGAGCCCCTTCGGCATCTGGCGCAACGCCACGACCGACCCGCTCGGCTCGGCGACCTCCGGGTCCCAGTCCTACGACAGCCAGCACGCCGACACCCGCCTGTGGGTGAAGCGGGGCTGGCTGGACTACGTCGCCCCGCAGATCTACTGGAACATCGGCCTGCCGGTGGCCGACTACGCGGTGCTCGCCCCGTGGTGGTCGCAGGTGGTCTCCGGCACCGGGACACAGCTGTGGGTGGGGCAGGCCGCCTACAAGGTGGGCGTCGCCGGGCAGCCCGCCGCCTGGCAGGACCCGGCGGAGCTGTCGCGCCACCTGACCCTGAACCTGGACCACCCCGAGATCGGCGGCGACATCTACTACAGCGCGGGCGACCTGCGCGCCGACCGGCTCGGGTCCACCACGCGGCTGGTGGCCGACCACTACGCGCGCCCGGCGCTGCTTCCGGTGCTCCCGCGGCTCGCCTCCGGCCCCCGGCCCAGGACGCCCGTCCTCACCCAGGCCCGCACCGCCGCCGGCGGCGGCGTCGCCCTTTCCTTCGAGGCCGCAGGCCGGCCCGAACCCTGGCTGTACGCGGTCTACCGCTTCGACGAGGAGGACCCGGCCCCGGCGCCCACGGCCACGGGCGGCCCGGAGCCCACCGCCGCCGGGAGCCCGCCCGCGCCCGCGACGCGCGGCGCCGCCCATGCCGGTGTTGGCGGTCATGGCGGCCGTGACGGCTGCGACCCGGAGGAACTGGCGGCGCATCTCGTCGCGGTGGTGCCCGGCGGGCGCCGCGCCCAGTACACCGACCCCGCCGGCGGGCGCGGGTCGCACTACCGCGTCACCGCTCTCGACCGCGCCAACCGCCAGAGCCCGCCCAGCCCCGCCCGCCGCGCCCTCTGACCGGCGCCGCGACGGGCCAGGCCGCCATGAGGCGGCGGCGTACGGCCTCGGCTCCGCGCGGTGGTGGTTGAGGCCACGGGGAGGCGGCGGTGCTCGGCTCGGCCCTGCGCGGTGGTGGTTCAGGCCGCGAGGAGGCGGCGGTGCGCGGCTTCGGCCTGCGCGGCGGCGCCGGCGGGCAGGGCCGCGCGCAGCGCGAGCGCGGCCGCCCCGGCGGCGCCGTCGCGGGCCAGGACGACCGGACGGCCGAGCAGGGACCGCCGGACGCGTTCGGCGACCAGCGTGGGATGGGTCAGCAACGAGCCGGCCAGCACCACGGGCAGGCCGGGATCGCCCTCGCCGACCGCCGCCAGGGTGGCGACCAGGCGGCGGGCGGCGTCGTCCACGATGGCCAGCGCCACCTGGTCGCCCTCCCGGGCCGCCGCCTCCACGACCGGGCTCAGCCTGCCCAGCCGGGCCGGCTCCCCGTCGTACACCACCGCGATGATCGCCTGCGTGAGGGCCTCCCTCCGCAGGGCGTCCGCTTGGAGACCGTCCGCGCGGAGGCCGTCCGCTTGGATGGCGTCCGTGTGGAGGCCGTCCGTGTGGAGGCCGTCCGCTTGGAGGGCGTCGGCTTGGGGAGCGTCCGCGCACGGAGCCGGGGATGATCCGCCGGTTGGAGCCGGAGCCGGGGATGCCTCGCTGGTAGGAGCCGTGGCCGGGGAAGCTTCGCCGGTGGAAGCCGGCGCTCCGGGGCCGGCCGGTCGGGCCGTGGCGGCGTCCGCGTGCGGGGTCACCCCGGAGGCCGGCAGCGGTTCCCGGAGGGTCGGGACGATCAGCGAGGTGAGCACCGTGGGGCGGCCGCGGCCGTCGATGGCGGCCAGGGCGGCCTGCACGGCGCGGCGGCCGATCCAGACCCCCGACCCCTCGTCGCCGAGCAGCCAGCCGTAGCCGTCGCACCGGCGGACCATCCGGCGGTCCTCGACGTGGGCCGCCACCGCCCCCGTGCCCGCGATGATCACGTTGCCGCTGGGCGCCGGGGTCGCGCCGGCGAAGGCCACCAGGATGTCCGGGACGATGACCGGCCGGCCGGGCAGCCCGGCCCCGTGCCAGGCGTCCTGGCTGATGGCGTCCGCCTGCCTGCGGCCCGCCTCGCTCGCCCCGGCGAGCCCGAACACCCCGCCGGCGACGTCGCCCGGGCCGAACCGCGGGCCGATCTGGGACAGGGCCTCGGTGAGGGCGCGCGCGAGGTTGCCGCCCGGGTCGCGGGCGGAGCGCGGATTGGCCCCGCCGGCGCGGCCCCGGCCCACGATCTCGCCGCTGAACGTGGCGACCAGGCAGCGCGTGCTCGTCCCACCGCCGTCGACGCCGACCACCAGCGGCTCCGCCGATCGCATACGCCTCCCCGATGACGATCTCCCCGGCAGTATAGGCGCCCCACCTCGGCCGATCCGGCCCGCGGGTGCAGGGCCCCCGTCAGGCACCATGCTCCCGAGATCCCGTTCCGGGCTTTGGGCGTTCCCGGGGGCTGTGGTGCGGGGTGGGATGTGGCGGCACGCGGGGCGCGGGCTTCGACTTGCGTGGTCGCGGCCGGGACTCGTCTGTGGCGGGCCTTGGCGGCGGCCCGGATGTGGCAGGCTGCGTAGCCCAGGGAGCGTCTTCGGGGGAGCGGGATGGGGCGGCGCGTGGTCGGGACCGAGGAAGAGGCGAGCAGGACGGCCGGGGTCTCCGGGCGCGCCGCGCGGTGGGTCACCGAGATCTTCGCTCCGCAGGTGCTGGTGATCGCGCTGCCGCCGGTGGTCGGGCTGGTGTCCGACGGGCGCCCCGGGTTCTGGTGGGGCCTGGTCGCCTCGCTGCTGTGCGGAGGCGTCCCCGCGTCGGTGATCGCGCTCGGCGTCCGCGCCGGGCGGCTGGACTCCCGGCACATCGTGGACCGCTCGCGCCGGACGGTGCCGTTGCTGGTCGCCGTCGGCGCGGTGCTGGCGACGCTGGTGCTGCTGGCCGTCCTGGGCGCTCCGCGCCTGCTGGTGGCCACGGTGGGCGCGATGCTGGCCGGCCTCGCGGTGACGGTGCCGGTGACGTTGCGCTGGAAGATCTCCTTCCACGCCGCCGTCTCGGCGGGCACCGTGCTCGTGCTCGCCCGCGTCCTGCCGGCGGCGCCCACGCTCGCGGCCGGCGCGGCGGTCGTCGCGGTGGTGTGCTGGGCCCGTGTGCGACTGGCCCACCACACCGTCCCCCAGGTGGCCGCGGGCGCCCTGGCCGGAGCCGCCTCATCGGCGGCCGTCCTCGCCCTGTTCGGCGTCTGAGAGGGCGGCGGACCGCTGATCTCAGGGTGTGCGCAGGCAGCGGTTGTGACCTCAAGGGTGTGCGCGGGCAGCGGTTGTGAGGTCAACCGCCGCAGGAGCACGCGGGGTCGGGGGGATCGGCCCAGTGCAGGGCGATGTACGGCTCGGCCCGGCCGCAGTAGCGGACCCGTTCGCGGGTGACGCGGTAGCGCGCGCACGTCTCGGGCTCTTCGGGCGAGCGGCGCGGCATGGGGACGAACAGCACGCCGATGTCCTGGTCGATGTGGGTGAGCAGGCCGTGGCACGGACCGCCGAGGCAGATGGCGTTGCAGTCGTGGTCGCGGTCCCTCCGCTCGGCGCTCATGCCGGGTACGCGTGGGTCTCGGTGGCCTTCACCGACGCCCAGACCCGCTGCCCCGGGGCCAGGTCGAGCTCGGCGAGGGCGGCGGGCGTGATGTCGGCGAAGGCGGCGACCGGCCCCTGGAGGTGGACGCGGACGTTGTCGCCGTGCCGTTCGATGCCTTCGATGCGCCCCTCCCACAGGTTGCGCGGGCTGCCGTCGGGCCGGGAGCGGTAGAGCGCGACGGCCGCCGGCGGGAAGGCCACGAACACGGGCCCCTCCAGCCGTTCCGAGGTGCTGAACGGCAACGCGCCGACCATGACCCGGGCGCCGTCGGCCACACCGCGATGCAGGTTGAGCCCGACCAGCCGGGCGACGTAACCGGTGCGCGGGCGGCGGGCGACCTCGGCCGGGGTTCCCTGCTGGACGACCGCGCCGTCCTCGATGACGATCAGTCGGTCGGCCAGCACCATCGCCTCAAGCGGGTCGTGGGTGACAAGGACGGTGGCGCCGTCGAAGTCGGCCAGGTGGCGGCGGAGCCGGGAGCGGATCTCCAGCCGGGTGTGGGCGTCGAGCGCGGCCAGGGGCTCGTCCAGCAGGAGCAGCCGCGGCCGGACGGCGAGCGCGCGGGCCAGCGCCACCCGCTGGGCCTGGCCGCCGGACAACTGACGGGGCCGGGCGGCGGCCCGGTCGGCGAGACCGACGCGTTCCAGCAGCTCCGCGGCCACCCGGCGGGACTCGGCCTTGGAGGCGCCCTGGCAGCGCGGCCCGAAGGCGACGTTGTCCAGGGCCGACAGGTGCGGGAAGAGCAGGTAGTCCTGGAAGACCATGCCGATCGGCCGCTGGTCGGGGGGCAGCGCCTGCACCGGGGCGCCGTCCAGCAGGATACGGCCGCCGGTCAGGGCGATCAGCCCCGCCAGGGCGCGCAGGGCGGTGGTCTTGCCCGCGCCGTTCGGGCCGAGCAGCGCGACGACCTCTCCCGGCGCGACCTTCACCTCGATGTCCAGCGTGAACGCGGTCCTGGCGACCACGAGACGGGCTTCCAGCGTCATGGCGCGCTCACCCACCGGTCGCGCAGGCTCGCCAGGATGACGACCGAGACGGCCAGCAGGACCAGGCTGAGCACGATCGCCGCCTGCGGCTCGGTCTCCAGCGCCAGGTAGACGGCCAGCGGCATCGTCCGCGTCGTCCCGGGGAAGTTGCCCGCGAAGGTGATCGTCGCCCCGAACTCGCCCAGCGCCCGCGCCCAGCACAGCACCGCCCCCGCCACCACGCCGGGCATGATGAGCGGCAGCGTGACCCGGCGGAACACCCTCCACCGCGAGGCGCCCAGCGTGGCGGCGGCCTCCTCGAACCGCAGGTCGGCGGCGCGCAGCGCGCCCTCGACGCTGATGACCAGGAAGGGCATCGCGACGAACGCCTCGGCCACGACCACTCCCGCGGTGGTGAACGGCAGCGTGATCCCGAAGCTCGCCTCCAGCCACTGCCCGACCAGCCCGCGCCGCCCCAGCACCAGCAGCAGCGCCACGCCGCCGACGACCGGCGGCAGCACCAGCGGCACGGTGACCAGGGCACGGACCACGCGCCGGCCGGGGAAGTCCACGCGGGCCAGCAGCCAGGCCAGCGGCACGCCGAGCAGCAGGCACCCCGCGGTCGCGATCGTGGCGGTCACCAGCGACAGCCGCAGCGCCTCCAGCACGTTCGGCTCGCCCAGCCGTCGCGGCAGCGTGGCCCACGGAGCCCGCACCAGCAGCCCGGCGAGCGGCAGCACCAGGAACGCCAGCCCGGCCAGCGCGGGCGCCACCAGCACCCACGGCAGGCGGCCGGCGATGCCCTGACGGCTTCGGCCGCTCCGGTGGCTTCGGCGGCTCAGGCGGCTTCGAGGGGAGGTGCTCATGCGGGTCAGGGCGCCTCGAAGCCGGCCTTGGTCAGCACGTCCTTGCCCTGCGGCGACAGCACCAGGTCCACGAACTGCCCGGCCAGGTCACCGGCCGGAGCCTTGGCGAGGGTGGCGATCGGATAGTCGTTGATCGCCTTGTCCGCCTCCGGGAACTCGATGCCGTTCACCTTGCCCGCCGAGGCGATCACGTCGGTGCGGTAGACCAGCGCCGCGTCCACCTCGCCCAGTTCGACCTTGGTCAGCGTGGCCTTGACGTCCTGCTCCAGCGTGACGGGTTTGACCGTGAGCCCGGCGGCCTCCAGTGCCTTGGCCGCCGCGGCGCCGCACGGCACCTGCTCGGCGCACAGCGCGACCTTCACCTTGGGGTCGGTGAGGTCCTTCAGCCCTTCCACCTTGGCCGGGTTGGCGGCGGGCACGGCGATCTGCAGCTTGTTGCGCGCGAACGTCGTCGGGGAGCTCGCGAGCGAGGCGTCGGTGACGGTCTTCATCGTGGCCGGGCTCGCCGCGGCGAACACGTCGGCCGGGGCGCCCTGGGTGATCTGCTGGGCCAGGGTCGCGCTGGAGCCGAAGTTGAACCTCACGCTCGTCCCGGGGTGGGCGGCCTCGAAGGCCTTGCCCAGCTCGGTGAACGTGCCGGTCAGCGAGGCCGCCGCGAACACCGTCACCTCGGTGGCCGCACCGGCCGCGGAGGCCGGCCCGGCGGCCGGCGTCGTGGAGGCGGCCGGTTCGCCGGCACCGCACCCCAACAGCCCGAGTGCGAGCGCGACCGGCAGGGCCACGGCCCACGGGGCAAGACGACTGAACACCAAAGGGGCGCTCCTCACAGGCTGCCGGCGACACGCTCGTGGCCGGGGATCTCCACGACGACGTTGGTGGACTTGATCACGGCGACCGCCACCACCCCCACCGCCAGGCCGAGCTCGTCGGCGGCCTGGCGGCTCATCAGCGACACCACCCGGAACGGCCCCGCGGCGATCTCGACCTGCGCCATCACCGCGTCCTTGATCACCTCGGTCACGATGCCGCGGAAGCGATTACGCGCCGAGGAACGGCCGCCGTCGACCGTCTCGACCTGGGTGCGGGCGAACTCGGCCAGGTCGGCGCCGTTCAGCCGCCGGTGGCCGTTCTCGTCCCGCTCGGCTCTCAGCCGGCCCGCGTCCACCCATCGGCGGACGGTGTCGGAGCTGACCCCGAGCAACGCGGCGGCCTCGCTGATCCGGAACGTCGTCACAGACCCTCACCCTACCCCTCGCACATTCCACCGCCAATGCCCATCTTCTACCGCAATCGCGGCCTGATGCACGGCATTGTCATGGCATCCACGAAGGGGATCGGAGTCGTGCCCGGCTCCACGCGCCGGCCCCGGCCGGATCGGGTCCGGCCGGGGCCGGCGATCGCCTCCGCCTGGATCACCCGGGCTCCGCCTGGATCACCCGGGCTGCTCCGGGATCACCTGGGCTGCTCCGGGATCACCCGGCCTCCGCCGGGTGGTCCGCCGGAGGGGTGGCGTGGATCGCGGCGAAGGCCAGGAGGAGGGTGGCGGTCCGCGGCGGGTCCTCCAGGTTCGGGGAGTGCCCAAGGCCGGGCAGCAACACGACCTCCGCCCCCGGAACGGCGTGGTAGCCGGCCGCGGAGGACGACCGCCATCGGCGGTCGTCCGCACCGAAGATCACCAGCAGTGGCTTGCCGAGGGGCGCCAGCCGGTCGGGGAGCGCCCGCTGCTCCAGGTAGTCGCGAGTGCCTTGCATCGTCGCGGTGAGCGTGTGGTAGGTCATGAAGCGCACCTCGTCCAGCAGCTCCTGGGGGATCCGGTAGCCCGGGCGGCTGAAGCCGGTGCTCGCGAACCGGCGGATCAGCTCGTCGGTGGGCGGCCACTGCGAGGGGCTGATCGCGGCGGACTCCGACGCGATGAAGGCGTCCAGGCTCGGTCCGGTGTTGATGAGCGCGAGCGCGTCCACCAGGCCGGGTCGCTGTTCGGCGAGAGCGGTGGCCACCGCGCCGCCGCTGGAGTGGCCGATGACCACGACGCGCCCGGCGCCGAGCCGGTCCATCGCCACGCCCACCCGGTGGGCCTGGTCCGGGAGCGCGTAGCCGGGGCCGGCCGGCTTGGCCGACCGGCCGTGCCCCAGCAGGTCGATCCGGATGACGCGATGGGATGCGGCCAGCAGCGGGACCAGCGGGTCCCACGAGCGGGTCGAGGACGCCGACCCGTGGATGAGCAGGAGTGCGGGGGCGTCGCGGGGGCCGTCCTGGCACACGTGGATGTCGCCGTCGTCCAGGGACAGGATTGAACTCTCGGTGGTCTCGGCGCCGCCGTTCGCGTGCGGTCCGCCGTCAGAGATGGTCATGAGGCGATCGTCGCGCCGGTGCGCGCCGGTGGATTGGACGAATGTTCCCCTCGGCCGTCCGGCCATAGCATGGGGCGGTGCGGACGTTCGTGCACGGTGCGGCTGTGTGGGACGTCGCGTGCCCGCGGGGTCCCAGCCGGGTGGCCGGTGTCACCATGGCCGGGTTCCGCGTCGGTGACCTGGACGCGCTCCGGATGGTCCCGCACCCGGCCGTGACACTGCTCGTGGAGTTCGGCGCCGGTTCGCCCGTCGTGGACTACGCCGCCGGGCGGCGGGAGCGGGGAAGCGTCGCCGCCGGGCCCGGGCTCGGGTCCGGCGGCGCTGTCTGGGCGCGGGGCGTGAACCTCGAGTGCGTGCAGGTGCGCCTGTCCCCGGTGATCGCGCGCGCGGTTCTGGGCCTCCCTCCCGCCGACCTCGACGGCGCTGTGGTGGCCCTGGGCGACCTGTGGGGCCGGGAGGCCGCACGGCTGCGTGAGCGGCTGGCCGAGGCCTCCTCCTGGGAGGATCGCTTCGCGCTGACCGAGGCGCTGCTCGCCCGGCGGCGTGCGGCGGGGCGGGCCGTGGACCCGGAGGTGGCCTGGGCCTGGCGCCGCATCGTCGCCGGCCGCGGCCTGGTCCGGGTCGACGGGCTGGCGGCCGAGCTCGGCTGGAGCCGCAAGCGCCTGTGGTCCCGGTTCCGCTCGCAGATCGGCCTGCCGCCCAAGCGCGCCGCGAAGCTGGTCCGCTTCGACCACGCCGCCCACCGCCTGGCCGCGGGACAGGACGCGGCCGGCGTCGCGGCCGACGGCGGCTACACCGACCAGTCGCACCTGCATCGCGACGTCGTGGCGTTCACCGGAGTGACGCCCGGGGCCGTGGCCGGCGAGCGGTTCCTCGCGGTCGACGACCTCGCCTGGCCCGGCCGTGCGACGCCCGCGCCAGACCCACGCCGCTGAGCCGCCCGGCACCAGTCCGCCCGGCACGTCCGGCACCGGCCCGCCCGGCATGGCGGGCATGGCCGGCATGGCCGGTCAGGGCTTGCGGGCCACGGCGCAGAACTGGGAGACCTCCTGCTGGGCGTCGAAGTCGTCGGGCTCGGGGCGCCACCGGGAGCAGGAGACCACGCCGGGCGAAAGCACCTCCAGCCCTTCGAGGAACCCGGCCAGCTCCTCCGGGTCGCGCAGGGTCATCGGCGCAGAGCCGCCCTCGTTCCAGCGCCGCACCGCCTCGATCATCGCCTCGCCGTGCACCCGCGCCGTCGGATGGGCGATGACCAGGTGGCTGCCGGACGCCAGGCCGGCCATCAGCCGGTCCACGACCGACCTGGCCTGCCCGGTGTCGACGATGAAGTTGAGGCTGCCCAGCAGCATCAGCGCGACCGGACGGGCGAGGTCGAGGGTGGCGGCGGCCCGCTCCAGGATCGTCTCCGGCTCGTTGAGGTCGGCCTCGAGGTAGTCGGTGGCCCCCTCAGGGGCGCCCACGAGCAGCGCCCGGGCGTGGGTCAGCACGATCGGGTCGTTGTCGACGTACACGACGCGGCAGCGGGGGTCGATCGCCTGGGCGACCTCGTGGGTGTTGTCGGCCGTCGGCAGCCCGGTGCCGATGTCGAGGAACTGGCGGATGCCGGCCTCGCCGACCAGGTGGCGCACGGCCCTGCCGAGGAAGGCGCGGTCGGCGCGCGCGGAGTCCACCAGGGCGGGCATCACCGCGAGGATCTGCTCGCCCATCAGGCGGTCGGCGGCGAAGTTGTCCTTGCCGCCCAGCCAGTAGTTCCAGACGCGCGCGGAGTGCGCCACCGTGGGGTCGATCTTGGCGTGCGGCACCGGCGCCTTGTCGGGGGAGGACGCCTCGTCAGGGGAGGACGCTTCGTCGCTCATGGGGAACGCACCTGCTCCACCTGGCGTGGACCGATCTTCACCTCGCCAGCGTAGCGTCCGTATTGCCGGCCAAGTGAGAATTCGGACACTGTTCATATCGCCGATACCGGGCCGAAACCAGGCCGGGAGCGGACCGCGAAGAGCCGGTCAGGGTGAGGCGGGGGAGACGCGCTGCCACTGCGGGTCCCGGTACAGCACCACGGACGGCCCGCGCAGCATCTCGTCCGGCGCGGACAGCATGACCAGCTCGCCCGCCGCCTCCATCTCGCGCAGCAGGTCGCGCACGCGCGGGCCGACGGGCAGGCGGCCGAGGGGCAGGCCGAGCGTGAGACGCGTGGCGTCCGCCACCTCCGAGAGCCGGAACGGGCCGGGGAAGCCGTCGACCAGCCCGCGGACCAGGTCCAGCGTGATCACCTGCTCGGCCTCGCCGTGCGCGACCTCCCACACGAGCTGGACGTTGCGGCGGCCGGTGGCGGCGCAGGCGGCGCAGCGCCGCACGAAACCGGGCACGATCTCCTCGTCGGCCGAGCCCAGGCACACCGTGCACTGGCCGGTCTCCGAGGCGTGCAGTTCGGCGGCCGCCCGGTTGGGCAGGGGAGTGCCGCACGAGCATCGGAACGTGCGGAAGGCGCGCCCCTCGACCAGGGCGCGATCGTCGGCGTTCTCGGGGATCTCGTCCCACTGTGCGGTGATCGTATGCGTGGTCATCTCCCGTGACTCTACCGAGCCGTTCCGGCGCGTGGTCCCGGACGGCCGGGTTCGGCGTGACGGCGTGCCAGGAGGCGGGCGTGGCCCCTGGTGGGGGTGCGTTTCACGCGGCGCGCGGCGCGAACCCCGGGTGGAGGCACCGCCTCCGGGGACATGCTTTTATTGATTCATGTCAAACCCGGCGATTCTGACCGTCGATGACGATCCGGGCGTCTCCCGGTCGGTGGCCCGAGACGTCCGCCGCCGCTACGGCGACCGCTACCGCGTCGTGCGCGCCGACTCCGGCCAGGCGGCCCTGGAGGCGCTCCGCGAGATCAAGCTGCGCGGCGAACAGGTCGCCGTCATGCTCGCGGACTACCGGATGCCGCAGATGAACGGCATCCAGTTCCTCGAGGCCGCGATGGACATCTTCCCGCGCGCCCGGCGTGTCCTGCTCACCGCCTACGCCGACACCGACGCGGCGATCGACGCGATCAACATCGTCGACCTGGACCACTACCTGCTCAAGCCGTGGAACCCACCGGAGGAGAAGCTCTACCCGGTGGTGGACGCGCTCCTGGACGCCTGGCTCGCCGCGCCGGACGAGACGATCACCGAGACCCGCGTCGTCGGGCACCGGTGGTCGGCGCCGTCCTTCGCGGTCCGCGACTTCCTCGCCCGCAACCTGGTGCCCTACCGCTGGCTGCAGTCCGACGAGCCCGAGGGCTGCCGGCTGCTGTCGGCGGCCGGGCTGACCGGCGACGACGTGCCGCTGGTGGTCACCCCGGACGGCACCTCGCTGGTCAAGCCCAGCGAGGCCGACCTGGCGGCCCACGTCGGGCTCACCACCACGCCCACCGAGGACTTCTACGACCTGGTCGTCGTCGGCGCCGGCCCCGCCGGGCTCGGCGCGGCGGTGTACGGCGCCTCCGAGGGGCTGCGCACCCTTCTGCTGGAGCAGCGCGCCACCGGCGGGCAGGCGGGGCAGAGCAGCCGCATCGAGAACTACCTGGGCTTCCCCGACGGGGTGTCGGGCGCCCAGCTCACCGACCGCGCCAGGCGGCAGGCGCAGCGCTTCGGCGCCGAGATCCTGACCACCCGCGAGGTCGTCGGCCTGGAGGCCGGCGGCACGACCAAGCTGCTGCGCTTCGGCGACGGCAGCCTCATCGCCGCCCACACGGTCGTCCTGGCCACCGGGGTGTCCTACCGCCTGCTGGACGCGCCCGGCCTGGCCGAGCTGACCGGCCGGGGCGTCTTCTACGGCTCGGCCGCCACCGAGGCCCCGAGCTGCTCCGGCCAGGAGATCTACATCGTCGGCGGCGCCAACTCCGCCGGCCAGGCCGCCGTGCACTTCTCCCGGTACGCCAAGCGCGTGCACATGCTGATCAGGTCCGGCGACCTGCGGCGGTCGATGTCGCAGTACCTGATCGACCAGATCGCCGAGATCGACAACATCGAGGTGCACCCGCACTGCCAGGTGATCGGCGGCGAGGGCCGCGAGCACCTGGAGCGGCTGATCGTCTGCGACCCGCGCTCGGGGCAGGACCGGACGTTCGACACCTCGTGGCTGTTCGTCTTCATCGGCGCCGAGCCGCGCACCGACTGGCTGGACAAGTCGGTCGTCCGTGACGAGCGGGGCTTCGTGGTCACCGGTACCGACCTGCTCGCCGACGGCCACAGGCCGCCCGGCTGGACGCTGCCCCGCGACCCCTACCACCTGGAGACCAGCATGCCGGGCGTCTTCGCCGCGGGAGACGTGCGCGCCGACTCGGTCAAGCGCGTCGCCTCCGCCGTGGGCGAGGGCGCCATGGCGGTGTCACTGATCCACCGCTACCTGGAGACCCAATGAGCGAACCGGCCACGGAGACCGGATGCGGCGTCAGGGGCGACGAGCGCCTGACCCCCGGCGAACTACGCACCCTGTTCCTGTTCGAATCGCTGGACGAGGCCCAGCTCGCCCGGTTCGCCGAGCACGGCCGGGTGGAGCGCTACCCGGCCGCCGCCCGGGTCTACGAGGAGGGCAGCCCGGCGACCTGCTTCTACGTCCTGCTCAGCGGCACGATCGCGCTGTCGCGCCGCGTCCAGGGCGACGAGGTCGAGCTCAACCGCACCGAGCAGCGGGGCGTCTACGCGGGCGCCACCCAGGCCTACCTGGCCGAGCGCGAGGGGCAGGTGTACCCCCACAGCATGCTCGCCATCAGCGACGTCGAGATGTTCTCGCTGCCCGCCGACGTGCTGGCCACCGCGCTGCGCGAGTGGTTCCCGATGGCGACGCACCTGCTGGAGGGCATGTTCCTCGGCCTGCGCGCCAGCCAGACCATCGTCGGCGAGCGCGAGCGGCTGCTGGCGCTGGGCTCGCTGTCGGCCGGGCTGACCCACGAGCTGAACAACCCGGCCGCCGCGGCGGTGCGGGCCACCGCGGTGCTGCGCGAGCGGGTCGCCCACATGCGCCACAAGCTCGCCATGATCGCCGACGGCCGGCTGGACGGCAGCCGCCTGCACGAGCTCGTCGAGCTGCAGGAGGAGGCCGTCAAGCGCGCCGCGGGCGCGGCGCCGCTGTCGGCGATGGCCACCGCCGACGCCGAGGACGAGCTGAGCGACTGGCTCGACGACCACGACATCGCCGGAGGCTGGGAGCTGGCCTCGACGCTGGTGGCCGGCGGCATCGACGCGGAGTGGCTCGAGCGCATCAGCGGCGCCGTCGGCGGGGAGAACCTCGAGGCCGCCGTCCGGTGGCTGACCTACACGGTCGAGACCGAGCAGCTGATGTGCGAGATCGCCGAGGCGGTGACCCGCATGTCCACGCTGGTCGCCGCCGCCAAGCAGTACTCCCAGCTCGACCGGGCCCCCTACCAGACGGTCGACGTGCACGACCTGCTCGGCGCGACGCTGACCATGATGCAGGCGAAGATCCCCGAAGGCGTCCGCGTCGTCAAGGAGTACGACCGCACCGTCCCGCTCATCCCCGCCTACGCCGCCGAGCTCAACCAGGTGTGGACCAACCTCATCGACAACGCGTTCTCGGCGATGAGGGAGGAGGGCGGCACCCTCACGGTGCGAACCGGGCACGACACGGAGCGGGTCTTCGTCGAGATCGGCGACAGCGGGCCGGGCATCCCCGCCGAGATCCGGCCGCGCATCTTCGAGCCGTTCTTCACCACCAAGCCGGTCGGCGAGGGCACCGGTCTCGGCTTGGACATCTCCTACCGCATCATCGTCAACAAGCACCACGGGGACATCAAGGTGGAGTCCCACCCCGGCGACACGCGCTTTCGCGTGCTGCTCCCCATCACCCCCGCCTGAGCCATCACCCCTGTCTGAGCCGCGCCAACGCGAGGACACCTCCAGGAACCGGTCACCATGGTGACCGGTTCCTGACATTCTGTCATCGCTTTCGTCGTGGCGAGCGGTCCGGCGACGCACGATACTGCGAGCACCACTCGAGAAGAAGGCCGGGCCACACGCTGTGAACCGCTCCGACCCATCGACGGTGTCCACCCCCGCGACCTCCGCGACCGAACCGTCTCCGAGCCGGCTGAGCCGGCTCGTCCGCAGCCCGCTGACCTGGAGCGCCGGCGTGCTCGGCGCCGTCGCCGGAGCGCTGCTCATCGCCTGGCTCCCCGGAGGCGGCCACGACCTGGTCGACCGCGTCACCGCATCGGACCCGCTGCGCCTGCCCTACGTCGAGGAGGACCAGCAAGGCGACATCGCGCTCGAACGGCCGGTCGAGGATCCCGAGGACCGCGCCACGCTGCTCACCGAACCCGAGAAGCTGCCCGCCCTGGTCCACGAGTACGGTGGCGGGCCGGTCGGGCGGCTGGACGTCGTCCTGGTCGCCGAGGGCGGCCGGGGGCTGGTGCGCGTGGTCGACATCAGGCCCCGCGTCGCGCGGACCCTCCCCGTGCTCACCGGCTCCTACCTCCGGCCGGACAGCGGCGGCGAGCCGGAGGTCATCCACGTCGTCTCCGACCTCGACGCCGCCGACCGGCGGCCGCGCGTCCCCGGCAAGGCCGGGACCCTCTACTTCACCGGCAAGCAGATCGAGCTGAAACGCGGCGAGCAGGAGACGCTCCGCCTGAGCTTCACCGCACGGGACGCCGCCTACGAGTTCGACCTGCTGGCCACCGTCGTCGCCGACGGCCGCACCTACCAGCAGGTCATCCGGCGGCCGGACGGCGGGATGTTCCGCGTCACCGGCGCGGCCGCCGACCACCGCGCCTACCGGCGGATCTACACCGGCGGCACGTCCACCTGGCACCTCGCCGGTCGCGCGGCGAAATGCGAAATCTTCCCCCGCTCCAAGGGATGTTGACCCGCGCGGCCCCCGCCCGCCACCCCGCCGCTCGTGCGAAAGAACGCCGGACGGTGCGCGCCGTGCTCACCGGGTTCGCCGTCTCGGCGCTGCTGGCCCTGACCACGGGCGGCGCCGGGCCCGCCGGCCCGCTCCGTCCCGGCGGGAAGGCGGGGACGGCGCTGCCCGCCCGGCTCGCCGCCGTGTGGTCGGCCCCCGCCGACGTGCATCCCGAGGTGTACCAGACCGGACCGTACGCCTTCACCGGCGACACCGCGGTCCTGCCCGGCGCAGGGGGAAGCGGCGTGGAACTGCACGACCCGCGGACCGGGGCGGTCAGGGGCGCCGTCCCCGCACTCCCCGGGTACGTGATCACCGACGTCGGCTTCTCGGCGGGCCTGCTGATCCTCGGCCACCAGGCCGCCGGCCGGCGGGGCGACCGCTTCATCGCCGGATACGACCCGCGCACCGGCGCACCACGGTGGCGGACCGCGATCCCCGCCTCGCCGGCGGGCGCTCCCCACGCCAGTGTGTCCGGCGCCACGACGATGATCACGCCGGGCGCGGTGGTCGTGCTGTCCACCGACCGCCGTGACCTCACGGGGTTCGCCTCCTCGACCGGCCGGAGCCTGTGGCGGCGTCCGCTGGAGCCCGGGTGCTCGGCCCAGATCGACTCCGGCGCCGTCGTGGCGATCATGCGCGGCTGCGACGGGAAGCCCGCCGAGGTGACCGCCCTGGACCCGGCCACCGGACTGACCCTCTGGCGGCGCGAGGTCCCCCGGGGCGGCGGCTCGGAGGGAAGCTCGCTGGTCACGGCCGCCGACGGGACGATGTTCGTGGCCGCGAACGGCTCCTCCTTCTTCGCCGCGCCCGACGGGCGCTGGTCGGGCGAGTTGCACGCCGAGACGACCAGCACGTTCGGCGCGTACGGGGACGTGGTCGCCGTGGGCTCCACCGAGGGCCGCGGGGAGCGGGCGGTGGCCGTGCTGCGAGGCATCGGCCGCGCGAGCGGGAAGGTCCTGTGGACCAGACGAGACACTCCCGCCTTCAACCTCGGCTACCGTGACGTCATGCTGGCCGGAGAGGGTCTGTTCGCCGGCCAGACGAACTGGCCCCGTGTCCCCGGCGGCTGGCCCCTGCCGTACTTCGTCACGGTGGTCGATCCACGCGACGGGACCACCCGCAGCCTGCCCGTGCCCGCCGGCGACAACGGCACGGAGCTGATCGGCCTGTCCGGCGACGTCCTGTTCGTCCGCCACGAGACTCCCACCGGCCCCCGGGTCACCGCCTACCGCCCCGACCCGGCCCCATCACTCCCAGGCCCGGCGGAGGTCCCCGCGTCCGCGCCGTCACCTCCTGGCCGAGCGGGAGTCTCCGCGTCCGCGCCGTCACACCCCGGCCGGGGGGAGGTCCCCGCGTCCGCGCCGGGACCGGCCGAACTGGGCGGGGTCTCCCCGTCGTCCTGGCCGGACGCGTGCTCGCTGGTCTCACCGGGCGACCTCACGGCGCTGGGCCGGGGATACCGGGCCTACCCGCGCGAACGCCGCCTGGGCGAGGTCGTCTTCCCCCACCCGGTGGTCTGCGACCTGGTCGCGCCCACCGACCGGCGGCCCCCGGTGTCGCTGAGCGTCCAGTGGGTGGCCGCGTCCGTGCGGGAGGCGATGACGCTGTTCGACGACGCGCTGGCCGGGCAGCGCGCGGACCAGTGGCCGGTGAAGCGGCTCGCGCCGGGCCTCTACCAGGTTGCCGGGCCGTCCATCCAACTGACCCCGGACACCGCGCTCATTCGGTGGGGCCCGGTCATCGCCCGGCTGACCGTCCACGGTGACGTGCCCGGGATGAAGAAGATCGCCCCCATCGTCCTGGCGAACATGCGGGCACGCCTGCGCCCGTGAGCGGACGGCCCGTCGCGCCGGCGGGCCGCCCGGCCACGGCGCCGTGGCCGAGACGACCCGCGGACGATCGTGCCGGCGGCCGCTGACGTGCCGGACGCGGAGCATCCCCCGGGGGACCTTGGTCTTCCCGGCGCGGTCATGTCCGTTCGTCTCGTCGTCTACATGCCCATGCAGCCGGGCACCCCGTAGGCGGCGCCGCGGTCGAAGGCGGCGATGCGCTGTGAGGCGCTGCCGTGGTCGCCGGGCCTGGTCCACCGCGTCTTGTCGGCCATGGCCCGCAGGGCGGCGGCGATCTCTCGCACGTCGCCCTCCTCGAAGCGCAGTGTGCCGTCCGCGGCGGCCCCGTACAGCGCCGCGCCCGCCAGGCAGTCGGCCTGCAACTCGGCGGCCGGCGACCTCTGCGGAAAGCCCGGGTGTGCCTGCACGGCGTGCCCCCATTCGTGGGCGATGACGTCGTACACCCAGGCGTCCCCGGAGCGGTATCCCTGCTTCATGAGGTCGGTGTCCCAGGCGATGTAGTGGCCGTTCGGGCAGTAGTGGGCATTGTCGTAGGTCAGGCGCCTGCCACCGCAGAACGGCGCGGGTCTGCCGCCCCGCGAGTATCCGCCGAAAATGTTCGGCCGATAATAACGACCGGCGAAGTACCGCGACCAGTGGCTCGCCCAGAAACGGTCCACGACGTACAGCGCCGTGGCGATATCGGACTTCATGCCGTCCATTCCGCGGGCCTGCGCCACGGCCGCCCCCGACTGCGACCTCCCCGCCGTGGACGCGTACGCCGTGCCGCCGCCGGCGAGCATCGTGGCGACGAGCAGAACGGCGAGCGCCGCCCGCCCCGGCATTCGTCGATGCATTACCGCGATCCCCTCCCCTTGGATTCCGGGCCCCACGAGGAGGGTAAATGCGTTCCGCGTCCGGGGGAACGCTTACAGTTATGTCAAATCCCCGGGCCGGGCGCCGTCAGGAAATGAGATCGGCGCCGCCAGGGAAATTAAAAGGCCGCGGCGCCCGCAATGGGGCCTTCAGGTGGTCAGGCCGGAACGCCCGCGATGAGTTCGGCGAAGCGGCCCGCGTCGATGTTCCCGCCGGAGACGATCACGCCGACGCGCCTCGGGACGTGTTCGAGCCGCCCGGCCAGCAGGGCGGCCAGCCCGCAGGCGCCGCTCGGCTCCATGACGATCTTCATCCGTTCGAAGGCCAGCCGCATCGCCGCGCGGATGTCGTCGTCGGTGACCAGCGCGATCTCGTCGACCAGCCGCCTGTTGACCGAGAAGGTCAGCTCGCCGGGGACGTCGGCGGCCAGGCCGTCGGCGATGGTGCGCGGGACGGGGATGGACACCCGCTCGCCGGCGCCCAGCGACCGCCTGGTGTCGTCGCCCGCCTCGGGCTCCACGCCCACCACGCGGAGGCGGCGGTGCAGCCCCTTGGCCGCCGTGGCGCTGCCGGCGATCAGCCCGCCGCCGCCGACCGGGACCACCAGCGCGTCCAGCTCGCCGACCTCCTCCATGAGTTCGAGCGCGGCCGTGCCCTGACCGGCGATCACGTGCGGGTGCTCGTACGGCGGGATCAGCGCCAGTCCGCGATCGGCCGCGAGCGCCTCGCCGATCGCCACCCGGTCGCCGGTGTAGCGGTCGTAGGTGACGATCTCCGCCCCGTACCCGGCGGCGGCGTCCATCTTGGACCTGGGCGTGTCCTCCGGCATGAGGATCACCGCCGTGCCGCCCAGCTCCCGGGCGGCCAGGGCGACGGCCTGGGCGTGGTTGCCCGAGGAGTACGCGGCGATGCCCCTGGCCCGCTGCGCCGGCGACAGCCGCGAGACGGCGTTGTACGCGCCGCGGAACTTGAACGCGCCGACGCGCTGGAAGTTCTCGCACTTGAGGAAGACCTCGGCCCCGGCCAGGGCGTCCAGGGTGCGCGAGCGCAGGACGGGGGTGCGGTGCGCGACCCCCTTCAGCCTGGCCGCCGCGTCACGGATGTCGTCCAACGTGACCGGAAGGGGGGTGGTCATACTCGATCCTCCAGAAAAACGGCGTCCCAGGCCGGGCCTGGGACGCCGTGGAGCGTGGTGGGCGATACTGGGATTGAACCAGTGGCCTCTACCGTGTCAAGGTAGCGCTCTCCCACTGAGCTAATCGCCCTCGTGCGTCGATCGTCGCGCGGAGGTGGAGACGGGATTTGAACCCGTGTACGCGGCTTTGCAGGCCGCTGCCTCGCCTCTCGGCCACTCCACCGGGCGAGGCCTCGTCGCGGCAAGGCCTCTCCGAGCGGACGACGGGATTCGAACCCGCGACCCTCACCTTGGCAAGGTGATGCTCTACCAGCTGAGCCACGTCCGCGTGATCGGCCGGTGAACACCCGGCCTCACGCAGAGAACTCTAGCGAATCCCGGCCGACTCCCCAAACTCAGAGCGCGCCGACCTGCTCCGCGTACCAGGTGATTCCGGCCACGTGCTCGGCGATCCGGCGCAGCGTCCAGTTCGGGTCCCGGGGAAGATCCCACTCCGCCGGGCCGGCGGTCGCGTAACGGTGCAGGTAGCAGGCCCCGAGTCGCGTCCACCGCGAACGGGCCTCGGCCAGGTCCAGCTCGGTGAGGCGCGCCCAGTCCGCCTCCAGTGTCACCGCGCGCCCGTGCCAGCCATCGGGCTGGGACGGTGTCCCGGCGAGCAGCGCCTCCACCTCGGCGAGGTGGTCGACCAGGTGGTCCTGGATCCGCCTGGCCGCCTTGGCCGGAGTCCAGACGTTCTCCCCGTCGGTCACGATGGGACGGCCGTCCCAGGCATGCCAGGTCGCGGCCAGGGCCAGGCAGCGCTCGACGGCCGCCACGACGAGCGCCCCCGGGTTGCCGTCCGCCTCCGCCACAGGGGCGGGGATGACGTCGCCGGTGCTGGGAGGGACGTCGCCGACGGGAGGGGAGATGGCGACGTCCATGGTGGGGGAGGGGGTCGTGATGCTGGCGGCGGGCGCCTGCGGTGCGGTCATGCTTCGATGCTGGTGGAAGCATGGTTGGGCTACGGTCGAAACATGGTTGCCGAGTACGTGGCGTACGACGCCGACATCGCGGCGGTCGCCTCGCTGATCGCCGACCCCACCCGGGCCGCCGTGCTGACCGCCCTGCTGGACGGCCGGGCGCTGGCCGCCGGCGAGCTGGCCCGGCTGGCCGGGGTGAGCGCGGCCACGGCCAGCGCGCACCTCGCCCGGCTGCTGGCGGGCGGGCTGGTCACCGTGGTCAGCCAGGGCCGCCACCGCTACTACCGGCTGTCCGGCCCCGAGGTGGCCGAGGTGCTGGAGGTGCTGGCCCGGGTGAGCCCCCGCCCGCAGGTGCGGTCGCTGCGCCAGTCGCGGCAGGCCCGCATGCTGCGCGAGGCGCGCACCTGCTACGACCACCTGGCCGGACGGGCCGGGGTGAAGCTGCTGGAGGCCATGCTGGCGGCCGGGCACCTGGCCGGCCGCGACTCCTACGAGCTCACCGCGCACGGCGGGCGGGCCCTGGCGGAGCTGGGCGTCGACGTCGACGCCGTGCGAGCCGTCCGCCGCCGCTTCGCGCCCGCCTGCATGGACTGGACCGAGCGCCGTCCCCACCTGGCGGGCGCGCTCGGCGCGGCGATCACCCGGTCGCTGCTGGAGCGCGGGTGGTACCGCCCGGGGCCCGCGCCGCGCCTGCTGGAGCTGACCGACCTGGGTGGCGAGGGGCTGGCCGCGATGTTCTCCTGTAAGGGGCTAACATCCAATACGCCAGTTACCTAAGCGAGAGAGTGACACCATGCGCGACAACGAGGTCGTGGAGATCGGTCCCGAGCCGCTGAGCTTCGCCGACGTCATCGAGGTCGCCCGCGGCGGCGCCGCCGTCCGCCTCACCGACGAGGCGGTCGCGGCCATCGCCGCCTCCCGGGCGCGCGTCGAGGAGCTCGCCGAGAGCCCCGTCCCCGCCTATGGTGTCTCGACCGGGTTCGGCGCCCTGGCCACCCGGCACATCGACCCCGCGCTGCGCGCCCAGCTGCAGCGGTCCCTGATCCGCTCGCACGCCGCGGGGTCGGGGCCCGAGGTCGAGACCGAGGTCGTCCGGGCCATGATGCTGCTGCGCCTGCACACCCTGGCCACCGGGCACACCGGGGTGCGGCCGGCCACCGCCCTGACCCTGGCCGGGATGCTGGGCGCCGGAATCACCCCCGTGGTCCACGAGTACGGCAGCCTCGGCTGCTCGGGTGACCTTGCCCCGCTCTCCCACGTCGCCCTCGCCCTGATGGGGGAGGGGCCCGTACGCGATCGCGACGGCGAGCACACCACCGCCGCCGAGGCGCTGAAGCGGGCCGGCCTCGAGCCGGTCGAGCTGGCAGCCAAGGAGGGCCTCGCCCTGGTCAACGGCACCGACGGCATGCTCGGCATGCTCGTGCTCGCCCTGCACGACCTCACCCGGCTGCTCAAGACCGCCGATGTGAGCGCGGCCATGAGCGTGGAGGCCCTGCTCGGCACCGACCGGGTCTTCGCCCCCGAACTGCAGGCGCTGCGCCCCCACCCCGGCCAGGCCGCCTCGGCCGCCAACCTGCGCGCCCTGCTGCGCGACTCCGGGATCATGGCCTCCCATCGCGACGACTCCTGCACCCGCGTCCAGGACGCCTACTCGCTGCGCTGCGCCCCGCAGGTCGCCGGCGCCGCCCGCGACACCCTCGACCACGCCGCCACCGTCGCCGGCCGCGAACTGGCCTCGGCCGTCGACAACCCCGTGGTGCTCGCCGACGGCAGGGTGGAGTCCAACGGCAACTTCCACGGCGCCCCGGTCGGCTACGTCCTGGACTTCCTGGCGATCGCCGTCGCCGACGTCGCCTCGATGGCAGAGCGGCGCACCGACCGCATGCTGGACGTCGCCCGCAGCCACGGCCTGCCCGCCTTCCTGGCCGACGACCCGGGCGTCGACTCCGGGCACATGATCGCCCAGTACACGCAGGCGGCGATCGTCTCGGAGCTCAAGCGACTGGCCGTGCCCGCCAGCGTCGACTCCATCCCCAGCTCGGCGATGCAGGAGGACCACGTCTCCATGGGCTGGTCGGCGGCCCGCAAGCTGCGCCGCGCCGTCGACGGGCTCACCCGGGTGCTCGCCGTCGAGGTGCTCACCGCCGCCCGCGCCATCGATCTGCGCCGGCCGCTCGAGCCCGCTCCCGCCACCGGCGCCGTGGTCGCCGCCCTGCGCCAGGAGGTGGCCGGCCCCGGGCCCGACCGGTTCCTCGCCCCGGAGATCGAGTCGGTGACCCGCCTGGTGGCCGGCGGCGGCGTCGTCGCGGCTGCCGAGTCGGTCACCGGCCCGCTCGCCTGACGCCCCGGGGTCCGGGGCCCGGCCCGCGCGAGAGAATGAAACCGTGTATTTCGCCCACGTCGGCGGTCGACTGGCCACCGGGCTGCGCGAGGTGACCACCGATCTCGGAGTCCTGGACGGGACCGGCTGGTGGGCCGTCGTGGTCACCTACGAAGGCAAGGTCACCTGCGCGCGTTTCGACCGGGTCGAGCGGGCGCCGCTGCCCCCGCCGTCCGGGCCGTGGCCGGCGTCCCTCGCGTGGACCACCTCGCTGGACCGGCAGGGGTACGAGGACGGCGTGCGGCGCATCCGCGCCTACATCGAGCAGGGCGAGGTCTACCAGGCCAACCTCTGCCGCGTGCTGACCGCCGGGCTGCCGCCGGAATCCGACCCGCTGGTGCTGGCCGCCCGGCTGGCGCGCGGCAACCCCGCCCCGTACGCGGCCGTCGTCCGCGTGCCGGGGATGGCCGTCGTGTCGGCCTCACCCGAGCTTTACCTGTCCCGCGACGGCGACGTGGTGGAGTCCCGGCCGATCAAGGGGACAGGGGTCACCGCCGGCGACCTGCTGGAGAAGGACCGCGCCGAGAACGTCATGATCGTCGACCTGGTGCGCAACGACCTCGGCCGGGTCGCCCGAGTGGGGTCGGTCACAGTCCCCGCCCTCTGCGAGATCGAGCAGCACCCCGGGCTGGTCCACCTGGTCTCCACCGTCCGGGCCGAACTCGCCGACGGCCAGGGGTGGCCGGAGCTGTTCGCCGCCACCTTCCCGCCCGGCTCGGTGAGCGGCGCCCCGAAGTCCTCCGCGGTTCGTATCATCAATGAACTCGAACCTGAGCCACGGGGGCCGTACTGTGGGGCGGTGGGCTGGGTCGACGCCGACCGGCGGCGGGCCGCGCTGGCCGTGGGCATCCGCACCTTCTGGGTCGAGCACGACCTCATCCGATTCGGCACCGGAGCCGGCATCACCTGGGGCTCCGATCCGCGGCGCGAGTGGCGGGAGACCGAGCTCAAGGCTTCCCGTCTCGTCGCGCTCGCCTCCGGGAGGGGCTGACGAAGCAAGAATGGAGATTGGACAGATGAACGTTCCGGTCTGGGTCAACGGCGAGCTGCTCGACCCCGCGCAGGCCAGCGTCTCGGTCTTCGACCACGGGCTGATGGTCGGCGACGGCGTGTTCGAGACGATCAAGTGCATGAACGGCGGGTCGTTCGCGCTCACGCGGCACCTGGACCGCCTGAAGCTCTCGGCCGAGCGCCTGGGCCTGCCCGAGCCCGACCTGGACGCGATCGCGGACGGCGTGCGCGCCTGCCTGGCCGCGGCCCCGCCGTGGCCGCTCGGCCGCATCCGCATCACCTACACCAGCGGCAACGGCCCTCTCGGCTCCGACCGCGGCAACCAGGGCACCACCGCCGTGGTGATCGTGGGCGCCCAGGCCCCGTTCCCCGAGAGCGCCGCCGTCACCGTGGTGCCGTGGCCGCGCAACGAGCGCGGCGCGCTCGCCGGGATCAAGAGCACCTCCTACGGCGACAACGCCAAGGCGCTGGCCTACGCCAAGGAGCGCGGCGGCCAGGAGGCCATCTTCGCCAACCTCGCGGGCGACCTGTGCGAGGGCACCGGCAGCAACATCTTCATCGTCCGCGACGGCACCCTGGTCACCCCGACCATCGCCTCCGGCTGCCTGGCCGGCGTGACCCGCGCGCTGGTGCTGGAGTGGCACGGCGGCGAGGAGACCGACGTGCCGATCTCGGCCCTGTACGAGGCGGAGGAGGCGTTCCTGACCTCCACCACCCGCGACGTCCAGCCCATCCGCCTGGTGGACGACACCGTGCTCCCCGCCGCGCCCGGCCCGATCACCGCCAAGGCGATGCGGGTGTTCGCCGAGCGCAGCGCGGCCGACATCGACCCCTGAGCATCCCGAGTCGTCATCGTCTTCTGATCACCGGGGCCGGCGGCGGCCCCGGTGATCAGAAGACCGGCATGGCCCTGCGCGCGCCGGGGGTCACTCGGGGTAGGCCACCTGGGTCTGGGCGTTCAGCTCGGCCGTCGTCACCTTCTTGGCCGGGTCGGTGAGCGGATCGTCGACCGCGATCACGTCCAGGCCCTTGGTGATGTCGCTGGAGTAGATGTAGCCGTTGTAGTAGTACGCCGACCACGACCCGCCGAGCTGCGGCTCGTCGCCGGAGGCGCTGAGCGGCGCCGGGTCGACGTAGGCGATCTCCTTGGGGTGGTCGGGGTCGGTGAAGTCGACCACCGACACACCGCCCTGGTACCAGGCCTGCACCATGATCGTCTTGCCGGGGACGGGGAGCAGCGAGCCGTTGTGCGCCACGCAGTTCTCCGTCGCGGTCTGGTAGCGGGGAAGCTTGTAGTACGCCCTGCGCTCCAGCTTGCGGTCGCCGGTGATGTCGTAGACCGCGTCGGCGCCCTTGTCCGGCCCGGTCTTGGCGTCGCACGCCGGGGCGACGCCGCCGCCCAGCTCGTCGGAGAAGATCACCCGCTTGCCGTCGTTGCTGAAGGTCGCCGAGTGCCAGATGGAGAAGTTCTCGGTGTCGGTGATCTGCTGGAGCACCTTCGGCCGCACCCGGTCGGAGATGTCCATCAGGATGCCGTTGCCGATGCACGCGCCCGCGGCCAGGTCCTTCTCGGGGTAGACCGTGATGTCGTGGCAGCCGCTGGTCGCGCCCGGCCGGGTGTCGTCGTCGGCGCCCCCGTCGGTGAACAGCAGCGGCTGGGCGACGATCTTCGCCTGCGCGGGCGCGGCCACCGGCACCTCGACGATGGCGATCGAGTCGTGCGGCGGCTTGCAGGTCGAGGAGTTCTCGTCCGGCCCGAACGAGGACACGTACAGGTAGACCTTGCCGGGGTCGTCCTTGGCGGGCACCAGCGTGTGGGTGTGCGAGCCGCACGCCGTGGCCAGGGACTTGACGTAGCGCGGATGGGCCTTGTCGGAGATGTCGAAGATCCGCACGCCCTCCCAGCCGCCGAGCGGGTCGCCGGGGGAGCTGTCGCACGTGTCGCCGTCCCGCGGGTCGTCCACCGACAGGAACAGCAGGTTCCCGGTGACCGAGATGTCGTTCTGCCCGCCGGGGCACACCACCCGCGTCACCACCTTGGGCTTGGTGGGGTCGCTGATGTCGTGGACGGTGAAGCCCTCGTAGTTGCCGACGTAGGCGTAGTCGCCCTGGAAGGCCAGGTCGGTGCCCCACGCCTCATGGCCGTCGAACGGCGCCGACAGCGGGACCCGGGCCACGACCCTGGCGTTGGCGCTGCGCCGCTCGGCCTCGGGGGCGGCGGAGGAACCCGGCGAGGCCGCCGCGGCGGCGCCGGTGGACGGCGCCGGGGCGGACGGGGACGCTTGCCCCGGATCGGCGGCGCATGCCCCGAGCAGCAGGACCGCGCCCACCGCGGACGCGAACACGCCGATCCGCCGCCTGCCCACAATGCCCCCCGTGCCTCGTACCCCATATGGGAATCTGTCGCAGTATGGAAGCTATGTCGATCCGGAGCCGCGTGTGCGGGGTTTGTGTAACGGTTGTGCTGGCATCCGGGCTGGCTTCCACCATCACCGCCTGCACGAGCCGCAGCCCGCGGACGGGCGAGCCCGTCGTCGCCGGGACCGGCGCCCCGGTGATCGTCCCGGGCGCCCCGGGGGACCGGGGACGCACCGCCGCGCCGGGCGAGCGGGTCGGCACCGCGGGCCGGGGGCCGTCCGCCGCCGACGTCCGCTTCGCCGAGCGCATGGTCCCGCACCATCGCCAGGCCCTGGAGATGGCCGACCTGGCCCCCTCACGGGCCGCCGGGCCGGGGGTACGACGCCTGGCCGGGCGCATCTCGGCCGGCCAGCGGCCCGAGATCGACGTGATGACGCGCTGGCTGCGGGCGCTCGGCCGCCAGGCCGCCGAGGGTCACGACGGTCACGGGGCCTCACCGGGCCCCGACGCGTACGGCATGGCGAGCCTTGGGGAGATGAACCGGCTGCGCGCCTCGCGGGGCGCGGCCTTCGACGCGCTGTTCCTGCGCCTGATGATCAGGCACCACGAGGGGGCGCTCAAGATGGCGGGGGAGGAACTGGCGGGCGGCGCCGACCAGATCATGCGGAAGATGGCCCAGGACATGGCGTCCGGGCAGCGCGTGGAGATCGGCAGGATGCGCGCGCTGATGCGCTAAGCGGGGCGGGGCGGCCGAGAGGGCGGGCCGGCTGGGCGGGTCAGGAGCTCCACAGCATGTTGGTCAGCTCCTCGTCCAGGTCCATGAAGTCGGTCTCGCGACCGGCGGACACCAGCTCGTAGGTGCGGTGCAGGAACTCGGTCAGCGGCGGCAGCGGCACCTCGAACAGGGCCTGGCCGAAGGGGGAGGTGAGGCTGATGTTCAGCGTCCGCTCGCCGTCGGCCCTGGCCGGCCACACCTGCACGTCTCCGTCGCCCACCCGCCTGACGATGCCGACGGTGAGCAGCTCGCGGGCGAAGATCCACTCGACCGGTTCGTCGTTCCCCACGTGGAAGGCCATCCTGATGGCGTACGGGTCGTCGGCGGTGTAGCTCAGTCCGGCGAGCAGGGGGACGGTCGTACGGTCGGGGACCACAAGTCGAAGGCCTAGCTCGGCAGAGACGGTGGCGTTCATCGTCAGCCAAACCTTTCGTCGGTGGGTCCCCTGCGCGGGGCCTGGGTTGCGGTGCTCTGAAGGACTTCGCTCGGAGCTGTGTCTGCGAAACGAAGAGACCTGGAGGAGAGATTCCGCTCCTGGGCCCTTCTGTAACGCATATCACAGCCCGACATTTGCGCCTCTACCTGGTCAAACATCGCTTAGAGGTGCGTGTTTGCAAGGGTTTTAGCTGTCGTCCTACCGTCCTACAGGGCATCTGCGGGTGTGTCGGAGTAAAGATCATAAGTGGTGCGATTCGGATGAGTATGGGGCATGACGATGCTATGACAACAGGGCGCCACGCCGCCGGACTCCCGGGAACCTTCCCCACTGGATCTTCGCCTCGCTTCGCCAGGACCCTCCTGAGTGAGGTATGGTTTTCCCCGTTGGCAGGCACTCCGAGCGGGGCGCAGGCCACGGCGAAGGGCGATTAGCTCAGCGGGAGAGCGCTTCGTTCACACCGAAGAGGTCACTGGTTCGATCCCAGTATCGCCCACCACGTCACAGGCCGCTTCCCTTTCGGGGAAGCGGCCTTCGTCGTCTTCCGGGCGACCGTGGCCGGCCTCCGCGTGCCGCCCGGTCGCCCGCGGCCTGTCCGCGGCCGGGGGGCGCGAAGTCCCGACTTCGCCGAGCGGATGCCGGTTCGCGGTGCCGCGGCGGGGCGGCGGGGGAAGGTGACGCACGGGAAGGGTTCCGTCACTCGCGTTGACATTACTTCATGGTTTACCTACCTTTTTTGTAGGTATATTGGAGGTGGACCGTGAACGCGGTGACGGTGGCCGAACGGCCGATGCCCGATCTCACGGCGGGGGGTCCGCCCGCGGGCCTCCCCGTGCTCGTCCGCGGAATGGGGCCCGGGCTCGCCGGGGTCCTCGCGCCGCTCACGGAGGGGCGCGGCGGCCGATTCTCCCGCGACCGCCGCGGGGAGGTGGTCTACCTGCCGTCGGGCGGCGAGCCCGTGCTCTACCTGGGCTCGGCCAGGGGGGTGCCCTGCCACGCCGCGATCGCCTACCGGGCGAGCGGAGCTTCGGCGCCCGAGCCCCGGTTCGCCGCGCCGGAGGCGCTGCCGCGCGGCCCGGCGCACTTCCGGCGCGAGGTGTGGCCGCTGGTGGCCAAGGACCTCGGCTACGCCTACTACCACGAACTGATCACCGCCCACCCCGGGCGGGTCCGGACGACCTGGGAGGACTTCGCCCCCGCCTACGCCGCCGAGGAGTGGGGGAGCAGGGCGGTGCGCGCGCTGATCAGGCACGCCGTGCCGCGCTTCGCCGACCGGCTGGACCTGGACCGGCTCGATCGCCCGCTCGCCGGCATCCGATTCGGCGACCGCGCCGGGCTGCAGCGCTGGATGCGCGGCTACCTGCGCGCCGACCTGGCCAGGCGCGCCGACCCCTCTTTCAGCGCCGACCTCGCCCTGGCGCGCGCGCTCCGCCGGGCCCGGGACGGGCTGGCCGGAACGCGGCACGCCGACCCCTGGCTCGACGGCCTCACCCGCTTCCTCGCCGAGGGGCCGCCGGCCGCCGAGCTGGTGGAGCTCGGCGCGCTCGCCGCCGCCGGCATCGTCGTGTTCCTCGGCGGCGACCTGCAGGTCCGGCCGCACGGGCGCGAGGAGGTGTGGCGGGTGTCCGGCTCGGCCTGGCCGGGCGCGGTCGAGGTCCACGCCGTCCTGGACACGCGCGACATCGTGGACAAGCAGGAGGAGTACCGCTGAAGGGCTCGGGCCGGGCCGCCGGCGCCCCGCGCCGGTGGCCGGGGTTCAGCACTGGCCGTCGGCCAGCACCCAGTAGTCCGGGCCGGTCTGCCTGAGCGCGTGGACGGTGAAGGTGTTCCACAGGCCCATGGCGTCGTTGGAGCCGTTGGCGTAGGTGTAGCCGCCCGACTGGTGCGCCCGCCCCGCGGAGGTGTGGGCGTGGTTGCTCGCCCGCACGCACGTCCCCGGCACGGTCGGAGTGGGCGTCGGGGTCGGGGTGGGCGTCGGGGTGACCGTCGGCGTCGGGGTCGGCTGGGCCCCGCCGTCCAGGCGGAAGAACAGCGCGTCGTGGTAGGCCGAGCAGATCGTGTCCAGGAAGTAGGCCGCCGTGGCGCCGCACTGGTCGGCCGCGCTTCCGGGGTCGACCGGCAGGCCGTGGCCCATCCCGGCGATCTCGTAGAGCCGCACGTCGTCGGCTCCGTACACCCGCAGCGTCGTGCCGCCGGTGAGCGACCGCGTCGAGGTCGCGGTCTGGGACACCCCACGGACGTTGGTCCACTGGTCGCGCAGTTGCGTGCCGTTCGCCGGGGTGACGGTGTAGTCCGACTGGCCCTGCCAGATCGCGACGCGCGGGTACGGCCCGGAGTAGCCGGGATAGGCGCCGCGCACCAGGGCGCCCCACTGCTGCGGGGTCTTGGACGTCGCGCCGTACTGGCAGCCGGACGCCTCGGTCAGGCTGGTCGCGCAGCGGTAGGCCAGCCCGGCCCCGATCGACCCCGCGGCGAAGACGTCGGGATAGTTGGCCAGCATGACCGCCGACATGGCGCCGCCGGCCGACAGGCCGCTGACGTACACCCGGGCCGGGTCGGAGCCGTAGGTGGCGACCGCGTAGGCCACCATGGCGCGGATCGAGGCCGCCTCGCCCTGTCCGCGGGCGGTGTCGCCGGTCTGGAACCAGTTGAAGCAACTGGAGGAGTTGTTGGCGCTGCCGGTCTGCGGCAGCACGAGCGTGAAGCCCCACTGGTCGGCGTACTTGCGCCAGCCGGAGTTGGCGAAGTAGCCGCTCGCGTTCTGGGTGCAGCCGTGCAGGAGCACCACCAGCGGACGGTCGCTCGCCAGCCCGTCCGGCCGGTAGGCGTACATGGCGAGGGCGCCGGGGTTGGCGCCGAACGAGCCCACCTGGACCAGCGAGGCGGCGCCCGCCGGCGGGGCGGTCAGCGTGGCGCCGAACAGGCCGGCGAGCGCGAGGATGACGGCCGTCAGGAAGGAGGCGGCCCGTGCGGGCCCGGCTCGGCGAGTGGGGGGAGAGGGGGGTGATGGGACCATGGAGGGCTCCTAATGTGACCTGGCTCACGGCCTTTCAGCGCACGGTAGATCTCCGGTGCGCGTTCCGACATGTCCGCGAAACACACTTTCCGTGGTGCTGTCATGGGCCCTCGTACGGCCGGGCGGCGGCCGGCGCTGAAAATTTCACCTCGCGCGCGGGGCTTCCCCGCAGGACGCATGGCCGCCGTCCGCGCCCCCGCCCTGGGGGTTGACCCCTCCGGGCCCGGGTGCGTTGATGCGACCGCCGGCGGTCCCTCGCACCGGTCCGCCGACCCGCGAACCTCCGACCGAGAAAGGTGACCCATGCGCTCGAGCAAACGCTGGGCGGTCGCCGTGGCGGCGGCGCTGATCACCGCGCTGGCCACCCCCGCTCATGCGGCGGCGCCCGTACCGCCGCCCTCCCCCTCGCCGAGGCCCACGCCGACCCTCGCCGACACCGAGCCGCCGTCCCAGCCGACCGGGCTGTGGGAGTGCGTGGCCGACTACACCGGCGCGGTGCCGTTCTGCTGGCGGCCCTCCACCGACAACGTCGGGGTCGTCGCCTACGACGTCTCCATGCTGCAGGGCGACGTCTTCTCCCGCATCGGCACGGTGACGGTGACCTCCGCCAACGCCGACCGGCCCTACTTCGCCGCGACGAACCTGGTGCCGGGCCGGCTCTACAGCTTCCGGGTGATCGCCAGGGACGCCGCGGGCAACCAGAGCGTCCCGTCCGCGCTCTACACCGCCCGCGCCCAGCAGGGCCTGCCGCCGCCCAGCCCGAGCCCCTCGCCGACGCCCACCCCCACCCCCACGCCCACCCCGTCCACGCCGGTCCCCGTCCCCGCCTGCCGGGTGGCCTACTCGGCCGTCGACTGGGGCACCGGCCTGTCGGCGAACGTGCGCGTCACCAACCTCGGCCCCATCCCGATCAAGAACTGGACGCTGCGGCTGGCCTTCTCGGGGAACCAGGCGGTCACCGTCGTCTGGAACGCGACCGCCACCCAGGCGCCGCCCTGGGTCACCTTCACCGCCCCGGCCTGGCAGCAGGCGATCGACGCGGGCCAGACCTACTCCTTCGGCTTCAACGCCTCCTACAGCGGCGTCAACGACCGGCCGACCGGCTTCCTGCTCAACGGCGTGCCCTGCACGGTGACCTTCCCGGCCTGACCGGCGCCGGAGAACGGCCTCGCCGCCCGCGCCGGGGAGCGGATTTACCGCGCAAGTGGAATATCCCAACGGAAACTTTCACCGGCGTGTGACACGGGTCACGCGCCGCCCCGGCCGGGTGGGGCGAAGATGCGCAGCTCAGGGCCGGTGACCTCGAAGCGGCCTTGAGGCGGCCTGGAGCGGGCGTCCACCCGAGCCCGCGGGGCGTTGACTAGGGGTGGCCCGCACTTGATTCTGGGGTGGGCGCTCACCGGTCCGGCCACATGTGGACGGCGCCGGGCGAGACGACCTCGAGGTCCATGGACGGGATGACGAGGACCAGCGGAAAGGCAGGCGCCGACGCCTGCGCCCTGAACTTCCCGTATCTCGCGGGCGGGCGGAACCCGGTGCGCGTACGCGCGCGGCGGGAGCCGTCCCGAGGCAGACCGCGAGGACGGTTCCCACCCCCGGCCGTCCGGCCGCGGTCCCGCATGGCCTCATGCCGTGCCGGGGCCATGCGCGGCGGCCACACAGACCAAGAGGTGACTCATGAACGTCGACAGGTTCTCCGGACCGGTGCTCTCGCTGTTCCGCTTCGTGACAGGCCTGCTGTTCCTGTGCCATGGGCTGTCGTCCGTCTTCGGCGTCCTCGGCGGCAACCGCGGCTCGGGCCATGCCATCCCCTTCGGCACCTGGCCCGGCTGGTGGGCCGCGGCGATCCAACTGGTCTTCGGCGCGCTCGTCCTCGTCGGACTGTTCACCCGCGTCAGCGCCGTGCTGGCGTCGGGTTCCATGGCCTACGCCTACTTCACGGTGCACCAGCCGCAGGCCCTGCTGCCGCTGAACAACGGCGGTGAGGCGGCGGCGATGTTCTGCTGGGCCTTCCTGCTCATCGCGGTGCTGGGCCCGGGTGTGTGGGCGCTGGACACCGTCCTGCAGCGCTCCCGCGCCACCGAGCCGGGTGGCGTCCCCGCCAGGTGGGGCTTCGCCCGCGGGGCCGCCGCGGCGGTCCAGCCCCGGACGAGGTGACCGGTCCGCACATGAGCCACCGGCGGTACGCGATCGCGTACCGCCGGTGGAACCGGGGGATCCGGCCGGCCCGTTCTCGGCCGGCGCGGCCTCATGGACGACGGCCGGCGGACTGCTTCACCTTCCCGGCGCCGGCGCCGCATGGCGTCCTGGCCCCTGGCGAGCCGCGCAGGGCCTCGCGGTGGTGGCGGTACTCGTCGTCGTCGATCTCGCCGTCGGCGAACCTGCGGAACAGCATGTCCTCCTCGCAGGAGCGCCCGCGGGGGAGCAGGTCGTCGAGCGGGTCGTGCAGTATGACCTTGACCCCGCCGATCACCGCTCCGCAGAGCAGGACGAAGCTGAAGGTGGCGAGCAGCATCTCGGAGTTGCTCAGTGCGAAACCGTACAGGTACATCTGCATGATCTTCTCTTCTCTCGGCACGCGTTGTGACGCGGTGGGCCGTGGCGCGAGCCGGTGGCGAGGGACGCACGGCCCATGGGGACAAGGTCAGGCCACGGGCGCCTCGGCGCTCGTCCGTCGCTTCGGTGCGAAGCGATCAGGGGACGCCGTGGCTCTGTGTTCCGTGACGGTGAGAGGCATGCGTCCATCGTGCTTCACTCTGGCTTGACCTGCCAGGACGCGTTCTACCCGGGAGAATTTAAGCTGGGTGTAACACTCCCACCCTAAAGCCGTAGATGTGTCGTAACGTGACGAAATGGACAGTGAGCGTCTCCTTGGTGACTTCCTCCGGGCCCGGCGCGAAGCCAAGGCCGTCGAGGAGGTCGGGATCAGGCGAGTAGGCCGCCGACGGACTCCGGGACTGCGCCGCGAGGAGGTGGCGATGCTGGCCGGGGTCAGCACCGACTACTACATCCGGCTGGAGCAGGGACGCGAGCGCCGCCCGTCCGAGCACGTGCTCGAGGCCCTCGCCCGCGTCCTGGACCTGGACGCCGACGCCACCGAGCACCTGTTCGAGCTCGCGCGCCCCAGGGTGCGGCGCCGCCAGGCCGCCGCCGCCCGCCACGAGGAGGCCAGCCCGCACCTGGTGCGCCTCCTGCACAGCTGGCAGGCCACCCCGGCGTTCGTCCACGGACGCTACATGGACATCCTCGCCGCCAACCCGATGGCCGACGCGCTCTACGCGGGGCTCGGCCACCGCGACAACCTCATGCGGATGACCTTCCTGGACCCCGCGGCGCGCGAGTTCTTCTTCGACTGGGAGCAGACCGCCTACAACAAGGCCGCGATGCTGCGCGCCGCCGCGGGCACCGATCCCGACGACCCGTTCCTGCCCAAGCTGGTGGAGGAGCTGTCCGCCCACAGCGACGAGTTCCGCCGCCTGTGGGCGCGCCACGACGTGCGCAGCACCGGCCAGGAGTGGAAGCACTTCCACCACCGCGAGGTCGGCGAGCTCCAGCTGGCCTACGAGTCGTTCTCCGTCAACAGCGCGCCCGGGCAGCAGCTGGTCATCCTGCAGGCCGAACCGGGCAGCCCCTCCGAGCACGCCCTCAGCCTGCTCGCCGGCCTGGTCGCCCGCGATATCGCCCGTAGCGGCGCTTCCGTGGAGCCGCGCACGGCCCCCGAACCCGAGGCCGCCCTGGCCCTGCCCCGCGGGCCGGCCACGGGAGGCCACATCGGCGTGCCCTCCGCGACCTGGCGGACCCGCTGGTGAGGACCCCGTATGGCCGGCGTCGGCCGGCGGCCGGGCGGGTGGTCACGCACGCGCTGGGCCGGTCCGCGCTGATCAGCGCAGGGACGGGGCGTCCCGCACGGAGTTCACCGGTGCGCCGAACCAGCGCGACAGCGCCGCTCTGAGCGCCCGCCGGTCCTGGTCGCCCGGACGGGCGGCGCCGGTGGCCCAGGCCACGTAGCAGTCCGGCCGCAGCAGCAACGCGGTGACCGGCGCGGTCGCGCCCGCGTCCCCCTCGGGTGGGCCGGCCGGGCGGCCGGCGACGGCGTCCACCCGGTCACGCCAGCCGGACAGCTCCGCCGCCAGTGAGCCGTCCTCGGTCAGGTCCAGCAGCAGCGGCCGGGCGCTCGCGGTGAGCTCGGCGAGCCGGACCGGGCCCGCCCCGGTGTCCAGCGTCAGGTCCGGAGCCCATCCTCCGACCAGCGGATGGGCCTCACCCTCCCCGCCCATGTCGTACCGGACGTCCGCACCCGCCATCGTGGCGGCGATGTGCCGGACGGCGCCCGGGTCGCGCAGCAGCTCGCCGAACAGCTCGCGAAGCGAAGTGACATCGCCGCCCGGGGCGATCAGCGCGGACTGCGCCCGGGTGTGCATGATCACCCGCTCGGCCGCCGGTCGCCGCTCGGCCTCGTAGCTGTCCAGCAGCCCAGGCGGCGCCCAGCCCTGGATCTCGGCGGCGAGTTTCCATCCCAGGTTGATCGTGTCCTGCAGGCCGAGGTTGAGGCCGGGGCCGCCGATCGCGCTGTGCACGTGGGCGGCGTCCCCGGCCAGCAGCACGCGGCGGTCGCGGAAGCGGTCGGCCAGGCGGGTGTTCCCGCCGGTCAGCCGGCGCAGCATGTGCGGTCCCTCGCCTCGCGGCGGGCCGAACGGCACATCCACGCCGAGCACGCGCCGCAGGCTCGCGCGCAGCTCCTCCAGGGTGAGCGGGGCGGTGGCGTCCTCCCGCGCCTCCGGCTCCCACTCGGCGGTCGTCATTATCGTCCCGGTCGGGAACGGGGCGTACGCGAACATCCCGCGCTCGGTGCGGTGGTGCATGAACGGCGGGATGACGGCCCCGTAGCCGGGAAGGTCCAGCCCGCCCGTGGCCCGGTCGATGATGGTCTCCGGGACGCTGACGTGCGCGGTGCGGGAGGTGGTGTCGTCCTTGGTGACACCGGGGAAGCCGATGCCCGACAGCTTGCGCACCGCGCTGCGCCCGCCGTCCGCCCCCACCAGGTACCGCGCGGTGAGGCGGTAGGCGCCGTCCGGTCCGGAGATCTCGACGGTGACCCCGTCGTCGTCCTGCGACACCCCGGTCAGCTCGTGGCCCCGGCGGATCTCGACGCCGAGTTCGGTGGCGCGCTCCTCCAGGACGCGCTCGGCCTCGCGTTGCGGCACCTGCAGGATGTACAGCGGGTTGTCGCGCTCGGCCAGCAGGTGCAGGTGCAGTGGCATCGCGCCGAACACGAAGCCCGGCTGCGGCTTCGGCGGGGGAGAGCCGCCGAGCCGCTCGTACAGGCCGCGGCGGTCGAGCATGCGCACCACCTGGCCGACCAGGCCGTTGGCCTTGCCCTCCTGGGCGCGTTCGGTCAGCCGCTCCAGCACCAGCGGCCGCACCCCGGCCAGGCTCAGCTCGCAGGCCAGCATGAGCCCGTTGGGCCCGGCCCCGGCGATGACGACGTCGGCGGACACGGCCGCGGACCGGGACTCGGATTCGGACATGGGGGTTCTCCTCGCGTTCGGATGGCATGGCGAACAGGGCCGGCGGCGCCGGCCTGTCGATGGGCGTGCGGGCAGCGGTCGCGGCCGAAGGGGGGCGTCGGCGACAGCCGTTGGACGGCCGGCCCGGGGCGGCCGGCGGTGTGAGGCCGGTGCACCGGCCGGATCACCGGACAGCGGTGTGGAGCTCTGACGGGTGTGGAGTTCTCGGATCAGGCGGGTGGAGCTCTTGGATCAGGCGGGTGAAGCTGTTGGATCAGGCGGGTGGAGTCCTCGGATCGGGCAGGCCCGCGGAGATCCTGCCCAGAGCGTCGTGCAGCAGCGACATCAGCGGGGCCGAGCCGTTGGTGCGTACCCAGTGGTCCATGACCACGCCGAGCGCGGCACCGACCGCCGCCGCCACCAGGCGCGGGTAGAGATCGCGGACGACGTCGGTGCCGGTGCGCTCGGCGACCGCCGCGGCCAACTCGGCCTCGGCGATCGCGCCGGCCTTGAGGAACTCGCCGTGCATCGCCGGTTCGGCGAGCATGACGCGAAGCCCGGCGGCCCACTGGTCGCGGGACACGTTCGGTAGGGCGCCGGTGTCGTCCTTCGCCCTGTCGCCGTCCTCCCGCATGTCGAAGCGGGCCGTCACCGCGTTGACGACGGCCTCCCAGATGGGCTCGGACGCCGGCCGGGCGCGGAGCTCCTCCGCGATCAGTCGGGCGCGGTCGAGGTGCCGTGAGGCGATCGCCTCGGCCTTGCTGGAGAAGTAGTTGTTGAACGTGCGCGGAGAGACCCCGACTTCGGCGGCGATGTCCTCCACCCGGACGTTGTCCCAGCCGCGCTCGACGGTGAGCCGGATGGCCGCCCAGCTCAGGGCGATGCGGGTCTGCTGCTTCTTGCGTTCTCTCAGCCCCGCGCCGTCCTGTCCGATGTCCACGCCATCGACTCTAGCAATAAGTGCGTGATCAGAAAAGATGCGGGATCCGCAATTTTTGCATGGGCGCCGGGTCGTCGAGCGGCAGCGTCGGCCAGCCCGGAATCGCGCGTCCCGGCGCCGGTCGGAGGCCGCGACGGCGCCGGCGGAGACCCGTGCGCTGAAGCCGGGGTGGCTCCGGGTTGAGTTCTTAGGTTAGGCAAAGCTAAGTTAAAGCGGAAGTCGCGACCTGGAAGGAGGCAGCCCATGGCCGTCGGCACCGAGGAGACCGCGGGTCCGGAGGCCGAGGAGGTCTCCGCGTACCGGGTGTTCCGCGTGCGGGTGACCCGCGTGACCGGGCTTGGGCCGAGCTTCACGCGCGTCACCTTCACCGGCGACGACCTGGACCTGTTCGCCGGACACGGGCTCGACCAGCGGATCAACCTGCTGTTCCCGATCCCGGGTCGCGGCTACCCGCACCTGCCGGAGGGCGGCGACTGGTACCGGCGGTGGCGGATGCTGCCGCCGGAGCACCGCAACCCCATCCGCACCTACACCGCGGGCGCGGTGCGCCCCGGCGCCCGCGAGCTCGACATCGACTTCGTGCTGCACGGGGCCGCCGGCCCGGCCTCCCGGTGGGCCTGTTCGGCCCGGCCCGGCGACCCGCTGGTGGTGGTCGGCCCGGACGCGCGCCATCGCGGCCCGGCCACCGGCCGCGAATGGGCTCCGCCGCCGGACGCGACACGCCTGCTGATCGCGGGCGACGAGACCGCCGTCCCGGCCATCGCCGCCATCGCCGAGTCCCTGCCCGGCCACGTGCACGCCGAGGTCATCCTCGAGGTGCCCGACCCGGCGGACACCCGGGTCCTGTTCGTGCCGCCCGGCGTCCGCGTCACCTGGCTGCCCCGCGGCGGCGCGGAGGCGGGCGGGCACGGCCACGCCCACGGCGAGCGGCTGTCCGCCGCCGTCCGCGCGGCCGCGGCCCGCCTCGCGCCCGCCGCACCGCCCCCGGCCAGGGCCGTCGCCGGCGCGGCCGGCGGCCGGGAACAGGGATCCGCGCCGGCGCCGGCGCCGGAGCCGCAAGAGTCCGCGGTGGCGCTGGAACGGCGGGCACCCGCGGCGGCGCCGCAGGAGCAGGAGGAGGACGACGACCTCTGGGAGGTCCCCGACCCCGGAACCGCCGTCCAGGGCGGCTTCTACGCCTGGCTGGCCGGCGAGGCCGGGGTGGTCACGGGACTGCGCCGCCACCTGGTCGGAGAGCTGGGCGTCGACCGCCGGACCGTCGCCTTCATGGGCTACTGGCGCCACGGCCGCCCCGGCGGCGAGTGAACCGCCGGCCCGGACGGCCGTCTCCCCTTGCCGGTGGGGACGGCCGATTCACCAGATCGCTGAGGAGAGGATCGTTCATGCGGGTCGTCATGTTCGGCTACCAGACGTGGGGCCATCGCACCCTGCAAGCCCTGCTGGACGCGGGTCACGAGGTCGCGCTGGTGGTCACCCACCCCAAGAGCGACCACGCCTACGAGAAGATCTGGGACGACTCGGTGGCGGAGCTGGCCGCCGAGCACGACGTCCCCGCGCTCCTGCGCAACCGCCCCGACGATCCCGCTCTGCTCCAGGCGCTGCGCGACGCGGCACCCGACATCATCGTCGCCAACAACTGGCGCACGTGGCTGCCGCCGGAGGTGTTCGACCTTCCCCGGCACGGCACGCTGAACGTCCACGACTCGCTGCTGCCGTCGTACGCGGGCTTCTCCCCGCTGATCTGGGCCCTCATCAACGGCGAGGAGCAGGTCGGCGTCACCGCCCACCGCATGAACGCCGAACTCGACGCGGGCGACATCGTGCTGCAACGGGCCGTAGCGGTGGGACCTTGCGACACCGCCACCGACCTGTTCCACAAGACGGTCGATCTGATCGGCCCCATCGTACGCGACGCTCTGGAGCTCATCGCCTCGGGCCGGGCCACGTGGGTGCCCCAGGACCGCACCAAGGCGAGCTTCTTCCACAAGCGGTCCATCGAGGACGGCCGCATCGACTGGACCTGGCCGGCGCAGGACCTGGAGCGGCTGGTGCGAGCGCAGTCGGACCCCTATCCCAACGCCTTCACCTACTACCGCGGCGAGCGCGTCCGCGTCGTGTCGGCGGCCGTGTCGCAGGCGCGTTACGGCGGCACCCCCGGCCGCGTCTTCATCCGCGAGGGGGACGGGGTGGTCGTCGTCAGCGGCGCCGACGCGCGCGGTGGGCGGCGGCACGGCCTGGTCCTGCGGCGGCTGCGCACCGAGGACGGCGCCGAACACGCGGCCACCGACTACTTCCGCACCATGGGCGGCTATCTCACCGCCCGGCCCTGACCGCGGCGCGCTAGTGGGCCGCCTCCGCGCGCCCGGTGTCGTGGTGGCGGCTCATCGGGATGATCAACGGGGTGCCGCTGACCGGGTCCGTCGTGACCTGGCAGCGCAGGTCGAAGATGTCCCGCACGGTCCGCGCGGTGATGACCTCGGCGGGCGCGCCCTCGGCGACGACACGGCCCGACTTCATGGCGATGACGTGGTCGGCGTACCGGCACGCCTGGTTGAGGTCGTGCAGGACCATCACGATCGTGCGGTTCTCGCGCCGGTTGAGGTCGGTGATCAGGTCGAGGACGTCGATCTGGTGCGCCAGGTCCAGGTAGGTCGTCGGCTCGTCGAGCAGGAGCACCTCGGTGCCCTGCGCGACGGCCATCGCGATCCACGCGCGCTGGCGCTGGCCGCCGGACAGCTCGTCGACCGCGCGCCCGGCCAGGTCGGTCATGCCGGTGGCGGCCAGCGCGCCGTGGACGGCCTGCTCGTCGGCCGCCGACCACTGCCGCCACCAGGTCTGGTGCGGCGAGCGGCCCCGCGTGACCAGGTCGATGACCGTGAGACCCTCCGGCGCGACCGGTGACTGCGGCAGGATGCCGAGGCGCTGCGCCAGCTCCCTGGTCGGGATCGAGTGCAGGGCGCGGCCGTCCAGCTGGACGGCTCCCCGGCGCGGCGCCAGCAGCCGCGCCAGCGCCCGCAGCAGCGTGGACTTGCCGCAGGCGTTGGCGCCGACGATGGCGGTGACGCGCCCCGGCGGGACGACCAGGTCGAGGCCCTCGACGACCGGCCGGTCGTCGTAGGCCAGGTGCAGGTCGCTCGCCCGCAGGTCCGGGTGGATGGTCGACATGCGTTCAGCCTCCTGAGCCCGCGCGGTTGGCGCGGATGAGCAGCCAGAGCAGGATCGGCGCGCCCAGCACACCGGTGACGATTCCGACCGGCAGCTCCGTGGCGGGGAGCAGCTCGCGCGCGGCGAGGTCGGAGGAGAGCACGACCAGAGCCCCGGCCAGCCCCGAGGCCACCGGCGGCGGCCAAGCGGTGCCGGCGAGCCGCTGCGCGATCTGCGGCGCGGCCAGGGCCACGAAGGCGATCGGCCCGGCCGCCGCGGTGCCGAAGGCGACCAGCCCGACCCCGGTGAGCAGCAGCGTGAACCTGACCCGCTGCACCGGGGTGCCGAGGCCCGCGGCGACGTCGTCCCCGAGCTGGAGCGTCCGGTTCAGGCGGCCCAGCGTCAGCGCGAGCGGCACCAGCACCGCCATGGCCAGGGCGAGCGGGGTGACCTGGTCCCAACCGCGGCCGTTGAGGTTGCCCACCAGCCAGCCGAGCGCGGCCTGCGCCTGGAACCGGCCGCCCTTGGCGACCAGGTAGTCGGTGGCGCTGGTGAAGATCCACGACAGCCCGATGCCGACCAGGATGATCCGGTAGCCGGTGGTGCCGCGGCTCCACGCCAGCAGGTAGACGAGCAGGCCGGTGACCAGCGCGCCGAGCAGCCCGAGCGCCTGCGGCCCGAGCCCGCCGTCCCACCCCAGCACGATGCCCGCGACGACGGCTGCGCCGGCGCCCTGGGTGAGCCCGATCATGTCCGGGCTGGCCAGCGGGTTGCGGGTCATGGTCTGGAAGATCGAGCCGGAGACGCCGAAGCCGATGCCGGTCAGCAGCCCGACCAGGGCGCGCGGCAGCCGCAGCTCGCGCACGACCAGCAGCGTCCCGGGGTCCCCCTGCCCGGCCAGCGCCCTGACGACCGAGGTGAGGCCGATCGGGTAGTCGCCGACCGAGACGCCCCAGCACAGGACCAGGAAGGTGACGACGGCGAGCGCCACGCACACGGCGACCAGGCGAGGGCGCAGGAACCCGGAGACGGGCGGCACGGCCAGCCGGAACGGGCGGCGCGAGGTGACCGCGGCGGTGCCGGCCGGGGGAGCGGGGGTAGGGAAGGCCATGCTCAGACCTCCGCGAGCCGGCGCCGGCGGACCAGGGCGATGAAGAACGGGCCGCCGATGAAGGCGATGAGGACGCCCGCCTGGATCTCGGTGGGCCGCGCGGCGACCCGTCCGACGATGTCGGCCGCCAGCACCAGGCAGGGCGCCAGCACCGCCGACAGCGGCAGCAGCAGGCGGTGGTCGGGGCCGAACCCCGAGTGCTGGGCGAGGATCCGGGCGGCGTGCGGCACCACGAGCCCGACGAAGACCACCGGGCCGATGACCGCCACCGCCGCGCCCGTGAGCAGCGTGACGGCGACCGCCCCCTGAAGCCGGACCAGCCCGAGCCGCCTGCCCAGCGAGGCCGCCACGTCGTCGCCGAGTGCCAGGCTGTTGAGCGCGGGCGCGCAGGCCAGCGCCAGCGCCGTGCCGAGGGCGATGAACGGCAGGATGCGCAGCACGGTGTCACCGTCCTGGTCGGCGAGCGAGCCGGCCGACCAGAAGCGGTAGCGGTTCAGCGCGTCCGGGTCGGTCAGGACGACGGCGTTGGTGAGCGAGAACAGCAGCGAGCTCACGGCGACTCCGGACAGGGCGAGCTTGACCGGGGTCAGGCCCGAGCGTCCCAGGCCGCCGAGCAGGTACACCACGACGCTCGCGGCGAGCGCGCCCGCGAAGGCGAACCAGATGTATCCGTACAGCGACCCGACGCCGAGCACCGCGACCGACACCACGATCGCGAACGCGGCGCCGGCGCTGATGCCGAGCAGGCCGGGGTCGGCGAGCGGGTTGCGCGTCAGGGCCTGCATGAGCGCGCCGGACAGCCCGAGGGCCGCGCCCGCCGCCAAGCCCAGCGCGGTGCGGGGGACGCGCACCGACCAGACGACGTTGCCGGCCGTCTGGTCGGGCGCGTGCCCGAGCAGCGTCCGGACGACCTGGTCGAGGGGGAGGGCGCGGGCGCCCAGCGCGATCGAGAGCAGGCAGAGCGCGACCAGGACCGCGCCGAGCAGCGCCACCAGGACGGCGGGACGCCACCGGCGCGTCACCGGGCCGCTCTCACGTTCCGTCTTCCCCAACTTAGGTAAGGCACGCCTTAACTGTAGCCCCAGAGTTGGGCGGTTTCCTCTGGCGCTGATCTATCAACTTAGGTAATGCTTACCTTAGTATGAAGCTCGCTTGAGGTCGCTTTGGCGGTTTTCGTCCGGTTTTGGAGGCTCGGTCACCTGTGTCGGCTACTGACGAAGTGATGGCGTACTGGCACCGGCGGCTCGCCCCGCTTCCGCAGGAGACGGTCCTCCCGATCGACTTCCCGCACCCGCCGGCACCCGCCGCGGGCCGCGAGACGCGCGTCCGCACGCTGGCCTGTCCTGCCGTCGCTTCGGCGGCCGATCCGCGTGAAGACGCCGGCACCGAGGACCGCCTGCTCGCCGCCTACGTCGCGCTGCTGTACCGCTACGGCGGCACGGGCGATGTCTGCGTCGGATACGACGGGTTGCCGCTGCGGGTCGGACTCGACGGCGGCACGGGCTTCGGCGAGCTGGTCCGGCGGGTGGCCGCCGCCCGCGAGGAGGCCCGCGCGCACCGCGTCCCGCTCTCCCGCCTCATATCGGACCTGCGGCCCGAGCCGACGCGCGGCGGCGGCCTGTTCTTCACCACGGCCGTGGCGATCGGCGGCGTCCGGGCGGCGCTCGCCGCCGCAGGACCGCTGGACGCGTCACCGGAGGCCGCGGGACCGCTGGACCTGTCACTGAAGGCTGCGGGACCGCTGGACATGTCACTTGAGGCGGCAGGACCGCTGGATGTGTCACTGGAGATCGTGACGGTGGCGAGCGCGGAACCGCGCGAAGCCGCCGCAACCTACGAGGCGCGCCTGACCTACCGCCCCGACCTGTTCCACGGCGCGACCGCCGACCGGATGCTCGGCCACTACGAGACGCTGCTCGCCGACGGGCTCGCCCGGCCGCAGGTCCCGGTCGCCGAGCTGGAACTGCTCACCGCCGAGGAGCGCCGCCGCGTCCTTGCCGAGTGGAACGACACCGCCCACGAGGTCCCGTCGCTCACCTGGCCCGAGATGTTCGCCGAGCAGGTCCGCCGCCGGCCGGACGCCGTCGCCCTCGTCTTCGAGGACCTCGCCCTCACCTACGCCGAACTGAACGAGCGCGCGAACCGGCTCGCCCACGCGCTGATCGCGCGCGGGGCCGGACCCGAGCGCGTCGTCGGCCTCGCCCTGCCCCGGTCGGCCGAGCTGATCGTCGCCGAGGTGGCCGTCCTGAAGGCCGGCGCCGCCTACCTGCCCCTGGACACCGACTACCCGGCCGGCCGCATCGCCTACATGCTGGCCGACGCCGCGCCCGTCTGCCTGGTCACCACCGCCGACTGTCTTGTCACCACCGGCGGCGCCTTGGACGGGATCCCGCCGTCCGATGGCGTCGGCGTGCTGGTCCTCGACGCGCCGGAGACCGCGCGCGAGCTGGCGGCCCGCCCGGCCCACGACCCCTCCGAGGCCGACAGGGGACGGCTGTCGGTGCTCAACGCGGCCTACGTCATCTACACCTCCGGCTCCACAGGACGTCCCAAAGGCGTGGTGCTGTCGCACGCGGGCGTTGCCAAGCTGGTCGCCACCCAGAGCGAGCGGTTCGGCGTCGGCCCGGACAGCCGGGTCCTGCAGTTCTCCTCGCCCAGCTTCGACGTGGCCTTCTGGGACCTGTGCCTCGGCCTGCTCTCCGGAGGCCGCCTGGTCGTCGTGCCGTCGGAGCTGCGGGTGCCCGGCGCGCCGCTCGCCGACTACGCCGACGCCAACGGCGTCACGTTCATGATCCTCCCCCCGGCCCTGCTCGCCGCCATGCCGCAGGACGTACGGCTGCCGCCCGCCGCCACATTGCTGGCAGGCACCGAGCGGGTGTCGCCCGAGCTGGTCGGCCGCTATGCGCGCGGCCGGATGATGTTCAACGCCTACGGCCCGACCGAGGCGACCACCAACTCCACCCTCGGCCTGTGCGACCCTGACATCCCCTCCGGCGCCATCGTGCCCATCGGCGTCCCCGACCCCGGCACCCGGGCCTACGTGCTGGACGCCCGCCTGCGCCCGGTGCCCGCCGGGGTCGCCGGCGAGCTGTACCTCGGCGGGGCCGGCCTGGCCCGCGGCTACCTCGGACGCGCGGACCTGACCGCCGAACGGTTCGTCGCCGACCCCTTCGGCCCGCCGGGCGAGCGGCTGTACCGCACGGGCGACCTGGTGCGATGGAAGTCCGACGGACGGCTTGAGTTCCTCGGCCGCGCCGACTCGCAGGTGAAGATCCGCGGCTTCCGCGTCGAACCCGGTGAGATCGAGTCCGTGCTGCGGGGGCACCAGGCCGTGGACCAGGTCGCGGTGGTGGCCCGCGAGGACCGCCCGGGTGAGCGGCGGCTGGCCGCCTACGTCGTCCCCTCCCTCACCGCCGGGCCGGGCCGCGAGGAGAGCGAACAGGTCGAGAAGTGGAAGGACCTGCACGAGCTGCTCTACTCGGCCGCGGGCTCGGAGGGCTTCGGGGAGAACTTCGCCGGCTGGAACAGCATGTACGACGGCCTGCCCATCCCGCTCGCCGAGATGCGGGAATGGCGGGACACCACGGTCGCCCGCATCAGGGAGCTGCGGCCCCGCCGGGTGCTGGAGATCGGCGTCGGCAGCGGGCTCATCCTCTCGCGCCTCGCCCCCGGCTGCGAGGTCTACTGGGGCACGGACCTGTCGCAGGAGGCCGTGCGGACGCTGCGCGCCCGGGTCGCCGCCGAGCCGGAGCTCACCGGCCGCGTCGAACTGCGCGCCCAGCCCGCGCACGACGTCACCGGGCTGCCCGAGGGCCTGTTCGACACCGTGGTCGTCAACTCCGTCGCCCAGTACTTCCCGAGCGCGGAGTACCTGTCCGACGTGCTGCGCCAGGCCGGGACGCTTCTGGCCCCGGGCGGCAGCGTCTTCGTCGGCGACGTGCGCAACCTGCGGCTCCTGCGCTGCCTGCGAGCCGCGGTCGAGACCCGTCGCGGCGCGTACCCGCAGGACAAGAAGGCCCTGCTCTCCGTCGTCGACCGCTCGGCGAACTGGGAGGGTGAACTGCTGCTCGACCCGGACTTCTTCGCGGCCCTCCCTGGCTTCACCCCCGACATCCGCCTCAAGCGCGGCGCCGTCCACAACGAACTGACCCGCTACCGCTACGACGTCGTCCTGCGCAAGCACGAGCCCCAGCCGGCCGCCGCAAGGCCCGCCCCGGCCGAATCCGGATCCGGGACCGGAGAAACCCGGCCCGGCGCGGAGAAGTCCGAACGGGCCGAGCTTCACAAGGGGGAGTCTCGGCAGGCCGAGCTTCGCGAGGAGAAATCCGGACGGGCCGAGCTTCGCGAAGGGGAGTCCCAGCGGGCCGAGCTTCGCGAGGAGGAGATCGGGTGGGCCGAGCTCGGAGGGATGCACGGGCTGGAGGCGCGCCTGGCGGCGGGCCCCGCCCGGCTCCGGGTCGGCGCGGTGCCCAATGCGCGGCTCGCCGAGGACCTCGCCGCACTGTCCGCCATCGAGGACGGCGGCCGTCCCGCCCCGCCGGTGGAGGCCGCCGACCCCGAGACCCTGCACGCGCTCGGGGCCCGCCACGGCTACCAGGTGGCCGTGACCTGGAACGGCCACGCCGACGACGGCGGCCTCGACGTGGTCTTCGCCGCCGGGGACGCGCCCCTCGGCGCCCTTTACCGTCCGGCCGCCGCCTTTCCGCACGCCAACCGTCCCGCGCCGTTCCGCGATGTCGCCGCCCTGATGAGGACCCTGCGCTCGTACGCGGCCGAACTGCTGCCCGAGTACATGATCCCGTCGGCCTTCGTCCCCCTGGACCGGCTCCCGGTCACCCCGAGCGGCAAGCTCGACGGCTCCGCGCTCCCTGCGCCCGAATACACCGCCCTCAGCTCCGGACGCGCCCCGCGCGGCGCCCGCGAGGAGCTGCTGTGCGCCCTGTACGCCGAGGTGCTGGGCCTTCCGTCCGTCTCCGCCGAAGACGACTTCTTCGCCTTCGGCGGCGACAGCATCGTCGCCATCCGGCTGCTCGTCCGCGCGCGCGAGGCGGGGCTGCGGCTCACCTCCCGCGACGTGTTCCGCCACCGCACCGCCGCCGCGCTCGCCAAGGTAGCGGTGGATCGCACGGCCGGCGGACCCACCGGACCGGGCGGCACAGGCAAGGGCACGGGCTCGGGCACGGGCTCGGGCACGGGCACGGGCACCGGAACCGGCACAGGTACGGGCACGGGCTCGGGTTCAGGTACGGGCACGGGTTCGGGTACAGGCACCGGCACCGGCACCGGCGCGGGCTCGGGCTCGGGTTCGGGCACAGGTACGGGCTCGGGCTCGGGCGCGGGTTCGGGTACAGGCTCGGGCTCGGGCTCGGGTTCGGGTTCGGGCACAGGTACGGGCACGGGCTCGGGTTCGGGCACGGGCACGGGCACAGCTACGGGCGCCGGCACCGGTACGGGCGCCGACATGGGTCCAGGCGCCGGTACGGGTTTTCACATCGGTACGAGCGTCGTCATCGACATGGATGGCGGTGGCGGCGGGACCGCCTACGACGGGGCGGGCGCTGCCGGAGCGGTGGCGGACGCGCCGCTTCTGCGGCTCGCGGAGGACGAGCTCGCCGAGGTGCAGGGTGACCACCCGGTCGCCGTCGAGGAGGTGCTGCCGCTCAGCCCGCTCCAGGAGGGGTTCTACTTCCACTCCCTGCTGGACGGCACGGACGGCGACGCCTACGTGGTCCAGCAGATCATCGAACTGGCCGGTCCGGTCGACGGCGAGTCCCTGCGCCGAGCCGCCCAGGGGCTGCTGGACCGGCACGCTCCGCTGCGGGCCTGCTTCCGCCGGCGTCCGTCCGGACGGCCGGTACAGATCATCGCCGACCGGCTGGAGCTGCCCTGGCGCGAGGTAGACCCGTCCGGGGACGACGAGCAGCGCCGGGCCGTCGCGGACTCCGTCGCGGCCGAGGAACGCGAGCGCCGCTTCGACCTGGCCCGCCCGCCCCTGGTGCGGTGCGCGCTGGTCCGGCTCGGGCGCGACCGGAGCGTCCTGGTACTGACCTTCCACCACATCGTGGCCGACGGGTGGTCGCTGCCGATCCTCCACCGCGAACTGATGGCCCTGTACTCCGCCGTCTCCGAGGAGGCTTCGTCGCAGGCACCGGACGCGGGGGCCGAGGTGGCCGGGTTGCCGCCGGTGGCTCCGTACCGCGAGTACCTGCGCCGCCTGGCCTCTGCGGACCGGGACGCCGCACGCGCCGCCTGGCGGGCCGCGCTCGCGGGGCTCGACGAGCCGACCCGCCTGGTGGGCGCCCCGGCGGGCGACGGGCGGCTGAGGCCAGGGCAGGTGCGCGTCGAGCTGCCCGAAAACGTCACCGCGCGGCTCGCGGCACGGGCGAGAGGGCACGGGGTGACCCTGGGCGCGGTCGTCCAGAGCGCGTGGGGTCTTCTCCTCGGACGCCTGACCGGCAGCCAGGACGTCGTCTTCGGCACCACCGTCTCCGGCCGGGACGCCGAGGTGGACGGCATCGAGTCCATGGTCGGCCTGTTCATCAACACCCTGCCGACCCGTTTCCGTTGGCGGCCCGCCGACAGCCTGGCCGAGCTGGCAGGGCGGCTCCAGGCCGAGCAGACCAGCCTGCTGGACCATCAGCACCTCGGCCTCGCGGAACTCCAGCGCGCCGCCGGGCTCGCCGGCCGTGGCGAGCTGTTCGACACCCTCGTGGTCTTCGAGAACTACCCCGCGGAGACCGGTGCGGCCGACCCCTCGGGAACGCTGAGGATCACCGGCCACGAGTTCCGCGACGCCGTCCACTACCCGCTAGCCCTGATCGTCAAGCCGGGACGCCGGCTGGACCTGCGGCTGAAGTACCACGCCCAGCGCCTCGACGACGAGGCCGTTCTGCGGATCGCCGACCGGCTCACCCGCATCCTGCGCGCCGTGGCCGACGATCCCGCGCAGAACGCCGCCCGCGTCGGCCTGCTGTCGGACGGCGAGGCGGCGCGGGCCCGGCTCGCGGGCGAGGAACGGCAGGTCGCCGAGACGACTCTGGCCGCCGCCTTCGAGGCCCAGGTCGCCCGGACGCCGCAGGCCACGGCCGTGATCTGCGAGAGCGAGTCCCTCACCTACGCGGAGCTGGACGCGCGCGCCGAGATGCTCGCCCGCCGCCTGCGGGCGCTGGGCGCGGGCTCCGGGCGGGTCGTCGCGGTCGCCGTCCCGCGCTCGGCGGAGCTGATGGTGGCCCTGCTCGGCGTGCTGAAGTCGGGCGCGGCCTACCTGCCGCTGGACATCGACTACCCGGCCGACCGCATCGCCCACATGCTGGCCGACTCGGGGACGGACACGGTGGTGACCACCGCCGCCGCCTCCAGCCGGCTCCCCGATGCGAGTGCCGTCACCCATCTCCTCCTCGACCCCCCGGCAACCCCGGCCGACCCCCCGGCAACCCCGGCCGACCCCCCGGCCACCCCGGCCGAGCCGCCGCGCTCGGCCGTGGCGCGGCCGGCCGGCGCGACGGCCGGGGCGGCTGCGGGCCGGCCGGCCGGTGACGTCCACGGGGTGGGCTCTGTGGTGGGTGACATCCATGGGGTGGGCCCTGTGGTGGGCGAGGTTCACGGGGTCGGCTCTGTGATGGAGGACGTCCACGGGGTCGGCTCGGTGGCCGGTGATGTCCAGGGGGCGGATTCCCGGCTCGGGAGCGCCGGGCCGGACGACCCGGCGTATCTGATCTACACGTCGGGATCGACCGGCCGCCCCAAGGGCGTCGTCGTGACCCACAGGGCGATCGTCAACCGGCTCGCCTGGATGCAGGGAGAGTACGGGCTGCACGCCGACGACCGTGTGCTGCAGAAGACGCCGTCCAGCTTCGACGTGAGCGTCTGGGAGTTCTTCTGGGCGCTGTGCGAGGGCGCCGCCGTGGTGCTCGCCAAGCCCGACGGGCACCGCGACCCCGTCTACCTGGCCGCGCTGATCGGCGAGCAGCGGGTCACGACGATGCACTTCGTGCCGTCGATGCTCGAAGCCTTCCTGAGCGCCGGCGAGGTCACCGCCGACCTGTCATGGGCGGCGAGCCTGCGACGGGTGTTCAGCAGCGGCGAGGCCCTGCCGGGCGCCGCCGCCGCGCGCTGGCACGCGCTCACCGGAGTGCCGCTGCACAACCTGTACGGCCCGACCGAGGCGGCCGTCGACGTGACCTACCACGCCTACGACGGATCGGTGGGCGCCACCGTGCCCATCGGCCGCCCGGTGTGGAACACCGGGCTGCGGGTGCTGGACTCCTGCCTGCGCGCGGTACCGGCCGGCGTGCCCGGCGAGCTGTACCTGACCGGCGTCCAGCTTGCCCGGGGATACCACGCCCGCCCCGGCCTGACCGCCGAGCGGTTCGTGGCCGACCCCTACGGCGCGGCCGGCGGCCGCATGTACCGCACCGGAGATCTGGTGCGCCGCCGCGAGGACGGCGTCGTCGAGTACCTGGGCCGCACCGACCGGCAGGTGAAGCTCCGGGGCAACCGCATCGAACTGGGCGAGGTCGAGGCCGCTCTCACCGCCCTGCCCGCCGTGGCCCGGGCGGCGGTGACCGTTCGCGGATCCACCCTGGTCGCCTACATCGTCCCGGCGAAGCCCCCCGGCCCGGCCGGAGATGGCGCCGCTGTGGTGGGAAGGGGAGAGGGCGGGGTCGACGTGGCCGCGCTGGGCGCCGCCCTGGCCGGGACGCTGCCCGCGTCCATGCTGCCCGGGGCGTACGTCGAGCTGGACGCCCTGCCGCTGACCCCCAGCGGCAAGCTCGACCGCGACGCCCTGCCCGCCCCGCGGGCGGTACGCGCGACGGCGCGCACCCCGCGCGACGAGCGTGAGCGCGTCCTCACCGAGATCTTCGCGGCCGTGCTGAAGCTCGGCGAGGCCGGCGTCGACGACGACTTCTTCATGCTCGGCGGCGACAGCATCAGCTCGATCGGCGTCTCCAGCCGCGCCCGCCGGGCGGGCCTGACCCTGAGTCCGCGCGACGTCTTCGAACACCGCACCCCCGCCGCCCTGGCCGCCGCCCTCGGCGGCGGCGTGGCCTCCGACGGCGCGGCGGCCTCCGACGGCGCGGCCTCCGACGCTGCCGCCTACGCCATCGCCGTCACTCCTACTCGCGACGCCGCCGCTGCCGCCGCCGATCACGTTGCCGCCGCCTTTGCTGCTGCCAGTGCCGGTGACGCTGCGGATACCCGCACCGGCACCGGCACCGGTGCGGGTGCGGGTAACGGTAAGGGTGAGCGGGGCGCCGGGTTCGAGCTCACCGCTGACGAGTACGAGCGGGTGCGGCGGCTCGGCGGTGGTGACGTGACCGACGTCTGGCCGCTGGCGCCGCTCCAGGAAGGACTGTTCTTCCACTCGACCTACGACGACGGCGCCCTCGACGTCTACACCGTTCACGAGTCGTTCGACTTCGCCACCCGCCTGGACGCCGGCCGCCTGCGCCAGGCGACCAGGGTGCTGCTGGCCCGCAACCCCGGCCTGCGCGCCGGGTTCACCAGCGCCGGGCTGCGCCGGCCTGTGCAGTTCATCGTCGCCGACCCCGGGATACCGCTCGAAGAGGCCGACCTGTCGGACCTGCCCGCCGCCGAGCAGGACGCGCGGTTGCGCGAGCTGATGGACGCCGAGCGCACCCGCCGGTTCGACCTGGCCCGGCCGCCGCTGTTCCGGATGCTGCTGATCCGGCTCGGCGAGGCCCGGGGTGACCGGCTGGTCATCGGCCGGCACCTGCTGCTGTGGGACGGCTGGTCGGCCTGGATCTTCCTCGCCCAGCTGTTCGCCCTCTACGAGACCGGTGGCGACGAGCGCGGGCTGCCGCGCCCCGGCTCCTACCGCGACTACCTGACCTGGCTGGAGTCACAGGACCCGGCGACGGCCGCCCGCGCCTGGCGGGCCGCGCTGGCGGGCCTGGACGAGCCCACGCTGCTCGCGCCCACCGCGGGCGGTGACATGGGGGCGGTCATCCCCGAGAGCCGGGAGACCGTCCTGCCCAAGGATCTCGGCGACCGGATGCGCGACGCCGTCCGCCGCCGGGGACTGACGCTCAACACGCTGCTCACCACCGTCTGGGGTCTGGTGCTGGCCGCCGCGACCGGTCGCTTCGACGTCGTCTTCGGCACGACGGTCGCCGGCCGTCCGAGCGAGGTGCCGGACGTCGAGAACGTCATCGGCATGTTCCTGAACACCGTTCCCGCCCGCATCGCCTTCGACCCGGCCGAGCCCGTGCTGGACCTGCTGCGGCGCGTCCAGGGCGAGCGCCTGGCCCTCATGCCGCACGAGTATCTGGGCCTCGGCGTCCTGCAGGCCGAGACCGGCCATCGGCGGCTGTTCGACACGCTCTTCGTGATGCGCGACAACGACACCGAGGAGCGGCTCGCGGCGCTCGCCGACCGGTACGGCGCCACCGCCGTGGCCAACGTGGACGCCACCCACTATCCCGTCAACCTCGTCGTGACGCCGGGGGAGCGCATCCGGGTCACCCTCGCGCACCGGCCCGACGTCATCGGCCCTCCGCGAGCCCAGGAACTGCTGGACCGCTTCGCCCTGCTGCTGGAGCGGCTGGTGGACGACCTGGACGCGCCCGTCGGCCGCCTGGGCCACACGCTGCCCGCCGAACGCGCCGAACTGGAACGGGAACGGGCCGCCGGCCGGGTGCCCGTCCCGGAGGAGACCATCGCCGACCTGCTCGCCGCCCAGGCCGCCCGCACTCCTGAGGCCACGGCCCTGGTCTTCGGCGGCCTGAGCGTCACCTACGCCGCCCTGGACGCCCGCGTCAACCGCATGGCGCGGCTGCTGCTGGCGCGGGGCGCGGCGCCCGAGAAGATCGTGGCGCTGGCCCTGCCCCGCTCCGTCGACATGGTGGCCGCGCTGTTCGCCGTGCTGCGCACGGGCGCGGCCTACCTGCCGCTGGAGCTGGACCACCCCGACGACCGGCTCACGATGACGCTGGAGGACGCCCGTCCGGCCCTGCTGCTGACCACCGGCGCCGTCGCGCCGCGGCTGGAGGGCGGCGTGCCCGGCGTCCCCCGCGTGCGGCTCGACGACCCGGCGGTGGCCGGGGAGCTGGCGGGGCTGTCCGGCGGCCCGGTCACCGAGGCCGACCGTCCCCGATTCAGCCTGGAGCACCCGGCGTACGTCATCTACACCTCCGGCTCCACCGGCCGTCCCAAGGGCGTCGTCACCCCGTACCGCGGGCTGACGAACATGCACCTCAACCACCAGAAGGAGATCTTCGACCCGGCCGTCGCCTCCGCCGGAGGCCGCCGGCTGCGCGTCGCCCACACGGTGTCCTTCGCCTTCGACATGTCGTGGGAGGAGCTCCTGTGGCTGGTCGAGGGGCACGAGGTGCACGTGTGCGACGAGGAGCTGAGGCGCGACGCCGAGGCCCTGGTCGCCTACTGCGAGCACCACCGCGTGGACGTCGTCAACCTCACCCCGACCTACGCGCACCTGCTGATCGAGCAGGGGCTGCTCGACGGGCACCGCCCGCCGCTGGTGCTGCTCGGCGGGGAGGCGGTGTCCGAGACGGTCTGGAACCGGCTCCGCGACACCGAGGGCACCTACGGCTACAACCTCTACGGGCCCACCGAGTACACGATCAACACCCTCGGCGGCGGCACGGGCGACAGTCCCACCCCCACCGTCGGGCGTCCCATCCGCGGCACCCGCGCCCACATCCTGGACGCCTGGCTGCGCCCGGTTCCCCCCGGCGTCCCCGGCGAGCTGTACATCGCGGGCGTCGGCCTGGCCCGCGGCTACCTCGACCGTCCCGGGCTGAGCGCCAAACGGTTCGTCGCCGACCCTCATGGCGAGCCGGGGGAGCGCATGTACCGCACGGGCGACCTGGTGCGGCGCCGCGCCGACGGGAACATCGACTTCCTGGGCCGCACCGACGACCAGGTGAAGATCCGCGGTCACCGGGTCGAGCTGGGAGAGATCGAGACCGCCCTCGCCCGGCACCCGGAGGTGGCCCAGGCCGCCGTGGTCGCCGCCGACGACCCCTCCACCCCCGGCGCCCGGCGCCTGGTCGGGTACGTCGTGCCCGCCGAGCCCACCGGCGAACGGCGGGAGTCGGCGGAACGGGACTGGATCGGCGAATGGCGGGAGATCTACTCCGACGAGTACGAGCGCATCGGCACCGCCGTGTTCACCGAGGACTTCGCGGGCTGGGACAGCAGCTACGACGGGGAGCCCATCGCGCTGGAGCACATGCGCGAGTGGCGCGAGGAGACCGTCGCCCGCATCCGCGAGCTGCGCCCGCGCCGCGTCCTGGAGATCGGCGTCGGCTCGGGGCTGCTGCTGTCGCGCTTGGCGCCCGAGGCGGAGGCGTACTGGGCGACGGACTTCGCCGCGCCCGTGATCCGCAAGATCGGCGAGGACCTGCGCCGGGACCCCGCGCTGGCGGCCAAGGTCGAGCTGCGCTGCCAGGCCGCGCATGACACCGAAGGGCTACTGGCCGGCTACTTCGACACGATCATCATCAACTCCGTCATCCAGTACCTTCCGGACATCGCCCACCTGACGGGGGTCATCCGCGGCGCCATGGGGCTGCTGGCGCCGGGCGGCGCCCTGTTCGTCGGCGACGTGCGCAATCTCCGGCTCGCCCGCGCCTTCCACACCGGCGTCCAGCTGGCCCGCTCGGCCGGCGACACCGGCGACACCGGCGACACCGGCGGCCCGGACGGCCCGGACGGGCGCGAGGCCGCCGAGCGCCTCCACGCGGCCGTCGAACGGGGGATCGCGCTGGAGAAGGAACTGCTCGTCGATCCCGACTACTTCTCCACCCTGGGCTTCGGCGTCGACCTGCGCACCAAGCGCGGGCACCACCACAACGAGCTGACCCGCTACCGCTACGACGCCGTCCTCTACGACGGCGAGCCCGACGTCCGCCTCGGCGACGAACCGGTGCTGCCCTGGACCGACGCGCTCACCGGCCGGCAGGACGACGCGCCCGCGACCGCCGGACCCGCCTCCGGCGAGCATCCGCCGAGAGAGGCAGGGGGGCTGGCCCGCCGCCTGCGGGAGACGCGGACCGGGCGGCTGCGGGTGACGGGCGTCCCCGACGCCCGCGCGGGCAGCGAGCACGGCGCCACGGTGGACGGGGGAGTCGAGCCCGAGGACCTGCACGCGGTCGGGGCACGGGAGGGCTACCGCGTCCTCACCACCTGGTCGCGCGAGCCGGGCGCCTACGACGCGGTCTTCGTGCGGGGGGACTTCCGCCTCACCGCGGGCCTCTACCTGCCGGGCGGCGGCACGCCCCCGTACGGCAACACCCCGGCCTCGGCGGCCGGCGCGAGCGGCCTGCCGCGCCGCCTCCGGGAGGATCTGCGGCGCCGGCTTCCCGACTACATGGTCCCGGCCGCGTTCGTCACCCTCGACCGGCTGCCCATGAACGACAACGGCAAGCTCGACGTGCGCGCGCTGCCCGCGGCCGAACCGGCGGCGCCGCTCGCCGGCGGACGGGGGCCGGCGACACCGGAGGAAGAGGTGCTCTGCCGCCTGTTCGCCGAGGTGCTGGGCCTGCCGGCCGTGGGCGCCGAAGACGACTTCTTCGAACTCGGCGGCCACTCGCTGCTCGCCACCCGGCTCATCAGCCGGGCTCGCGCGGAGCTGGGCGCCGAACTGGCCATCCGCGACCTGTTCGAGGCCCCGGCGCCCGCCCTGCTGGCCGGTCGCGCGAGCGCCGCCCGCCCGGCCCGCCCGGCCGTCGAGCCCGTGGCCGACCGTCCCCGGCGCGTCCCGGTGTCGCCCGCTCAGCGGAGGCTGTGGCTGGCCGAACGGCTCAGCGGCGGCGACGCCTACCACTTCCCGCTGGTCTTCCGCGTGCGCGGCGCGCTGGACACCGGCGCACTCCACCAGGCCCTGCGCGACGTGGTCGCCCGCCACGAGGCCCTGCGCACCGTCTTCCCCGAGGCCGGCCCCCCGCCCACCACGCTTCCGCCCGCAACGTCCGCGCCCCTGCCCGCCATGCCCGCGCCCGCCATGCCCGCGCCCGACCCGGCCGGCCCGTACGGGGCGCCGCGGTCCGTGGAGGAGGCCGCGCAGGACGGGGTTGCCCCGTCCCTGGACGAGTCCCGGCCAGGAGTGCGCCTTCCTGCGAAGGAGGCCGGGCCGCGCGGGGTGCACCCACCCGTGGACGAGGCGGGACCGTACCAGTTCATTCTGAACATCGAGGAGATCGGGTCGTTCTTCCATGTCGAGGACTGCCCGCCAGAGCGGCTGGAGGGCAGGATCGCGGCGGCGGTGGCCCGGCCGTTCGACCTCGCCGTCCAGATCCCGCTGCGGGCCGAGGTGCTCAGGGCCGGCCCGCTGGACCACGTGGTGGCGATCGTGCTGCACCACATCGCGACCGACGAGTGGTCCGACCGGCCGTTCCTCACCGACCTCGACGCCGCCTACCGTGCCCGCCGCGAGGGCCGGGCGCCCGAATGGGCGCCGCTGCCGGTGCAGTACGCCGACTACACGCTCTGGCAGCGGCGGCTGCTCGGCGACCCGCCGGACCCGGCCGACCCGGCCCACCCGGCCCGCCCGGCCCGCCCGGCCCGACCGGCGTACCCGGCCGACTCGGAGCACCGGGCCGACTCGACAGACCCGACAGACCCGACAGACCCGACAGAGCCGACAGAGCCGACGGCCCTGACGGCCCTGACGGCCCTGACGGATCCGGCCGACTCGGGTGGCGAGGGCGTGCGGCAGCTCGCGTTCTGGACCGGGACGCTGGCCGGGCTGCCGGAGGAGATCCCCCTGCCGCTCGACCGGCCCCGCCCGGCCGAGCCGACCGGCCGCGGCGGCCAGGTGCGCGCGGAGCTGCCCGCGGCAACCGCCCGCGCCCTGCGCGCCCTGTGCGCCGAGACGGGCACCAGCATGTTCATGCTGCTCCAGGCCGCGGTCGCCACCCTGCTGCACCGGATGGGCGCGGGCACCGACATCCCGCTGGGCGCCCCCATCGCCGGGCGCACGGACAGCGCCCTGGACGACCTCGTCGGCTTCTTCGTCAACACCTTGGTGCTGCGCGCCGACCTGTCCGGCGACCCGACGTTCAGGCAACTGCTGGCCCGGGTCAAGGACGCAGACCTGGCCGCCTTCGAGCACCAGGACCTGCCGTTCGAGCAGGTCGTCGAGGCGCTCAACCCGCCGCGCGTGCCGGGACGCAACCCGCTGTTCCAGGTGATGCTCGGCTACCACCACCGTCCCGGCGGCGATCCGCGGATGCTGGACCTGCCCACCGAGTGGTGGCCGGCCCGCGTGCGCACCGCCAAGTTCGACCTGGACTTCACCTTCGTCGACCACGCCGGCGAGGATGGCCTGACCCTGCTGCTGGAGTACGCCGAGGACCTGGCCGACCACGGTACGGCCCGTGCCATGGCCGGCCGCGCCGTCGCGCTGCTGGGCCTGCTCGCCGCCGGACCGGACGTGCCGGTCGGCCGGCTGTCCGTGCTGACCGAGGAGGAGCGCCGCGCGTCGCTGGGCGCCTGGAACGACACCGCGCGGCCGGTCGAACGGCGTACCGTCCCCGAACTGTTCGCCGAGGCCGCCCGCGCGCACCGTGACCGCGTCGCCCTGGTCACCGGCGGCCGGACGCTGACCTTCGGTGAGCTGGCCGCCGAGGCCGACCGCGTCGCCGGGCTGCTGCTGCGGCACGGAGTGAGGACGGGGGATGTGGTGGGGCTGGCCCTGCCCCGGGCCGAGATGGTGCCGGCCATTCTCGGCGTGCTCGGCGCGGGCGCCGCCTACCTTCCGCTCGACCCTGCCTACCCGGCCGAACGCCTCGCGTACATGCTGGACGACGCCGCGCCGGCCCGCGTGCTCACCACGGCGGCCATCGCGCCCGGCCTGCCCGCCGCGCGAGGCGGCGTCCTGCTGCTGGACGACGCCCGGCACGGCGCCGCCCGGCCGCACGGCCGTCCCCTCGGCGCGATGCCGGTGCCGGGTGTGCCGGTGCCGGAGCCGCTGCCGGAGGTCGAGGTGCCGGAGGTCGAGGTGCCGGAGGTCGAGGTGCCGGGGGTCGAGGTGCCGGGGCCGAGGGGCGCGCTGCCGGGGGTCGAGGTGCCGGGGCCGAGGGGCGCGCTGCCAGGGGTCGCGCTGCCGGGGGGCGAGGTGCCGAGGCCGAGGGTCACGGTGCCTGAGGGCGAGGTGCCGGGGCCGAGGGTCGCCGTGCCGCCGGGCGCGGTGGCGTATGTGATCTACACCTCCGGGTCCACCGGCCGGCCCAAGGGCGTGCTCGGCACCCACCGCGGTCTCGGCAACCTGTTCGGCTCGCACCGCGCGGACCTCATCGACCCGGCCGTGCGCGCCGCCGGAGGCCGCAGGCTCCGCGCGGCGCACGCCGCGTCGTTCAGCTTCGACGGCTCCTGGGAGCCGATGCTCTGGCTGCTCGCCGGGCACGAGCTGCACGTCGTCGGCGAGGACACCATGACCGACCCGGCCGCGCTGCTGGCCTACCTCGCCGACCAGCGCGTCGACTTCGCCGACCTCACCCCGACCTACCTGCGGGAGCTGATCCACCACGGCTTCCTGGACCCCGGCCGTCCCCGTCCGAGCGTCATCGCGGTCGGCGGCGAGGCCACACCGCCCCCGCTGTGGGACCGGCTGCGCGCGCTGCCGGGGACGGTGGTCCACGATCTGTACGGGCCGACCGAGTGCGCCGTCGACGCCTACGGGTGGCACGGACCGAGCCCGGAACGCCCTGAGCCGTGGGCCGCGCCGCTCGCCAACACGCGCGCCCACGTGCTGGACGCGATGCTGCGGCCGGTGCCCGCCGGGGTGCCGGGCGAGCTGTACCTGGCGGGTGAGGGAATGGCCCTGGGATACCTCGGCCGGCCCGGGCTGACCGCCGGGCGGTTCGTCGCCGACCCCTTCGGCGGGCCGGGCGAGCGCATGTACCGTACCGGCGACCTGGTGCGGCGCCGCGCCGACGGCACGCTCTCGTTCCTCGGCCGGGCCGACGACCAGGTGAAGCTGCGCGGGTTCCGCATCGAGCTCGGCGAGATCGAGGCCGTGCTCCGCGCCCACCCCGACGTGGCGCAGGCCGCGGTGACGGTCCGCGAGGACGTCCCCGGCGAGCGGCGGCTGGTCGCCTACGCGGTCCCCTCCTCCGGGCGGGGCGCCGACCCCGTCGCGCTGCGGGCGCACCTCGCCGCGGCGCTGCCCGGCCACATGGTCCCCGCCGCGTTCATGGAACTGCCCGCCCTGCCCAGGTCGATCAGCGGCAAGCTGGACCGGCTCGCCCTTCCCGTCCCCGACGCGGCGGCGGCCCCCGCCTCCGGGCGGCGTCCTCGCGACGCCCGGGAGGAGATCCTGTGCGAGCTGTTCGCCGCCGTGCTGGGGGCCGGACGGGTCGGCGTGGACGACGACTTCTTCGCGCTCGGCGGCCACTCACTGCTGGCGATGCGGCTGGTCAGCCGGGTTCGCGCGTCGCTCGGCGCCGAGGTGAGCCTGCGCGCGGTCTTCGAGGCGCCCACCGTCGCCCGGCTCGCGGGACGGCTGCGCGAGGCGCCGGGAGGCGGGCCCGCTCTGGCCCCAGCGCCGCGCCCCGGGTTCCTGCCGCTGTCCTTCGCACAGCAGCGCCTGTGGGTGCTGCACCGGCTGGAGGGCCCGAGCGCCACCTACACCATTCCGGCGGCCTGGCGCCTGTCGGGCGAACTGGACCTCGGCGCGCTCCGCGACGCCGTGCGCGACCTGATGACCCGGCACGAGAGCCTTCGCACGGTGTTCCCCGAGCGGGACGGGCGCGCCCATCAGCGTGTCCTGCGCCCCGAAGAGGTCCCCGCCGTCGTCCGCTTCGAGCGGGTCGCGCCGGACGCGCTCGCCGGGCGGCTGGCCGAGACCGCCGGGCACGGCTTCGACCTGGACCGCGAGCCGCCGCTGCGCGCCTGGGTGTTCGAGGTGGCGCCGCGCGAGCACGTGCTGCTCCTGGTGGTCCACCACATCGCCGGCGACGAGTGGTCGGACCGGCCGCTGTGGCGCGACCTGTCCACTGCCTACCGTGCCCGCCGCGAAGGAACGGCGCCGCGGTGGGCTCCGCTGCCCGTCCAGTACGCCGACTACACCCTCTGGCACCGCGACGTGCTCGGGGACGGCGGCGACCCCGGCAGCCTGGAGGCACGCCAGCTCGGCTTCTGGCGCCGGGCGCTGGCCGGGCTGCCGGAGGAGCTGCCGCTTCCCGCGGACCGGCCGCGTCCCCTGGAGAGCGGCCACCGCGGCGGGGCGGTCGGCCTGTCGATCCCCGCCGAGCTGGAGCGAGGTCTTCGCGGGCTCGCCCGCGGCCACGGCGTCAGCATGTTCATGGTGGCCCAGGCGGCCGTCGCCGCGCTGCTGCACCGGCTCGGCGCCGGTGAGGACATCCCTCTCGGCGCGCCGATCTCAGGTCGCACCGACGAGCGCCTGGAGGACCTGGTCGGCTTCTTCGTCAACACGCTCGTGCTGCGCACCGACCTGTCCGGCGCGCCGACCTTCGGCGAGCTGCTGAGGCGGGTGCGCGAGAGCGACCTGGCCGCCTACGAACACCAGGACCTGCCGTTCGAGCGGCTGGTCGAGGCGATCAACCCCGCCCGCTCCCTGGCCAGGCACCCGCTGTTCCAGGTGATGGTCGTCTACCTGGCCGACCAGGGCGGCGCCCCCGATCTGGCGGGGCTCGACGCCGAGCCCGAGCCGCTCGGCCAGGAGACCGCGAAGTTCGACCTGAGCTTCGACTTCGCCGAACAGGGCGACGGCGAGGGCATCCAGGGCTGGATCGAGTACAGCGCCGACCTGTTCGACCACGAGACGGTCGAGCGCATCGCCCGGCGGCTGGTCCGGCTGCTGGAGCAGATCGTCGCCGACCCCGGCGTCCAGGTGCGGCACCTGGAGATCATGGACGAGGAGGAGCGCGGGCTCGTCGCCGGCGCGTGGAACGCCACCGCGCGAGAAGTGCCCGCCACCACCCTGCCCGAACTGTTCCGCGCGCAGGTGGCGCGCACCCCCGGCGCGCTCGCCCTGGTCTGCGGGGAGGAGCGCCTGACCTACGCCGAGCTGGACGCCCGGGTCGAGCGCACGGCGCGGACGCTGGCCGCGATGGGCGCCGGCCCCGAGCGCACGGTGGCGGTCGCGCTGCCGCGCTCGGCCGACCTGGTCGTCGCCCTGCTCGCGGTACACCGGGCGGGCGCGGCGTACCTGCCGCTGGACGCGGACCACCCGCGCGAGCGCGCCGAGCTCATGATCGAGGAAGCCCGCCCGGTGTGCGTGCTCCGCGAAGGGCTGCCCGATGGTCCTCAGGGAGAGCTGCCCGCGTCCTACGACCCCCGGCACCCGGCGTACGTGATCTACACCTCCGGGTCCACCGGCCGGCCAAAGGGCGTGGTGGTGCCGCACGAGGGCATCGTCAACCGGCTGCTGTGGATGCAGGACGAGTACGCGCTGACCGCGTCGGACCGCGTGCTGCAGAAGACGCCGTCCGGCTTCGACGTGTCGGTGTGGGAGTTCTTCTGGCCGCTGATCACCGGGGCGGTGCTGGTGGTGGCGCGGCCCGAGGGCCACAGGGACCCGGCCTACCTCGCCGGGCTGATCCAGGACGAGCACGTCACCACCGTGCATTTCGTGCCGTCGATGCTGCGGGCGTTCCTCGCAGACCCGGGCGCCGCGCGGTGCTCGGGACTGCGCCGGGTGATGTGCAGCGGCGAGGCGCTGCCCGCGGGCCTCGCCGCCCGATGCGGAGCCGTGCTGCCCGCCGAGCTGCACAACCTGTACGGGCCCACCGAGGCGTCCGTCGACGTGACGGCCACCCGGGTTCCGCCCGGCGCCGACCCGGTGCCGATCGGCCGGCCGGTGTGGAACACGCGGGCTCACGTCCTCGACGCCGCGCTGCGCCCGGTGCCGCCGGGGGTGGCCGGCGAGCTGTACCTGGCGGGCGTCCAGCTCGCCCGGGGGTACCTCGGCCGTCCCGGCCTGACCGGCGAGCGCTTCGTGGCCGACCCCTGCGGGCCACCCGGAACGCGCATGTACCGGACGGGCGACCTGGCGCGCTGGAACCGTGCGGGGGAGCTGGAGTTCCTGGGCAGGGCAGACGACCAGGTCAAGATCCGCGGCTTCCGCGTCGAGCCGGGCGAGGTCGAGGCGGTGCTGGCCCGCCACCAGAGGGTGGCCCACGCCGTGGTGGCCGTTCAGGACCAGCGCCTCATCGCCTATGTGGTGCCGGCCCCCGGAGCGACGGCGCCGAGCGCTGCCGCGCTGCGGGACCACGCCGGGGCCGCCTTGCCCGACTACATGGTCCCGGCGGGATTCGTCACGCTGGAGGCCCTGCCGCTCACCCCGAACGGCAAGCTCGACCGAAGGGCGCTGCCCGCCTTCGACTTCGCGGCCGAGGTGACCGGCGCCCTGCCGCGCACCCCGCGCGAGGAACTGCTGTGCGAACTGTTCGCCGGCGTGCTCGGCCTGCCGCGCGTCGGAGCCGGGGACGACTTCTTCGCCCTCGGCGGCGACAGCATCGTCGCCATCCAGTTGGTCGGCCGGGCACGTGCCGCCGGGTTGGTGATCAGTCCCCGGGACGTCTTCCTGCACAGAACCGCGACGGCCCTGGCCGCCATCGCCGGCGTCCAGGACGACGCGACTCACCCGGACGGCACGGGCCGGTCGGCCGCCGTGGGCGGTCTGGACGGCGCGGAAGGCCTGACCGGGGCGGCCGACATGAACGGGACGTACGCCGTGAACAGGGCGAACGGCGTGAACAGCGCGGCCGACGTGACCAGGGCGTACGACTTGACCGAGGCGTACGGCAGGACCGGGGCGCACGGCATGGACGGCGCCGGGGCGTCCGCCGGGCTGGTCGCCCTCAGCGAGGCCGAGCGCGCCGAGCTGCCGGTCACCGGCGTCGCCGGCGTCCTGCCGCTCACCCCGCTCCAGGCGGGCCTGCTGTTCCACTCGTCCTTCGACTCCGGCGAGGACGGGCCGGACGTCTACACCGTCCAGGTGACCTACGAGGTGGACGGCCCGCTGGACGCCGCCCGGCTGCGCGCGGCCGGACAGGCGCTGCTGGACCGGCACGACAACCTCCGCGCCGGCTTCCGGTACCTGTCCTCCGGCCGCCCGGTGGCCGTCGTGCCGCGCACGGTCGCCCTGCCCTGGCGCGAGGTGGATCTTTCCGGGCCGGGCGAGCTCGGCGGGCTCGGCCGGGAGGCCCGGTGGACCCGTCTGCTCGCGCAGGAGCGGCGCCGGTTCACCCCGGCGGAGCCGCCGCTGCTGCGGATGGCACTGGTGCGCATCGGCCCGGGCCGCCACCGCCTGGTTCTGTCCCACCAGCACCTCCTGCTGGACGGGTGGTCGATCCCCCGGCTCATGCGCGAACTCGCCGACCTGTACGCGCACGGGGTGGACGGGGCCGACCATCACGGCTCGCCGGCGGCCCCGCCGTACCGGGAGTACCTCGCGTGGCTGGCGCGCCAGGACGCCGCCGTCTCCGCCGGCGCCTGGGCGGAGGCGCTGGACGGTCTGGCCGAACCCACCCGTCTCGCGCCCGCCGACCCCGACCGGGCGCCGATCGTGCCCGAGATGTACACCACGCGTCTCACCCGGGAGGCGACCGAGGCCCTGTCGGCCCTCGCCCGTTCACGCGGCCTGACGGTCAACACCCTGGTGCAGGGCGCCTGGGGCATCCTGCTCTCCCGGCTGACCGGCCGCGACGACGTGGTCTTCGGCGCGACCGTCTCCGGGCGGCCCCCGGAGCTCGACGGCGTCGAGTCGATGATCGGCCTGTTCATCAACACGATCCCCGTCCGCGTACGGGTCCGCGACGGCGAGAGCCTGGCGGCGTTCCTCGGCCGCCTCCAGGACGAGCAGTCTCGGCTCATCGCCCACCAGCACGTCGGCCTGGCCGACATCCAGCGACGGGCCGGCCTCGGCGACCTGTTCGACACGCTGGTCGTCTTCGAGTCCTACCCTGACTCCGAGGAGCCCGCGTCCGGGACCGCGGACGGCCTGCGTCCCGCCGTGCTCGACCACCAGGACTCGACGCACTACCCCTTCACCTGGGCGGTCGAGCCGGGTGAACGCCTGGCCCTCACCGCCGAGTACCGGCCCGACCTGTTCGACCGTGCGACGGCCGCGCGGATGGCGGCCTCGATGGCGCACATCCTCCAGACCATGGCGGCCGGCGCCGACCGGCTCGTCGGCCGCGTCGACGTCCTCACCCCCGCCGACCGCCACACCATGCTCATGACCTGGAACGGCATCCCGGACGCCCTCCCCACCGCCGCACGAGATCCGCGGTCCCTGGCGGTCCCAGGACTGTTCGAGGCGCAGGCGGCCGCCACTCCCGAGGCCGTGGCCGTGGTCGCCGGGCCGGTCCGCTGGACCTTCCGTGAGCTCAACGAGCGCGCCAACCGGCTCGCGCGGCTGCTCGCCGAGCACGGCGCGGGACCCGAGCGCATCGTCGCCCTCGCACTACCGCGCTCAGCGGACTTCATCCTGGCCGTCCTCGCCGTGCTGAAGTCCGGCGCGGCCTACCTGCCGGTGGACGCGGACCTACCCGCCGAGCGGGTGCTCGGCATGCTCGACGACGCCCGGCCCGTCCTGCTGGTGACCGGCGAGGACCTCGCGGCCGTCCTGCCGGACGGCGGCGTCCCGCTCCTCCGGCTCGACGCGCCCGAGACCGATCGCCGCCTCGCCGCGCGGCGCGGAGACGACCTCGCCACCACCCCCGACCCGCGCCACCCGGCCTATGTGATCTACACCTCCGGGTCCACCGGCCGGCCCAAGGGAGTGGTGGTCTGTCACGGCGGCCTCGTCGCCCTCTTCCACAGCCACCGCCGGACGCTGCACGAGCCGGCCAGGCGTGCCACCGGCCGCCGTCATCTGCGCGTCGGCCACGCCTGGTCGTTCTCCTTCGACGCCTCCTGGCAGCCGCAGCTGTGGCTGCTGGACGGGCACGCGCTGTACATCCTTTCCGACGAGACGCGCCGCGACCCCGAACTGACCGCCGAGGCCATCCGCGAGCACGGCCTGGACTTCATCGAGGTCACTCCTTCCTTCCTCGCGCAGATGGCCGCGGCCGGTCTGATCAGGGACGGGGAGTGCCCGCTCGCCGTGGTCGGGGTCGGCGGCGAGGCGGTGCCGGACGCGCTCTGGGCCGACCTGGCCGCCCTGCGCTCCACGGAGGCGTTCAACCTCTACGGCCCCACCGAGTCCACCGTGGACGCCCTGGTCGCCCGCGTCGGGGACAGCGCGTCCCCGCTGGTCGGCCGCCCGGTGGACGGCACCCGCACCTACGTGCTCGACGCCGCGCTGCGGCCCGTCCCGCCCGGCGTCACCGGCGAGCTGTACCTCGCGGGCGCGGGCCTGGCCCGGGGGTACCTCGGCCGCCCGGGCCTGTCGGCCGAGCGGTTCGTCGCCGACCCGTTCGCCGGGCTGTTCGACCAGGCCGGCGCCCGCATGTACCGCACCGGCGACCTGGCCCGCTGGACCGCCGACGGCCGGCTCGACTACGGCGGCAGGGCCGACGACCAGGTGAAGATCCGCGGCTTCCGCGTCGAGCCGGCCGAGATCGAGGCCGTGCTGGACCGGCACGAGTCCGTCGCCCAGGTCGTGGTCGTCGCCCGCGAGGACCGCCCCCGGGTCAGACAACTGGTCGCCTACGTGGTCCCGTCCACGCCCGCCGACCCTGTCGACCCTTCCGTGCCCGCCGACCCTGTCGACCCTTCCGTGCCCGCCGACCCTGTCGACCCTTCCGGGCCCGCCGACCTTGCCGACCGTTCCGTGCCCGCCGACTCCGCCGATCATTCCGTGCCCGCCGACTCCGCCGATCATTCCGGGCCGGTCAACCCAGCCGACTGCGCGGCCCCGGCCGCCCCATCCGGGCCCGCCGAGCCGGCCGCGCTGCGTGCCTACGTTGCGGCCCGTCTGCCGGAGTACATGGTGCCGGCCGCGGTGGTCGTCGTTCCGGAGCTGCCGCTGCTGCCCAACGGCAAGCTCGACCGCAAGGCGCTCCCCGCGCCGGACTTCACCACGCGCACCGGGCGCGAGCCGGTCGGCGAACCGGAGCGCACCCTCGCGGCCGTCGTCGCCGAGGTGCTCGGACTGCCGCGTGCCGGCGCCGACGACGACTTCTTCGCCCTCGGCGGCGACAGCATCGTCGCGATGCAACTGGTCGGCCGGGCGCGGGCGGCGGGCTTGAGGATCACCCCGCGCCAGGTGTTCCAGCACCGTACGGTCGCGGCGCTGGCCACCGTCGCCGTCACGCTCGGCCCGGACGCCGGCGGCGGCGCGCACGACGAAGGCGCCGGCATGGTGCCGCTCACTCCGATCATGCACGCCATGCGGGAGCGCGGCGGCCCGATCAAGGGATACCACCAGGCGGCGCTGCTGCGGACCCCGCCGGACCTGGACGAGCCCACGCTCGCGTCGGTGCTCCAAGCCGTCGTGGACCGGCACGGCATGCTCAAGGCCCGCCTGGTGCGGACCCGGCCCGCCGCCGGCCACGCGGGGGAGCAGGCGCCGGCCTCCGGTGCGGCGCACCCGTCGGGGACCGAGCAGTGGTCCTTGCACGTCCCCACCCCCGGCACGACCGAAGCCTCCGGCACGACTGAAGCCTCCGGCACGACCGGAGCCGTCGGTACGAGTGGAGCCCCCGGTACGAGTGGAGCCCCCGGCACGAATGGCATCCACGGTGTGGCGGGCGCGGGCGGCGCGGCCGGTGTGGCGGCTTGGCTCGTTCGGGTGGACACGGCGGGGGCCGACGGGACGGCGCTCCGCGCGGCGATCGCCGAGCACGCCCACGCCGCACGCTCCCGCCTCGACCCGGACGCCGGTGCCATGGTGCAGGCGGTGTGGTTCGACGCCGGCCGGGGCACGCCCGGGCGGTTGCTGCTGCTGGTCCATCACCTGGTGGTGGACGGCGTGTCCTGGCGGATCCTGCTGCCCGACCTGGCCGCCGCCTGGCGGGAGGTCACCGCCGGGCGCCCCCCGGCGCTCGCGCCCGTCGACGTGTCGTTCCGCCGCTGGTCGCGAATGCTGGGCGCCCGCGCCGTCGACCCCGCCCGCGAGGACGAGCTCCCGCTGTGGACCTCGATTCTGTCGGGCGGCGGCACCATCGCCGTGGCCGCGCCGCTCGACCCCGGGCGTGATGTGGTCGCCACCACGCGTCACCTGTCACTCACCCTGCCCCCCGACCGGACCGCTCCGCTGCTCGGCCGGGTGCCCGCCGCCTTCGGCGCGACCGTCAACGACGTGCTGCTGACCGCCCTGGCGCTGGCCGTCGCCCACCGGCACCGCCGGACGGGCGGGCGCGGCTCCGGCAACGCGGTCCTGGTGGACCTGGAAGGCCACGGCCGCGATGAGCAACTGGCCGGCGGCGCGGACCTGTCGCGCACGGTCGGCTGGTTCACCAGCGTCGTCCCGGTCCGCCTTGATCCAGGACCTGTGGACCTGGACGAGGCGCTCGCCGGTGGGCCGGCGCTCGACGAGGCGGTGGGCCGGATCAGGGAGCACCTGTCCTCGCTCCCCGCCGCCGGAATCGGACACGGCCTGCTGCGGCACCTGAACCCTGCGACGGGGCCGGAACTCTCCCGTCTCGGCGAGCCGGGTATCGAGTTCAACTACATGGGCCGTTTCGGCCGGCCCGACGCGGCCGACTGGTCCTACGCGCCGGAGGACGACGCCGCCGACCTCGATGCCGACCCCGGTATGCCGATGTCGCACGCGCTCACGGTCAACGCCCTGACCGAGGACCACCCCGGCGGGCCGGAGCTCGCCGCCCACTGGTCCTACGCCTCGCGGCTGCTGCCGGAGGAGGCGGTGCGGGACCTCGCCGAGACGTGGTTCCGCGTGCTGCGAGCCATGGTCGACCGCGCCGAGGCGCTGGGCGGCGACCGCTGATCACCACGACGACCCCCGACAACCGTTCCGCCGATCCTGACGACCCCCGACAACCGTTCCGCCGATCCTGAGGAGAGAGAACCCGAGATGAGCAACCCCTTCGACAACCCCGACGGCGTCTACTCGGTGCTGGTCAACGCCGAGGGGCAGCACAGCCTGTGGCCGGACTTCGCCGAGGTCCCCGCCGGGTGGACCACCGTCCACGGGCCCGCCGCCCGCCAGGAGTGCCTCGCCTACATCGAGGCCAACTGGACCGACATGCGCCCGAAGAGCCTGGTGGACCAGGACGGCTGACCCCCCGGGGGGGCGCACGGCGCACGCGAGAAGCTCGCGCCCCCCGCGAAAGGGCGGTCCTTGTACGGGAGGGCATGGCCTGAGGAAGGGAGAAAGCGTCCTTGCGGGCGAGCGTGCCCCTCGCGAGGGCGGCCCCTGCCGGAGGGCGTGCCCCCCTTGGGAGGCCGAGTTCCCGCGTGGAAGGCGTGTCCCCGCAGGGGGAGGTAGGAGGGCGTGCCCCCGCGAAAGAAGGGGTCCCCGGAGAGGGCGTGCCCCCGCGAAAGAAGGGGTCCCCGGAGAGGGCGGGCACGTACAGCAGAAGGTGGGGCGCGCGTACGCGGGAAGGGCCGGGCCGCGATGGGAGTCGCGGCCCGGCCCTTCTCTGCGGGCGGTCCCGTGTGCCGGGGCGGGTCAGGAGGCCGGTTCGGTGACCTCGGTGGCGGGGGAGCCGTCGACGGCGGCCGCGAGCTGCGGCGCCAGCCGGTCGAGCGTGTACGGCAGGCTCAGCACCGAGACGAACGAGAAGGCGTTGCCGTAGTCGCCGGTCTCCTTGACGAAGACCTCGCGGCCCTGCCGGACGACCTTCAGGTCGCCGTACAACTTGTCCTTGTGGAGCTTGGCCGCGTCCGCCGCGGGGTCGGCGACGATCCACACGATCGCGCCGGTGTCCAGCAGGTCGGTGCGCTCCTTGCTGATGTTGGCGCCGAACTGGTCGCCCACGGCCTGCTGCAGGCCGGAGGGCAGGGTGAAGCCCAGCGAGCTCAGGATGCGCGAGCGGTTGTCCTGCGGTCCGTACACGAAGATCCCCTGGTACGGGGTGGCGATCACCGCGGTGGCGCCGTCGAACTCCGGGTGCGCCTGCTTGGCGGCGGTGAACTCGGCCTCGACGCCCGCGACGAGCTTCTTGGCCTCCGCCTCCTTGCCCAGCGCCCTGCCGATGATCTCGGTCTGCCGCTGCCACGGGACGCCGTAGTCGGCGTAGTCCTTGGGCTGGGCCACCACGGGGGCGATCTTCGACAGGGTCGCGTACTGCTCCTTGGTCAGCCCCGAGTACAGAGCGAAGATCAGGTCGGGGGCCAGCGAGGCGATCTTCTCCACCTGCGGTCCCGTGCCGGTGTCCTTGAGCACGACGGGCGCGGCGGCGGCGCCCAGCCGGTCGGTGGCCCAGGGGCCGATGGCGCCCTTGTAGCCGCCCAGCCATTCGGTGGTGCCGACCGGCACCGATCCGAGAGCCAGCACGGAGTCCTGGTCGGTCAGCCCGACCGTGACGATCCGCTTGGGCGCGGCGGCGATGGTGGTGCTGCCGTATTTGTGCTCGATGGTCACCGGGAAGGCGCCGCCGCCCGGGGCGCCGGAGGGGTCGGCGGCGCTGGGGGCGGAGCCGCCGCCGGATCCGGTGCCGGAGCCGCAGGCGGCGACGGTGCCGCAGAGCAGCAGGACGGAGGCGAGCACCGCGGCGAGCCGGGTGCCTCTGGTGGAACGGGACATCGAGATTTCCTTCGGCTTTCGTCAGATGATCGGTGCGTTGTGCGTGGGGGGAGCTTGGAGTGCGCCGGAACGGGCGTCCGACCAGGACTCCCAGAGCGCGGCGTAGGGTCCTCCGGCGGCGAGCAGTTCGTCGTGGAGGCCGCTCTCCACGACCCGGCCGCCGTCCATGACGACGACGCGGTCGGCGGTCGCGGCCTGGGTGAGGCGGTGCGCCACCACCAGGGCTGTACGGCCCTCGATCGCCCGCAGGGCGGCCTGCTCCAGGGCGCGGGCCCCGGTGCTGCCCGCCTCGGCCGTGGCCTCGTCGAGCACCGCCACCGGCGGGTCGGCCAGGACGAGCCGGGCGAGGGCAAGTTGCTGTGTCCGCATGGCGGTGAGGCGGTGACCGCCGTCGCCGACGACCGTCCAAAGGCCCTCCGGCAGCGCTTCCACCCAGGTCAGGGCCTCCACGCGGGCCAGGGCCTCGCGCAGGTCGCCGTCGGTCGCCTCCGGGCGGGCCAGCCGCAGGTCCTCGGCGAGCGGCCCGGCGAAGACGTGCGTCTCCTGGGTGATCAGTGCCACCGCGGGGCCCGGCCGGCCCCGCTCGGGGACGGCCAGCCGTACCGAGCCCTGCGTCGGGCGGTGGACGCCGGCGATGAGCTTGGCGAGCGTCGTCTTGCCCGCCCCGCTGGCGCCGACCAGCGCGACACGCTCGCCGCGGCGGATGACGAGATCGACATCGTGCAGGACGAACCGCCCGGCCTCGTACGCGTGCCCGACCCCGCTGACCGTCACCACGGGGTCCCCCGCAAGCAGCGAGCCTCCGGCATCCTCCGCGCGCTCCGCCCCCTCCGACGATCCCCCCTCCGACGGCGGCCCCTCGGACGACGGCTCCTCCGTCGCCCCCTCGGATGACTGCCCATCCAATGCCGGCCGCCCGGGTGCCGGCCGCCCGGGTGCCGGCAGGCCGGGTGCCCGGCCGGGTGCGGGGTCCTCGGGTGCCGGCTGGTCGGCGACGCCGACCAGCCGGGCGAGGCTCGCGGCGGCCGACTGGGCGTCGTCGGCCAGGACCAGCGCGGAGTTGATCGGCGCGAACAGGCTATGGAAGTACAGCGCCGCGGCCGTCGCGGTGCCGACGGACACCGCGCCGCCGCGCACGAGGAGGAAACCGGCGACCAGGACCGCCGCCAGGCCGATGTACTCCGCCACGTGCAGGCGGCTGTAGAACCGCAGCACCAGCCGTACCCCGCGCATGGTCAGCTCCACCGCCGACCACGACCGCAGGGTCACCCGCTCTTCGTGCTCGGCCTCCAGCCGGAACGCCCGGACGGTGGAGGCGCCGCTGATGCTGTCCAGGAGTTGCTGCCGCTGCGCCCCGTCGGCGACGCGCTGCCGCGCGTACAACGGCACGGCGTTGCGCACGTACCAGCGCGCGGTGTGCGCCTGGATCGGCACCACCAGCAGTGCCGCGAGCAGGAACCGCCAGTCGAGCACGGCCAGCGCCCCGAAAGTGAGCACGATGGCCAGCAGTGAGCGGGCCAGTTCGGGAAGGGCGGTCCGCACGGCCTCGGCCACGCGCGAGACGTCACCGGTGACCCGGGCGGTCAGGTCGCCGGACCCGGCCTGCTCCACCTGCGCGAGGGGAAGCCGAAGGGCGCGTTCGACGAACCGCTCGCGCAGCCGGGCGAGCGCGGTCTCCCCGAGCCGCGATATCAGGGACAGCCCGAGCGCGGTTCCGGCCCCCTGGACGACGGCGACCAGCACCAGCAGCGCCGCGGGCGCGGTGAGGGCCTGCGCGGGGCGCCGTCCGGCGACCAGGTCGACGATGTGCCCCAGCAGTGGCTGGATGAGCAGGCCGGCGGCCGTGGCGGCGACCATCACCGCGAACCCGCCGAACGCCAGGCCCCGGTGCGGTCGCAGCAGTTCCCGCGCGGCAGCCCAGGTCCGTGCCGGGTTCGCCGTGGGCAGCAGCGCCCGTCCCCCGTCAGCGGAGACGCGCGCGGACGTGGCCGGCGTCAGGCGATCCCCGGCGACGCCCGTCCCCGCCGCACCGCCGCCCATGCCGGCGCCGCCGCTCATGCCGGTATCGCGGCCCGAATCGGTAACGCCGCCCATGTCGGTACCGCGGCCCATGTCGGTACCGCGGCCTATGTCGGTACTGCCAGGCATGTCGGGGCGGTCGGGCGTGTCGGTGTCGCCTGTCACGCCGGTGTCGCCTGTCACGCTCACGCCGGGGTCGCCTGTCACGCCGGTGTCGCGTGTCATGCCGGTGCCGTCGGGTGTGCCGGTGTCGCGCGTCATGCCAGCACCGCCGTGCGGTAGGCGGCGTGACGTCGCACCAGTTCGGCGTGCGGAGCGGTGTCGGTGACCTGGCCGTCGTCGAGCAGGATCACCCGGTCGGTGACCGCGAGCAGCGCGGGGCTGGTGGTGACCAGGATCGTGGTGCGGCCGCGGCGGAACTCGCGGACGCCGGCGGCGACGCGCGCCTCGGTGACCGCGTCCACCGCGGTGGTCGGGTCGTGGAGCACCAGCACGGGCCGCTCGGCGGCCAGGGCCCGGGCCAGGGCCACGCGCTGGCGCTGCCCGCCGGACAGCGAGCTTCCGCGCTCGCCCACCGCCGTGTCGCCGCCGAGCGGCAGGGCCCGGACGATCTCGTCGGCCCCGGCCGCCGCCAGCGCGCGGGCGATCCGGCCGGAGCCGGCGTCGCCGGGCGCCGCGGCCCCGACGTTGTCGTGCAGGGTGCCCTCGAACAGCTCCGCGTCGTGGTCGGCGACCAGCACCGCCATGCGCAGGTCGGCCGGGTCCAACGCGTTCAGCGGTACGCCGTCCAGCTCGACCACCCCGGAGTCGGGGTCGCACCGGCGGCCGAGGCAGCGCAGCAGCGCCGCGGCGTCCGCCGGATCGGTGGCGGCCACGCCGAGCACCTCGCCGGGGGCGACGTCGAGGTCCACCTGGCGGAGCCCGCCGTGGCTGACGCCGCGCAGCCGTACCGCGCCCCGCACGGGCCGCGCCGGCCGCGCGTCGCCGGAGGTCACCCGCGGCGGCGCGGACAGCACCTCGGCGATGCGCGCCGCCGAGGCCCGGCCCTGGGCGAGGTCGGCGTTGACGTAGGAGAACACCTCCAGCGGTCCCAGCAGGAACAGGGCGAGACCGACCGCGGAGACGAGCTGGCCCAGGCTGATGTCGCCCTGGAGGGCGAGTCGGCCGCCGGTGAGTGCGACGACGGCGATGAGGCATCCCGTGAGGGTCAGCACCATGCCGTTCTGCAGTGCCTCCGCCCGGGCCGCCCGCAGCGTGGCCGCCAGCGAGTCGTGGCTGGTGCGCCGGTAGCGGGCGACGGCCGCCGACTCGGCGCCGATGCCCTTGAGCACGCGGAGCCCGGTCACCAGGTCGGTGGCGACACCGGAGGCGTGCGCGGCGCGCTCCTGCTCGGCTTCACTGCGGCGTTCCAGGGGCCTGCCGAGCAGATGCCCGAGCCAGAGCAGCACGGGCGTCCCGGCCAGCACCGTCAGGCCGAGCGGCACGGAGATCCGCAGCAGCACCACGGCGCCGACCAGGAGCCCCGTCAGCGCCGAGATGCCGATCATCACGGCCATGGCGACGGCGCCGACGCGCTTGGCGTCCTCGGTCGCGATGGTGGCCAGGGTGCCCGGCAGCCTGCCGTTCTCCGCCCCGCCGCCGGGATCCAGCACGCGGCGTACGAGTTCGACGCGGAGCGCGTGGGCGCTCCGTTCGGCGGCTCGCTCCCCGGCGCGGGCGCCGAAGCGGAAACCGAACGACAGCCCCACGTACACGACGGCGAGCACCGCGAGCCACCCCAGCAGCGCCCCGGCGTCGCCGTCGGCGACGGCCTGGTCGATCACCACGCCGATCAGGACGGGGACCAGGGCCTCGCCGGCCTGGTGGCCGGCTCCGAGCACCGACCCGAGCGCCAGGTCGCGCCGCTGCCCCCGGATGGCGCGCAGCAGCACCGCCCGCCCCGGCGCACCCGTCCGCACCCGCGAGGAGCCGCCGGTCCCGAGACCGTCGGCATCAGCGCCGGTCCCGAGACCGCCGGCATCAACGCCGGGCGCGGCGCCGCCGGTAGCGGGGCCGCTGTTCGCGGCGCCGCCGGCACCAGGGTCACCGGTTGCGGGGGCGTCGGTCGCGGGGTCGCCGGTCACCCTGTGGCCCTGGGGGAGGAGGCGGAGGGCACGTGCGGGCGTCCGGCCGGGCCCAGGATGGAGCCGAGGATCTCTCCGGCCCGCACGGCGGTGGTCGACAGCAGCGTGGAGGTGAGGCCGTGGGTGTGCTCGGTCGCGCCTTGCAGGTAGATGCCGCAGTCCATGCCCCCGGTGGTCTCCAGGCGGTGGTCGCGGCCCACCCGCAGGCCGCCGTGCTCGTCGCGCAGGCAGTACGCGCCGGCCGCGCCGAGCAGGTCCAGCGGGTCGACCGGCCGGTACCCGGTGGCGTAGACCACGGCGTCCGCCCGCAGCCTCTCCACCTCGCCGTCGGCCAGCGACCGCACGGTCACCTCCACATGCGTGCCCTCGTCGCTCAGCCCGGTGACCCGGGACATGTTCATGACGCGAAGGCGCTCGGTCCCGGCCGCCCGTTCCTCGTACACCCGCCGGTAGAGCTCCCGCAGCAGGTCGAGGTCGACGACGGCGTAGTTGGTGTTGGCGTGGTAGTCCAGCAGCATGCGCTTCACCGGTTCGGGGGAGGCGTAGAAGTCGTCCACGGCGGCCGGGTCGAAGATCCGGTTGGCGAAGGGGCTGTCGTCGGCGGGGCTGTACCCGTAGCGGGCGAACACGGCGCAGATCTCGGCGCCGGGAAACCTGCGGTGCAGGTGTTCGGTGACCTCGGCGCCGCTCTGCCCGGCGCCCACGACGACGAACCGGCGCGGCGGGGAGGTCAGGCCGTCCAGTCGGGTGAGCAGCTCCTGGCTGTGCCACACCCGGCCGTCGGTCACCATCCCGTCCGGCAGCGTGGGCCGCAGGCCGGCCGCGACCACCAGATTGCGGGCGCGGTAGGTCGCGAGCTCGCCGTCCGGCCCGCCGCGCTGGACGACGACGTCGAGCAGCTCCACCCGCCCGTCCGCGTCCTCGACCGGCCGCACGGTGACGACCTCGGCGCCGTACCGCACCCGGTCGTCGAAGTCGGCGGCCACCCAGGACAGGTAGTCGTGGAACTCCAGCCGGGTCGGGTACATCGTCTTGAGGTTGATGAAGTCGGCCAGCCTGCCCTTCGCGTGCAGGTAATTGACGAAGCTGTGGCGGCTGACCGGGTTGCGCATGGTGACCAGGTCCTTCAGGAAGGACACCTGCATCGTCGCGCCGTCGAGGAGCATGTCGCGGTGCCAGCCGAACGCCTTCTGCTTCTCCAGGAACACGGCGTCCAGAGGGCTGTCCCCGCGCTCGGCGAGGGCGACGGCGAGGGCGAGGTTGGACGGGCCGAAGCCGATGCCGACGAGATCATAGACGCGGGTCACGGCGTCCGCTCCTTCATACGGTCTGGTCCTTCATGCGATGGGGGCGATGCCGGGAAGGGCTGGACGAGATAATTATTAGGTATGCCTAACCTAAATAAGGTAAGGCAGCCCTAAGTAACCATCCCGTGCGCATGGCTGTCAAGCTCGGGGCGGAGTCGAGCGGGGGCGATAGAGGCCAGGTGGGGTCGGACGGGGCCGCTAGGGGTTTCGGCCGGGATTGGGCGGCCCCGCCGCCGGACGGACCGCGCGTACGCCGTGGTGTCTCGGACGCGCGCGGTCCGCGGCCGAAATGGCGTTCCATGGCGTTCAATCTCATGATCAGTCATGACGATTGGAATTATTTGCCCAGGTCGCCGTGATCCCGGCCTCCATCTCGGGTATGCCGAAATTGATCCGTTCCGAGAAGCAAAACGGGAGGCGGTGAGGTCATGACTAGACCGACCGGCCTGGAGGCGCACCCCGACATCGTGGCCATGAGAGCCAAGTACGAGCGGGCGAGCTCCAGCATGGCGGCGCAGGTGATAGACGGGCTGACGCTCCTGGCGGGGCTCTATCTCGCGATATCCCCGTGGGTGGTGGGGTTCAACGGCCTGTCGCGGCTGTCGGTGAGCAACATGGTCACCGGGCTGGCCCTGGCCGCCCTCGCCCTGGGATTCGCGTCGGCGTTCGGCCGGACGTACGGGCTGACGTGGATCGCGCCGATCCTCGGGGTATGGACGATCCTGTCCCCGTGGATCATCCGGTCCCACACGACCGGGTCGATCTGGAACAACGTCATCACCGGCATCGTCATCCTGCTGCTCGGCCTCGGCGCCATGGCGGTGGGAAACCGCAAGATGCCGATGCGGCAGTAACGGAGTGCCCGGCCGGGTGTGGCGGGCACGCCTCGCCACACCCGCTGCGCGCTCCCGCCGGCGGCCGGGCGGCATCCTGGACGGCCCGGCCGTTTGCCGCGCTCAGCACGGGTATGGGGTCCTCGTGGAGCTGCGACAGAGCAATCCCGCCGAACCGGGCATCCGCCGCAGGCGCCGGGGACGCGGGTTCAGCTATCACTGGCCGGACGGCCGGCCGGTGAAGAACCGGCGGACGCTGGAGAGGCTCAAAGCCCTCGCCGTCCCGCCGGCGTGGCGCGAAGTATGGATCTGCCGGGACGCCGACGGCCACATCCAGGCCGTGGGAACCGACACCGCCGGCCGGCGGCAGTACCGCTACCACGACGTGTGGCGGGAGGAGCAAGATCGCGTCAAGTTCGACCGCGTGTGCGAGATGGCGCGCAGGCTCCCCGCCTTCCGTGAACGCGTCGGCAAGGACCTGGAGCGGCGCGGCCTCAGCCGCGAGCGCGTGCTCGCCGCCGCGGCCCGCATGCTCGACATCGGCTTCTTCCGCGTCGGCGGCGAGTCCTACGATTCCTACGGGCTCGCCACCCTGCGAACCGAGCATGTGACCTGCGGAAACGGCATGGTCACCTGTTCCTACCCGGCCAAGGGCGGCAAGCCCAGGGAGGTTCGGCTCATCGACGCCGAGGTCTGCAAGGTCGTCGCCGCGCTGCACCGCGACGGCGGCGACGGAGAGCTGCTGCGCTACCAGGAGGGCTCGGTCTGGGTGGACGTGCGCAGCGAGGACATCAACGCCTACCTGCGCGAGACCATGGACTTCGAGGTGACGGCCAAGGACTTCCGTACCTGGCACGCCACCGTGCTGGCGGCGGTCGGCCTGGCCGTCTCCGCCCGGGCGCGCAACAGGACCGGCAGGAAGCGCGCCGTCAGCCGTGTGATGAACGAGGTGGCCGACTACCTCGGCAACACCCCGGCCGTGGCGCGGGCCTCCTACGTCGACCCCCGGGTGATCGACGCCTTCGACAAGGGCCGCACGATCGAGCGGGCGCTGGTCGAGCTCGGCGCCGACGCCGGGTTCGGCCAGCTCGCGACGCACGGCGGCGTCGAACGGGCGGTGATCAGCCTGCTCCGCCGTTCATAGCCGCTCCCGGCCGGCGCCGCGCTGCCGGCGCCGGGGAAAGGAAGGGGAACAGCCATGACCGACCTGAAGGACGGCCGCGCGGCCGCCACGGACCTGGGAGACGGCCGGCCCGCCGCTAACCCGTACGCCTCCCTGTCGACCGCCGAGCTGGTCCGGCACCTGTCGGAGGACGTATCCCGGCTGGTCAAGGACGAGATCCGGCTGGCCGCCATCGAGCTCACCGGCAAGGGCCGCAAGGCCGGCCTCGGCGCCGGCCTGTTCGGCGGCGCCGGAGTGGTCGCCCTGTACGGCGGCGGGGCGCTGGTCGCCGCGCTGATCCTGCTGGTGGCCCAGGCGCTCGCGCCCTGGATCTCCGCTCTGATCGTGGGCGTGGTGCTGCTGATCGTCGCCGCCGTGCTCGCGCTCGTGGGCAAGCGGCAGGTCGCCAGGGCCACGCCGCCCTTGCCGCAGGAGGCCATCCGCAGCATCAAGGCCGATGTCGACGCCGTGAAGGAGAGTGCACACCGATGACCGAGAACGACCCGATCGGCGCGGACCACCGCCCCACCGCGGGCGAAGTGGGCCTGCGCAGACAGGAGCCGGGCACCGCGACGCCTGAGTCCGCCGGCCCCTCGCTCAACGTGCCCGAGGTCCACGCGCCGCCCAAGCCGTACGTGAAGCCCGTGGTCAGCCACGGCAGGGGCGACCCGCTCGCCGGGCTGTCCGAGACGCCCGTCCGCGCCGCCGAATCGACGCCGGCCGCCGAGCCCGGCCACGGTTCGCCCGACGGCCACGGTTCGCCCGACGGCGGGCACGGCGGCACGCGCGTCTCGGAGGCCGACCGGCTGCGCGACGACATCGTGCGCACCCGCGAGGAGCTCGGCCGCACGGTCGAGGCGCTCGCGCACAAGGTCGACGTGAAGTCCCGCGCCCAGCGCAAGGTGGCCGAGACCAAGGCCGCCGCCAAGGAGAAGGTGACCGAGACCACGGCCGCGGCCAGGGACAAGGTGACCGGCACCACCGCCGCCGCGAAGGAGAAGGCCGCCGAGATGGCCGACCGCCTGCGCGGCGTCACCCACACCCGGACCGGCGAGGGGGCCACCGGCATGGACACCGAGATGGACACCGGCCTGGGCCTCGGCCCGGGCACGGGAGAGACGGCCCGTGAGCCTGTTCCCGAGCGGCTCAGAAGTGTGGCGGAGCAGGTTTCCACCCAAGCGCGCCGACGTCCTGGTGTGATCATCGCGGCTGGCGCCGCCACCGTGGCCGGGGCGGGGCTGCTCGCCTGGGCGCAGCGGCGCGCCCGTCCCAGCACCGCCCACGAGGCGTGGCACGCGGCCCGTCAAGCCCGCGACCGCATGCTGTCCCGCCGCACCTGACCATCCCGCCGCGCTCGACCCCGCCCCGCCGGCACCATGGGGGCGCCACGGCGAAGCGGCGCCCGGCGCCGGCACGGCGTGCGGCCCGTACGCGGCGCCCGGCGCCGTGTACGGCCCGCGGGGAACGGGCGCGCCGGAGGCGTGGGGTACGGCAGGGCGGAGGCGTGGCGTACGGCCCGCGTGGAATGGGCGCGGCAGGCGGCGGAGGCGCGGTGCGCGCGGGTGGTCTTCTCGTCATGTCGATCGGTTGGGAAACGGTGGGTCATGGGGGGCATGTCGCGGTTGTCGGCGCCGAAGCGGCGGCGGATGCTCGTCAGGCGCCGTCAGGCGCCGTCCGCGTAGCACCGTCGTCCGCTTCGCCGCCGACCGCCCGTTCGACGGCCCGTCCGCCATCCCCCCGTCCGCTCCGCCGCGCAGGGCGCGGCGCACTTCGCACGAGGGGAACCGCATGCCGCCGCATCCCAACATGGACCCCGAGCTGGCCGCGGGGCTGGAGCACGCCTTCATCCCGCCGATCGACTTCGCCCGGATGTCCCCCGAGGACCTGCCGGCCCTGCGACGGCGGATGGCCGGCGCGTTCGCGGCCATGCCGCCGCTGACCGGCCCGGGCGTCACGGTCGAGGACCAGCGTGTGCCCGGCCCGGACGGCGCGCCCGACCTGAGGCTTCGCGTCTACCGGCCCGCCGAGCGCCGCGGCCCGACGCCGCTGCCGTGCCTGTACTGGATCCACGGCGGCGGGATGATCCTCGGCCTGGTGGAGATGGACGACGCCCGGGTGGCGACCTTCGTGCGCGACGTGGGTTGCGTGGCGGTCTCGGTGGAGTACCGCCTGGCCCCCGAGCACCCGTACCCCGCCCCGGTCGAGGACTGCTACGCCGGCCTGGTGTGGACCGCGAAGAACGCCGGCGACCTCGGCGTCGACCCCGCGCGCATCGCCGTCGGCGGATCGAGCGCCGGCGGAGGGCTCGCCGCGGGCACCGTCCTGCTGGCCCGCGACCGCGGCACCCCAGCCGTCGCCTTCCAGTTGCTGCTGGAGCCCATGCTCGACGATCGGGGAACCACCCCCTCGTCCCTGCGGTCGGAGGATGCGGTGGCGTGGAACAGCGCCGCCAACGCCTTCGGCTGGCGGGCGCTGCTGGGCGAGGCGGCCGGGTCCGCCGGCGTGCCGCCGTACGCGGCGCCGGCCAGGGCCGAGGACCTGTCCGGGCTGCCGCCCGCCTACATCGACGTCGGCGAGCTGGAGGTCTTCCGCGACGAGTGCGCCGACTACGCCCGCCGGCTCGTCCAGGCGGAGGTGTCCACCGAGTTCCACATGTACCCGGGCGCCTTCCACGGGTTCGACGCGCTGGTGCCGGGCGCCGAGCTGAGCCGCAGAGCCGTCGCCGGACGCTCCGCCGCCCTGCGCCGCGCCCTCGCCCGTTGAAACGCGTGCCCACCGTGCCCACCGTGCCCGCCGCGCTCGGGGCGCTCGCGGCGGGCGGGCGGCGCGGCGGTCAGCCGGCGATGAGGCGGGCCAGCAGCGCGCCGCAGCCGGCGGAGGCCAGCCCGGCCGCCACGCTCAGGGCGACGTTCAGCGCCGACAGCAGCCGTGCGCCGTTCTGGACCAGGCGGAGCGTCTCGTAGCCGAAGGTCGAGTACGTGGTCAGCGCGCCGCAGAACCCGGTGCCCAGCAACGCCATCACCCCGTCGCCCGCGGGCAGCGCCACGAGGAAGCCGAGCAGCGCCGAGCCGCAGACGTTCACGGTGAAGGTGCCCCAGGGGAAGGCCGCGTCGTGCCGTGCCTGCACGAAGCGGTCGGTCAGGTAGCGCAGCGGGGCGCCCAGCGCCGCGCCGAGGATCACCAGCAGCACACTCACGGCGCGGTCCCGCCGGGCCGGGCGGTGGAGCGGATCACCTCGACCTGGTCCAGGACGACCAGCCCCTCGGTCACCAGCTCGTCCAGGCGGGGCAAGAAGGCGCGGACGCGCTCCTCGGCGTCCACGATGATGACCACGACGGGCAGGTCCTCCGACAGCGACAGGATGCGGGAGGTGTGGATGCGCGAGGTCGCGCCGAAGCCCTCGATGCCGCGCACGACGCTCGCCCCGGCGAGCCCCGCCTCGTGGGCGCGGCGGACGATCTCGTGGTACAGCGGCCGGTGGTGCCACTGGTCGGACTCGCCGACGAAGACCGACAGCCGGAGGGCGGGGCCCTGGAGCTTCGCCGTCTTCACCATGTCCGCCATGCCGGCCCCGTCTCTGGTCATGACCGCCCCGTGCGGAGCAGCCGCAGCGCCGCGCGGGTGAGCACGGCGCCCGCGTACACGGCGGGCACGGCGCACAGCACCGTCCCCGCCAGGTAGGCGAGCGCGACGCCGGGCGCTCCGGCGGCGGTCGCGCGGCCGATGTCCACGATGTACCCCGAGAAGGTGGTGAACCCGCCGAGGACGCCGACCCCGAGGAAGGGGCGCAGCAGGCGGTGCACCTGGCCCGCCTCGGCGATCGTGGTCATCAGCACGCCGATCAGCAGGCATCCGGCCACATTGATGGCGAAGGTCGTCCACGGGAACCCGCCGGGCGGTCGCGGGAAGGCGGCGCCGAGCCCGAACCGGGCGAGCGCGCCGATCACCCCGCCCGCGGAGATCACGCCGAGGGTGTCCCAGGGGACCGGCGAGCCGTCCATGGCACCGACCCTATCGGCGGGAGCCGGACGGCCGGATCGCCGGGCCAGGTGAGCGGACCGGATGTGAACCACATCACAGGGGCCCTTGCGGACGGCGGCGGCGCGGAGTGAAGATCGCAGTCACCATCTCCGCTCCTGAGGAGGATCAGGTGCCCCTGGACAGCGATCTCCACGCCGAGGACATGCGGTCACAGCGGCGCAAGGCCGCCTTCGCCGGCGTCGTCGGCACCGCCATCGAGTGGTACGACTTCTTCCTGTACGGGACGGCCGCCGCGGTGGTCTTCCCGCAGGTCTTCTTCCCCCAGTCCAGCGAGTACGCCGGGACACTCTCCTCCTTCGCCACCTACGCGGTGGGCTTCGCCGCCCGGCCCGTCGGAGCGGCGATCTTCGGGCACTGGGGCGACCGCATCGGCCGCAAGGCGACGCTCATCGTCACCCTCGCCCTGATGGGGGTGTCCAGCGCCCTGATCGGCGTGCTCCCCGGCACCGCGTCCATCGGCGTCGCGGCGCCGGTGCTGCTGGTGGTGCTGCGCGTCCTGCAGGGCATCGCGGTCGGCGGCGAGTGGAGCGGCTCGGTGCTGCTGTCCATGGAATGGGGCGATCAGAGGCGCCGCGGGCTGATGGCGAGCTGGCCGCAGACCGGCGTCCCGATCGGCCTCATCCTCGGAACGGGCATGATGTCCCTGCTGGCGACCACCGCCGGCGACGCCTTCGTCGAGTGGGGCTGGCGGGTGCCCTTCCTGGCGAGCATCCTGCTGGTCGCCGTCGGCCTGTGGGTGCGCCTGCGCGTCATGGAGACGCCGCTGTTCGCCCAGGTGATCGAGCGGCGCCAGGTGGCGCGGCTGCCGATCGCCGAGGTGCTGACCCGGCACCCCAAGGAGGTCGTGCTGAGCGCGCTCGCCCGGGCCTCCGAGCAGTTGCCGTTCTACATCTTCACCACCTTCGCGCTCACCTATGTCGTCAAGGAGGTCGGCCTGTCCAGCGGGTTCGCGCTGGCGGCGGTGACCTGCGCGGCGGCGCTGGAGCTGGCGGCCATCCCCGCCTTCGGCCACCTGAGCGACCGGGTCGGCCGGCGCAAGGTGTACGCGACGGGGGCGGTGGTGCTCGCGGTCGTGGCGTTCCCGTACTTCATGGCGCTCAACACGGCCATCCCGGTCGTGGTGTTCCTGACCATCATGATCGTGCAGATCCAGCACTCCATGGAGTACGGCCCGCAGGCCGCGATGATCGCCGAGAGCTTCCCGACCGGCCTGCGGTACGGCGGCGCCGGTCTGGGGTACCAGCTCTCCTCGCTCATCGCGGGAGGCCCGGCGCCGCTGGTGGCGACCTGGCTGCTGCACGACTTCGGCTGGCAGGCGATCGCGCTGTTCATGATCGCGGGGGCGGTCGTCGGATTCACCGCGACTCTGCTGCTTCCCGACCGCTCGAAGGTCGACATCGCCGACCACGCCGCCTACTGACGGCCCGCCGGTGCGTCAGTCGACCTCGGCGCTGCCGCTGACCCGCAGCTTGCGGCGGGCCCGCTCGTAGAAGGTGGTGGTGCCGAGGCGGACCACGCGGCCCGCGCAGCGCACCGCCGTCACGGTGAGGCGGTCGCCGGGAGACAGCCGCGCGCCGACCGAGCCGTCCACCTCGACGGCGAGCTGCCCGCTGGAGGGCAGCAGCTCCAGGGTGACCTCCTCGTCGGCCGACAGCACCAGGGCCCGGTTGAATGAGGAGTGGGCCGCGGCCGGGACCACGAGGAACCCCTCGACCAGAGGCGAGACCAGCGGGCCGCCGGCGGAGAAGTTGTAGGCCGTCGAACCGGTCGAGGTGGCCACGATGACGGCGTCGGAGGCGTACCGGACGAAGGGCTGGCCCCCAACCGAGATCGACACCGCCGACAGCCCCTCGCCGGGGATGCGCACCAGGGCGATGTCGTTGAACGCGGTGACCGTCTCGCCGTCGGGCATGGACGCCCGGACGGCCATGCGCGGCTCGACGGTGAAGCGGTGGTTGTCGATGGCCGACAGCGCCGGCGGCAGCTCCTCGACGTCGATCTCGGCGAGGAAGCCCAGCTTGCCCAGGTTGACGCCGAGGACCGGGGTGATGCGCTCAGAGGCCAGCCGCATGGTGCGCAGCATCGTGCCGTCGCCGCCCAGGCTCACCAGCAGGTCGGCGCGCTCGACGAGCGTGGCGGCGTCGACCCGCACGGCACTGCAGTCGATGCGGCCCACCTCGTCGGGCAGGCCGAGCACGGTGACGCTCCTGGTGCGGGCCCACTCGATGATGGTGTCGATGGCCTCTTTGGAGTCCCGCTGCGGGTGCAGCACCAATCCTACGGTCTTGACCATGCCCATGCAGGCAACTGTACGGCCGCTCGCCTCCTGCGGACGCCGGTGTCCCCGCCATGGTGGCCCGCACGGTGGCCCGCCGGCCGCGGCCTTCGCGGGCCGCGTGGCGACCGGGACGACGCACTACGACGCACGACGACGCGGGACGACGCCGGGACGACGCGGGAGGCCACCGCGCCGGACGCGGGAGGCGGCCCGGGTGATTGTGTAGTCGACACTATCTACCATCGCCTAATTAAGTGGTGCTGACACCAGTTTGGTGGCCGATGTGGCGTCGTTCCGGGCCGATGACGCGCTGATCGACGTGGTAAACCGAGGGCGGGCCGGAAACCGCGCTAACTTAGCCCCAAGAGCCGGCCAATGCGCCGCCCTGTTCCACACGTGGGAGGCGGCGGAAATCGGGTATATTCTTGAGGGGTCAAACTATGCCCTGTGAAAGGAGTGGAAGATGGCGACACAGATCCAGACGCTTCTCATCGACGACCTGGAAGGTGGCGAAGCAAAAGAGACGGTGTCCTTCGCGATTGACGGCACCAGCTACGAGATCGATCTGAACGACAAAAACGCCAGGAATCTCCGCGAGGCTCTTTCGCCTTTCGTGTCCAGCGCGCGCCGGGCTGAGAGCGCTCCCGCCCGGGGGCGCAAGCGTGGCGGCTCTCAGCGTCCCTCTCGCGACAAAAGCTCCGAGATCCGCGCTTGGGCCAAGGCGCATGGCCTGAACGTCAGCGAGCGTGGCCGCATCGCCTCGCACATCGTGGCACAGTACGAACAGGCTCAGTGATTGATTAAGCCGTCCCGCCCGGTTTAGTCGCCCGGCGAGCATGTGATCCGCCGCGCGGGTCGCCGCACGCGGACCGCGTTTGCGGCCGCCGTGCTCGCAGCGGGCAGAGGCCGTCCCAGTGGGGAGGACGGCCCCGCCCGGCCTCCGCCGTCCTCGTGGACGACGGGGTTGACCTGCGGATCCGCGGCGCTGGTCGGTGCGCGTCCAGGGGCGGCCCCGCCGAGCGTGCTCGGGTCGCCATTCGCGGAAGGGTAGTGCTGACTTCAGTCACTTTGTCACAATGAGCACTATTCCTTACCGTCGTTACGTGTTACCCGTGCCGCCGCCCGGCTCTGGAGGAGTCCCCGGAAATCATGGGCAGGCAGCACGCCGCCGGCAAGGCGGCTTTCCACCCGTAACCGACGCTTAACAGGTGCGAGAGGTCGCGGGATCGCCGCGCGACAACCGCCGTGTGCGCCTTGCCGCGCCCGGGCGCCGGGTATGCCGGCCCTCGGCCATGTCAATCCGAACCGATCCGGCCGGGACATGACGACTTGACGCATCCGCCTTACCGACGTCACCATCTTGCGATAGCGTCTGCCGTCACGACGCTCTCACCCGCCTACTCCGCGGCCGGCCCGAACCCGCCGGGAGGGTCCTGTCCGACCGCATGCCGTCTCACCGGCCGTAATGGGAATGCCCGCCGCGGCCGGGGCGATTGCCCGGGCATTTTCCGGCGCGGAGCCTATCGCGGCGGCCCGGCGGCGTCCGCTGTCCGCTTCCGGACATTCGCCGCCGTCCCGCGCCCAATCCGCCGCGTTACATGCGATCGCGATATGCAATGCCCTCCGGCGAGCCTATTGACCGGTCGTCGTGCCGGTGAATGCCCGTGGATGCTTAGCGGCTCCACGTACCCGCGTATGGCGGTTTGTCGTACCTTTCCGCTCCTATAAGTCATAGGAGCATGGCCTCCGCGCCCCTGGACCGCCCGCCGGACGCGCTGAACGGGGGCATGGTGGCCGAGGGCATGGTGGCCGAGGGCCGCCCGCACGCGGGGCCACGACGCGATGCACGCGGGGCCACGACGCGATCAGCGGGTCGTCAACTCCTCCCCAAGTGCCGCCGGCGCCGAGATAGCGCCCGGTGCGAGCGGGTAGCCATGGGAGCAGTTGTCCATCAAGGGGGAGAGGGCAATGAAACGTGCGGTTCTGGGGGCGGTGTCGCTCGGCGGCATCGGTCTGGGCGTGATGCGGTGGCGCTCCTCGCGCCGGAGCAGGGCCAGGACGCGGCGGGAGGCCGCCCGCTGGCTGATGGTCACCATCAACCGCCGGCCGGAGGAGGTGCTGGCGGAGGGCCGGCTCCCCGAGCCGCTGGCGAGGTTGGGCGACACCGTGGAGGTGCGGGTGCGCGAGGCGCCCGGAGGCCGCGGCACCGAACTCGGCGCCCGCCCGCTCGCGGGGGTGCCCACCGGCGCCACGCAGGTGCTCGCCCGGCTCGGCGGCGAGGATCCGCGCCAGGCGGTGCGAAGGGCGCTGCGGGAGTCCAAGTGCCTGATGGAGACGGGGGAGGTGCTGCTGCCGGACGCGCCGCCGAGCACGCGGCCCACTCCCGCAGGGAAGATTCTGGATCTCGCCGTGCAGCGCGCGGGCGGGGAGGGGCGGCTGTGAAGGCACTGTGCTGGCAGGGCGTGAACGAGCTGTCGGTGGAGCGCGTCCCCGACCCCAGGATCCTCAACGCCCAGGACGCCATCGTCAAGGTCGGCCTCACCACGACCTGCGGTTCCGACCTGCACCTGCTGGGCGGCTACATCCCGGCGATGCGCGCGGGCGACGTGATCGGGCACGAGTTCCTCGGCGAGGTCGTCGAGGTCGGCACCGAGGTGCGCCGGCACAAGGTCGGCGACCGGGTCGTGGTGTGTTCGATCATCGGCTGCGGCCGCTGCTGGAACTGCGAGAACGGTCTGTGGTCGGCCTGCGACAACTCCAACCCCGATCCCGGCCTGACCGACATGCTGTGGGGGCAGCCGTCCGCGGGCATCTACGGCTACTCCCACGCCACCGGCGGGTTCAAGGGCAGCCACGCCCAGTACGTCCGCGTCCCCTTCGCCGACCACGGCGCCTTCGCCGTGCCCGACGGCGTGAGCGACATGGACGCCCTGTTCTGCTCGGACGCGGCGCCCACGGGCTGGATGGGCGCCGACCTCGGCGGGGTCAAGCCCGGCGACGTGGTCGCGGTGTGGGGCTGCGGCGCCGTCGGCCAGATGGCGGCCCGCGCGGCGATGCTCCTGGGCGCCGAGCGGGTGATCGCCATCGACCGCCACCCCGAGCGCATGACCATGACCGAGCGCCACGTGGGCGCCGAGACCCTGGACTACACCCGCACCGACGTGATCGCCGAGCTCAAGGAGCGCTCCGGCGGCAGGGGCCCGGACGTCTGCATCGAGGCCGTCGGGCTGGAGGCCGACAGCGCCGGGCCGAAACGCCTGTACGACCGGGTGAAGCAGCGCGCGGGCCTCACGCTGGACCGTCCGGCCGCGGTGCGCGAGGCCATCTACGCCTGCCGCAAGGGCGGCTCGGTGTTCGTGCTCGGCGTCTTCGCGGGCCTGGTCGACAAGTTCCCGCTCGGCGCGATGATGAACAAGGGCCTGACCGTCAGGGGCGCCCAGCAGCACGGACAGCGCTACATCCCGAGACTGCTCGACATGGTGAGCAACGGCGAGTTGCGCACGGCCCACATGGCGACCCACACCATGCCGCTGGAGCACGGGCCGCACGGCTACGACCTGTTCAAGAACAAGAAGGACGGGTGCGTGCGCGCGGTCTTCCGCCCATGGGCCTAATCGCCGGTGGCCGGGGGCAGCAGGCGGCGGGTGGCCGCGAGCTCGGCCTTGAGCGCCTTCACCTGGTGTTCGAGCTCCAGGATCCGGCGGATCGCGACCAGGGTCATGCCCTCGCCGGACAGCTCGGCCACGTACTGCACGCGGTTGATGTCGGCGCGCGAGTAGCGGCGCTGGCCGCCGGAGGAGCGCTGGGGGCGGACGACCTCGAACTCGTCCAGGCGGCGCAGGAAGGACTGCTGGACCTCGAGCATGTCGGCCACCTGCCCCAAGGAGTACAGCGGCGCGTGGTGGTCGTCGATGGGAAGCCGGGTCATGGGCGCCTCCAGGCGCGTCGGGCCGGCGCCGCTCTCGCGGCACCGGCCCATCGTCTCTCGGGGGTGACGGATCAGGCGCGGATCGCCTTGGCGTCCCCGTGCTGGATCTCGACCTTCCGCGGCCTGGCCCGCTCCAGGACGGGGATGCGGACCTGCAGCACGCCGTTGTGGTAGGCGGCATCCACGGCCTCGCTGTCGAGGTGCTCGGACAGGTACACGCGGCGGGTGAAGGTGCCCATCGGGCGTTCGCGGACGAACGGGCGGTCGTCCTCGGAGAGCTCCTCCGCGCGGCCGGCGCTGACGCTCAGCACGCCGCGGTCGACGGTGACCTCGATGGAGTCGGGGTCGATGCCGGGCAGGTCGAAGCGGAGCAGCACGTCATCCTTGCGGCGGATGCCGTCGAGGGGCATGACTCCGCGGGCGCTTCCCTCCCCCCAGCCGAGGCTGCCGCGGGTCAGGTGGTCGAACTGGCGCTCTACTTCCTGAACGAAGGGATCGATCGACGTCAACAGCATCTCCGGAACCTCCTCTGAATACCGGCGTCGAGTGAAACCTCTGACTTGAGTTGTAGGTTAGCTCGATTCCCCGTTGGAAGCAAGCGTCATCGCCAAGTGTGGCTCCCTTGATGCCCTGGGTCCGACGACATGCCGCGATAGCTGTTGGTGTGCGGTGGTCGTGCGTTGGGTGTGCGGCGCGTCCGCCTCGCGGGGGAGACGGGGTCGGGTGATCGGAGGATGGCGCCCGTACAGGCGCCCCGTACGCTGCGGCCATGTCCCGGCGCCAAGCCCCGCTCGCCCGCATCGGCGACTCCGGTGTCCCGAGCCCCCGCATCTGTCAGGAGCCCCTCCCGCAGGACGCCGTCCCCGGGGAGGCGGCCGCGCGGGAGCGGGCCCGCATGGCCCTGGAACTGCACGACCCGGTCGCCCACAGCGTCAGCGTCATGGTCATGCAGGCCGGCGGCGTGCGGATGACGCTCCGGGGGACGCACCCGCGGGCGTCCGAGGCGCTCGCGCTCGTCGAGCGGATCGGCCGCGGCGCCGTCGAGGAACTGCAGCGCATGCTGCGGCTGCTGGGAGCGGGCGAGGCGCCCGGCCTGGTCCCGCAGCCGAGCCTCGCCGGTCTGGAGGAGCTCGCCGAGCGCGCGCGGGCCGGGGGGCTGGCCGTGACCGTCGCCACCGAGGGCGAGCCGGTGCCCCTGCCGGCCGGGCTGGAGGTCTCCGCGTACCGCATCGTCCAGGAGGCGCTGACCAACGCGATCAAGCACGCCGGGCCCACCCGCGCGGTGGTCGTGCTCGCCTACCGGCCGGGCGAGCTGTCGGTGGAGATCTCCGACCAGGGCCCGCCCGAAGGACGCCCACGCCCGCCTGACGCGGCGGAGGCGTCCGAGGGCCGGGGGCTGGCCGGCGTCCGCGAGCGGGTGGGGCTGTTCCGCGGCACCCTTGCCGCCGGTCCCCGCCCCGGCGGCGGCTTCCGCGTCCACGCCGTCCTCCCCCTGCGACCCCGCTGAGCCCGTGCCGGACCGTGGCCTTGCCTTCGCGGGCGCGGGCGAGCCGAAGGTCCCGCTGACCTGGGGACCTTCGCCGCTGACAGCTCTTCACGGCCGGCGGGACGATCGATATCAGGGCGCTGGACAGGGGAGGCGGTCATGGTCGTGAATGTCGGCGACGTCATGGGCAGGGTCGCCATCGCGGTGAGGCCGGACACCTGCTTCGCCGACCTGGTGGAGACGATGCGCCGCTTCAAGGTCGGCGCCGTGGCCGTCGTCGACTCCGGGCGCCGGCCGGTCGGAGTGGTGTCGGCGGACGATCTGCTGCTGCGGGAGATCGGCGCCGAGCGCGTCGAAGCGGTCCTCGAGGGCCGCGGGCGGGGCCGCGAGCGCCCGAAGGCCGCCGGAGGCACGGCGGCCCAGGTGATGAGCACGCCCGCGATCACCGTGACCGAGGTGACGCCGGTCCGGGAGGCGGCCCGCCTCATGCACGAGCACCGGATCAGGCAGCTTCCCGTCGTGGACCGCGTCACCGGCAAGATCGTCGGCACCGTGCACCAGGCCGACCTGCTCAAGATCTTCGTCCGGCCGCCCGCGGAGGTGCTCGACGACGTCGAGGAGGCCGTGCGCGAGGCCGGCGTCGAGCCGCGAACCCTGTCGATCCTCGTCGAGCACGGGCTGGTGGCGCTGACGGGGACGGTCCCGAGGCGCTCGCAGATCCCGCTGGTGGTGCAGGCCGTGCACGCGGTGGACGGCGTGATCGAGGTCGACGACCGGCTCGCCTTCGCCGGCGACGACCTGATCACCGTGCCCCCGCTGTACCTGTGAGCGGACTCCCCCCGCGAGGTCTCGCCGAGCTTGTGAGGGGTGCCGTGCTCGGGAAGGCGCGTCGTCGCGACGGCCGGTCGAGCCTGCGCGTGCCCCGGGGGAGGGCGCGCGCCGGTGGGGTGGTCCGCCGTGTGAGGGTGGTAGGCGAGGGGGAGGTGCGCCATGGCGGGACAGATCGTGGTCGGCGTCGACGGTTCCCACTCCGCGGCGGCCGCGGTGGAATGGGCGGCGGACGACGCGGTGCGCAGAGGAGCCCGGCTGCGCGTCGTGCACGTGCGCGAGCCCTGGTCGATGGACTACCCCTACCGGTCCGCGCCGTGGCTGCCCGACGCGCTGACGGCGTACTGGCGGGCCGTGCTGGCGGCCACCGTCGACTGGGTGCGCGGCTACGCGCCCGGCCTGCAGGTGAGCGCGACCCTGCTCACCGGCGCCGCCGCCGAGCGGCTGTGCACCGAGGCCGAGGACGCCGACGAGCTGATCCTGGGCGGCGGGGGGCCCGGCGGCTTCGTGGGGGCGGTGCTCGGCTCGGTGGGCCGCGATGTCGCCTGGCACGCCATGGCGCCGGTGGTCGTGGTCAACCGCTCGCCCGGGCGGCGTCATGGCGAGATCGTCGTCGGCTACGACGGGTCGCCGGTGTCGGAGGCCGCCATGGAGTACGCGCTCGGCGAGGCGGCCCGGCGGTGCGCGCGCGTGTGCGTGCTCTACGCCTGGAGCGCGCCGCCGTTCTCCCCGTACGCGACCGCCTGCGCCGGCGGCCTGGCCGAGGCGATGGGCGAGGTGACGCGGGAGGTGCGGCTGCGCCTGGCGATGTGGCGGGAGCGGTGCCCGGGGGTCACCGCCCGGTTGCGCCCCATGCGGGGGCATCCGGTCACGGCGCTGTCGGACGCCTCCCGGCGGGCCGATCTGGTGGTCGTGGGCTCCGGCGCGCACGGCGACGCGACGGGCGCGGGCTTCGGCGGCTCGGCGGGCTACTCGGTCGGCTACGAGGTGCTGCGGCACGCCCGCTGCCCGGTCGCCGTGGTCCATCCCCGGGAGACGGCCGGATCACGGCCGGGCGGAGGCGTCATTAATAGGTAAATATGTCGAATATCCCTTTTATCCGGATTCGCGGAGCGGTCGCGATGGGGACACTCCTGGTATGGCGGACGTCCCACCGCGCTCCCTCATGCCGCACACGCGGCTGGACGAGGTGCTGTCGGAGCTGCGGGCCCGGCTGGAGACCGTGCTCGCCACCCGTGACCGGGTCCACGCGCTGCTGGACGCGGTCGTCTCCGTGGGCGGCGACCTGGACCTGCAGACCGTCCTGCGTCGCATCGTCGAGACGGCCACGACCCTGGTGGACGCCACCTACGGCGCCCTCGGCGTGATCGGCGAGGAGAACACCTTGGTGCAGTTCATCCCGGTCGGGCTGAGCGAGGAGGAGATCGCCCGCGTCGAGCACTGGCCGCACGGGCTGGGCCTGCTCGGCCTGCTGATCAAGGAGCCGCGCACGCTCCGGCTGCACCGCATCGCCGAGCACCCCGAGTCCTCCGGCTTCCCGCCCGGCCACCCGCCCATGGGCGGTTTCCTCGGCGTGCCGATCAGGGTGCGCGAGAAGGTCTTCGGCAACCTCTACCTGACCGAGAAGCGCGGGGGAGGCGACTTCGGGGAGGACGACGAGGCGGTCGTGGTCGCCCTCGCCGCCGCGGCGGGCGTCGCCATCGAGAACGCCCGCCTGTACGAGGAGACCCGCGGCCGCGAGATCTGGCTCCAGGCGTCCTCGGAGGTCACCACCCGCCTGCTGTCGGGGGCCGGCTCGGCCGAGGTGCTCGCGCTGGTGGCCCGGCGGGCGCGGGAGATGTCCGGCGCCGACGTCGCGGTGGTGCTGCTGCCCTGCGCCGGCGGGGAACGGCTGCGCGTCACCGTCGCCGACGGCGTGCCGGCCGGGCGGGTCAGCCCCGCGGAGGTCGCGGTCGCCGACTCGCTGCCGGGCCGCGCCTACACCTCCGGCGAGCCGGTCGTCGTCGCCGACCTGGCGGAGACGGCGATCCCCGCCCTGGTGTGCGAGCGCTCGCGCGCGGGCCCGGCCGTCGCCGTGCCGCTGGGCGCCGCCGGCGCGGTGCGCGGGGTGCTGTCGCTCGGCAGGCGCCCCGGCCGGCCGCCCTTCGGCGGGCCCCACGTGCGCATGCTGCACTCCTTCGCCGGGCAGGCGTCGCTCGCCCTGGAACTGGCCGAGGCCCGCGCGGACGCCGAGCGGCTGCTGCTGCTGGAGGACCGCGACCGGATCGCCAAGGACCTGCACGACGTCGTCATCCAGCGGCTGTTCGGGGTGGCCATGACGCTGATGGGCGCGATGCGCCTGCTCGACCGGCCCGAGGCACGCACGAGGGTGCGGCACGCCATCGACGAGCTGGACGGCACCATCCGGCGCATCCGCTCGGCCATCTTCGCCCTCCAGAGCCCTCCCGTCCTCGGCGCCTCCCCGCCGGGCGCGCGCATGGCCTGGCGCCACGCCACTCCGTCCCAGGCGGCCCCGGCCGCCCGTGACCTGCCGGACGGCGGGGGCGGGGTCAGTCGCGGCGGCCGGCCTTGAGCTGCGCCGCGAGCGCCGCGGCCTGCGTGCGCCGCTGCATGTCCAGCTTGGCCAGCAGGTTGGAGACGTAGTTCTTGACCGTCTTCTCGGCCAGGAACAGCCGCTCGCCGATCTGCCGGTTGGTCAGCCCCTCCCCGATGAGCTCCAGGATGTGACGCTCCTGGCCGGTGAGCGCCGCCAGCGGGCTCTTCCTGGCGGCCTGCTCGCGCAGGCGGCGCAGCATCGACGCGGTGCTCTCCGGATCCAGCAGCGACTGGCCGGCCGCCACCGTCCGCACCGCGCCGACCAGGTCGGACCCGTGGATCTGCTTGAGCACGTAACCGGCCGCGCCCGCCATGACGGCGTCGAACAGGGCGTCGTCGTCGGCGAAGGAGGTCAGCATCAGGCAGGCCAGCCCGGGCGTCCTCGCGCGCACCTCGCGGCAGACCTCCACGCCGTTGCCGTCGGGCAGCCGCACATCCAGCACCGCCACGTCCGGCCTGAGCGCCGGGATGCGCGCCACGGCCTGCTCCGCCGTGCCGGCCTCTCCGACGATCTCCATGTCGCCCTCGGCCGACAGCAGGGCGGCGACCCCCCGGCGGACCACTTCATGGTCGTCCAGCAGGAACACGCGAATCATAAGGCGACCCCAGTGACCTCTCCCGCGCGCGGCCCGGACTACCGCTCCGGGCCCGGCCCGTGTCCCCGCGGGCCGGGTCCGGAGCGTCCGGCGCTAGTCGGCCTTCTCCACCGGCACGCGCTTGCTCTGCTGCCTCTCCTCCGCCAGCGGGATGTCCACCTCCAGGATGCCGTCGTGGTAGACGGCCTTGACGTCCTGCTCCCCGGCATTGGCCGGCAGCGGGACCGACCGGCTGAACTCCCCGTACCGGAACTCCGTGCGGTGCGGCTCGGACCGCTCCTCCTTGCGCTCGCCGTGGATGGTCAGCATCCCGTTGGACACCACCACCTCGACGTCCTGCTCGGGGTCGATGCCGGGCAGCTCGGCGCGCACGATGTAGTGGCCGTCCCGCACGGTGTCCTCGAACCGGACCATCTGGCCCGCGGTGTAGGGGCGGCCGCCTCCGGTGAAGGGCGCCTCCAGCCAGTCCAGCAGGTCGGGTACCAGGCCCCTGGACGTGCTTCGCGTCTGTATGGACATGAGAACCTCCCTGGATAGTTCGCGGGACCATCAGTTCCATCCGACTCCCCGAAGCGCGCCGGGGTCACGGTCGTAGGTCCCGAATGCGCGTGACGTTCGCCTCGCGAGGGGCGGACGGCCGACGCGCCGCCCCTCCGCCCCGCGTCGCGGACCGTCACGCTCCACCCGTGGTGGCGCTCACACGCGCCGGGACTGCCCCGCCATCTGGGCGACGTCCTCGGCGGCGTCCTCGGTCAGCTTGGCCGACAGGTCCGCCAGAGCGCGCCCCACGGCCAGCTCGTCGCCGATCTCCGGGACGGGCCGGTCGACCGGGTTGCGCCGGGCGTACCCGACTCCCTCGCGCCGCATACCGGCGCGGTTCATCAGGACGGCCCGCGCGACGGTGCGGTCGTCGTTGTCGTCCTCGGTTATGTAGATCTCCACTGTCCACTGCTTGACCTGCATGGGGGCCTCCTTCCAGTGTCCTACCTCCACCATCTCTCACCCGCCCGCGCGCCGGGACGCCGCCCCGGGCGTGTCCGGCCGCCTCCGCGGGGGTGTCCTCACTACAATCCCCCGGGGGCGAGTTCGGGGGATGTGGGAAGGCTTCATGCTGCACGGCATCGATGTGTCCAACTGGCAGGGCGCCGTCAACTGGGCGGGGCACGCCGGCGACGGCGTCGACTTCGGATTCGCCAAGGCGACCGAGGGCACCGGCTTCACCGACAAGTGGTTCGCCCGCAACTGGGCGGCCATGCGGGAGAACTGGCTGGTCTGCGGCGCCTACCACTTCGCCCACCCGAAGGGCGACGCCGAGGACCAGGTGCGCCACTTCCTGGACGTGGTCGACGCGGCGGGCGGCCTGCGGCGCGGCGACCTGATCGCCCTGGACCTGGAGCACTCCGGGCACCTGCCGCCCCAGCGGGTGGCCGCCTTCGCCCGGCGCTGGTGCCACGTGGTGAACATCGTCACCGGGGTGCGGCCGCTCATCTACACCTTCCTGTCCTTCGCCAAGAAGGGCTACTGCGCGGGTCTTGAGGACTACCCGCTGTGGATCGCCGCGCCCAGTCATCCCAAGGGCCACCCCGTCGTGCCGCCGCCGTGGGACCGCTGGGCGATCCACCAGTACGCGCACGGCCCGATCGACCGCAACGTCTTCCGCGGCACCCGCGCGCAGCTCACCGCGCTCGGCCTGCAACCGGCCGAGGACCGCCGCAGCAAGGCGTAGGGAGCGCGATAACGCCGACCGGTTTCCCGGTAGCATCGGGCACGACAAGCGGAGTGCCCGCGCCCACCCATCTCCTTGGAGCAACCGTGTCTGCCGCCCTCGAAATACGCATCACCCTCGCCGGAGCCGAGCGTGTGGTGGCGGGCGGCACGACGGCCGGAGAGGCGCTCGCGGCCGACGGCCGGTCGGTCGTCGCCGCCAAGATCAACGGCGAGCCGCGCGACCTCGCCGCCGAGGTCGCCGACGGCGACGTCGTCGAGCCCATCGCCATCGACAGCGAGGAGGGCCGGGCGATCGTGCGCCACTCCACCGCGCACGTCATGGCCCAGGCCGTCCAGGAGATCTTCCCCGGCGCCCGGCTCGGCATCGGCCCGCCCGTCGAGAACGGCTTCTACTACGACTTCGACGTCGAGCAGCCCTTCACCCCCGACGACCTCAAGCGCGTCGAGAAGCGCATGCGCGAGATCGTCAAGCAGGGCCAGACCTTCGCCAGGCGCGCCGTCAGCGACGAGGCCGCGCGCGAGGAGCTCGCCGCCGAGCCCTACAAGCTCGAGCTCATCGGCCTCAAGGGCGGCGCCGGCGAGGAGGAGAGCGTCGAGGTGGGCGGCGGCCAGCTCACCATCTACGACAACCTCGACCCCAAGTCCGGCGAGCTCTGCTGGAAGGACCTGTGCCGCGGGCCGCACGTGCCCTCCACCCGGTCCATCCCGGCGTTCAAGCTGATGCGCTCCGGCGGCGCCTACTGGCGGGGCAGCGAGAAGAACCCGCAGCTCCAGCGCATCTACGGCACCGCCTGGGAGTCGCGTGACCGGCAGGATGAATACCTCCGCCTGCTGGAGGAGGCCGAGAAGCGCGACCACCGCAAGCTCGGCGCCGAGCTCGACCTGTTCTCCTTCCCGCCCGAGCTCGGCTCGGGCCTGCCGGTGTTCCACCCCAAGGGCGGGGTGATCCGCAAGCTCATGGAGGACTACTCCCGCAAGCGGCACGAGGAGGCCGGGTACTCCTTCGTCAACACCCCGCACATCACCAAGGAGCACCTCTACCAGGTCTCCGGCCACCTCGACTGGTACGCCGACGGCATGTTCCCTCCCATGGAGCTGGAGGGCGCGCGCTACTACCTCAAGCCGATGAACTGCCCGATGCACAACCTGATCTTCAGGGCGCGCGGGCGGTCCTACCGCGAGCTGCCGCTGCGGCTGTTCGAGTTCGGCACGGTCTACCGGTACGAGAAGTCCGGCGTGGTGCACGGCCTCACCCGCGTGCGCGGCCTGACCCAGGACGACGCGCACATCTACTGCACCCGCGAGCAGATGCGCGACGAGCTGACCTCGCTGCTGCGTTTTGTGCTCGAGCTGCTGCGCGACTACGGCCTGGAGGACTTCTACCTCGAGCTGTCCACCAAGGACCCGGTCAAGTTCGTCGGCACCGACGAAGACTGGGAGGAGGCCACCCAGACGCTGCGCGAGGTCGCCGAGTCCGAGAAGCTCGAGCTGGTGCTCGACCCCGGGGGCGCCGCCTTCTACGGCCCCAAGATCTCGGTGCAGGTGCGGGACGCCATCGGCCGCTCCTGGCAGATGTCCACCATCCAGCTCGACTTCAACCTGCCCGAGCGGTTCGAGCTGGAGTACCAGGGGGCGGACGGGGCGCGCCAGCGCCCGGTCATGATCCACAGGGCGCTGTTCGGGTCGATCGAACGGTTCTTCGGCGTGCTGGTCGAGCACTACGCCGGGGCGTTCCCTCCCTGGCTCGCGCCGGTGCAGGTGATCGGCATCCCGATCTCCGACGCCCACGTCGACTACCTCTCGCAGATAGCCGGCCGGCTGCGCGAGCGGGGCATCAGGGTCGAGGTCGACGCCTCGGCCGACCGCATGCAGAAGAAGATCCGCAACGCGCAGAAGGCCAAGGCGCCGTTCATGCTGCTGGCCGGCGACGACGACGTCGCGGCCGGCGCGGTCTCCTTCCGCTACCGCAGCGGCGAGCAGAACAACGGCGTCCCCGTGGACGACGCGATCGCCGAGATCGTCGACGCCGTCGAACGCCGCGTCCAGGTCTGAGGCTCGAAGGAGGCGGGGCGGCGGCGGTGCCCGGCGGGCGCGGCCGGCGCCCCGCGTCCTATGCTGCAAGGCATGCAGGAGCCGATTGAGCAGCCCGGTGCGGGAGATCCCGACAACTTCCAGCGTCTGTGGACCCCGCACCGCATGGCCTACATCAAGGGAGAGAACAAGCCGAGCGGCTCGGGCCCCGGCGACGGCTGCCCGTTCTGCGAGATCCCCAAGATGAGCGACCAGGACGGGCTCATCGTGGCCCGCGGCTCCTCGGTCTTCGCGGTGCTCAACCTCTACCCCTACAACTCCGGGCACCTGATGGTGGTGCCCTACCGCCACGTCGCCGACTACGTCGACCTGGACGAGGCGGAGACCGCCGAGCTGGCCGACTTCACCAAGCGCGCGGTGCTGTCGCTGAGGAAGGCCAGCGGCGCGCAGGGGTTCAACGTCGGCATGAACCTCGGCCACGTCGCCGGCGCCGGCATCGCCGCCCACCTGCACCAGCACGTCGTGCCCCGCTGGGGCGGCGACACCAACTTCATGCCGGTGGTCGGCCACACCAAGGTGCTGCCCCAGCTCCTGCAGGACACCCGCGACCTGCTCGCCGGCGCCTGGCCCGCCTGACCCGCCGACCGGCCGCCACCTTGGACGGGCGGCCCGGACGGATGGCTTGGACGGACGGTTCGGACGGACGCGCTCGCCGGTCCCGGCTCAGGTGGGCAGCGGGCTGAGCGCGGGGGCCGGGCGGGCCGGCGCCTGCGGGGCCAGGGCGCGGATGCCGGCCGACAGCACCAGCGGCACGGCCAGCGCCAGGGCCATCGACAGCACGGCCGCGCCCGAGTCGTTGACCAGCATGCCCACCACGCCGCTCACCAGCGCGCCGATCAGCCCGGCGCGCAGCATCGGCGCCCGCTCGAAGGCCACCGGCAGCACCCCGGCGCTCGCGGTGCCCGGCCGCAGCAGCGCGAAGACCAGGAACGCGAACGCCGCGATGACGATCGGCATGAGGTTGGGCGACAGCAGCGTGCTCAGCATGGCCCCGAGCTTGCGCCCGATCACCGGCAGGAACGTGCCGTCGATCACCTGACCGGCGAACCGCCCGAGATGGGTCTGCGAGGCGGGCGGCCGCAGGTGGTCCAGGTAGGCGATGCCCATCACCAGGACCCCGCCGGCCACGCAGAACGCCCCGAGCCTGACCACCGAGACCCGCTTGCCGGCCACCAGCAGGGCGGTGACCGCGATGCCCGGCACGAAGGCGATGACGCCGCCGAAGTCGCTGCCCACCCCCGGCCAGCCGTCCAGGATCATCGCGAAACCGCCCAGCCCGGCCACCAGGAGGACGGCCGCCCGTCGGCGCCCGGCCCGCACCAGCCCGTCGGCGACCGCGGTGGTCAGCAGCAGCACGGCGGTGGCCATCAGCGCGAACGGGATGTTGCCCAGGCCGTAGTAGCGGGCGCCGACCACGCCGGTGTACCCCATGATGCTGTCGAGCTGCAGGGGCGTGCCGGTGAGCAGGTCGCCCACCAGCACCGCGGCCGTGACCCCGGCGATCACCGACGGCGGCCCGAGCACCCCGCCCGCGCCGGGACGGCCGCGCAGCCGCGCCCACGCGACCGGCGCACCGAGGGCCAGCACGGTGAGCGCGGCGGCGCAGGCGAGCACCCCGGCCACCAGCGTGACCGCCGGCGCCGCGGCGCGCTCCCACGGGGCGAGGTTCACCAGGTAGGTCGAGACCGGCAGCGAGGCCAGGGCGAGCGCGGCGACGCGCACTCCGCCGAGGGCCCGGCGGCGGCGCAGCAGCAGGAAGGCGACCAGGTAGAACAGCACCTGCAGCACGGCGAGGCCGGTGAAGAAGCCGCCGCCGACGGCGCGGATGGTCTGCCCGGCGACGTCGGCGTGCCGCAGGGCGGCGACGCCCTCCTCGGTGCCGGTCGCGCCGGTGGGCGCCCACGGCACCCCGATGACGGTGCCGGGGACGGCCGCCCCGGCCGCCCGCAGAACCGTCGCGGTCACGTCGGGCAGGATCACCATGTCGTCGCGGTGGGTGGAGGTCGCGCCCAGGAAGTGGTCCTGGGCGCCGGGCGCCCGCCACATCGCCACCCGCAGGTGCGGCTCGGAGCCGTGGTCGGACAGCCCGGTCAGCACGACCCGCGTGTCGGCGGGCAGGTGCCCCACGACCGTGCCGACGCCGGCGTCCGCGGCGGCGAGCGCCGCCCGGCGGGCGGCGGGGGTCAGCTTGTCGGGGGCGTCCGCCAGCAGCTCGCCGTCGTAGTAGGGGCGCACCAGGTCGTCGATGTCGGCGGCCAGCACTGGGCAGGCGGACCAGTCGCGGACGCCGTCGGGCGCCGGGGCGTACAGGTCGACGGCGCCGGAGCGGTCGGCGAGCGCGAGCGCCGCCCCCGGACCGACGGCCGAGGTGCAGCCACCGGCCGCGTGGACGGCCGCGCCGAGCGAGCCGGCGTAGTCGGCGTCGCGCACGGTCCACAGCCAGTCGAAGCCGGGGATGACGGCCTTGCCGCCCTGCTGCTCGACGGCGGGCGGCGGCCCACAGCGGGCGCCGACCGAGGAGCGAACGCCCGAGGAGATCGTCAGCCACCCGTCGTAGGGGCAGGTGACGCGGCCGACGGTGCGCACCGACAGCGAACCGATGGCGCTCTGCGCCGCGAGCCGCCACAGGTTCGGGGTGGTCTCGGCGCTCACGTCGTCCCAGTGGAGCCCCGGCACGCCGATCAGCGCCACCCGCCCTGGGGCGTCGGCCCGTCCTGCGGCCTCCGCCCGCCCGGGGGCATGCGCCCACGCGGCGCCGGTCGTGACCATGCACAGCGTGATCACCGCCAATGCGCCCAGCGCCCGCCTCACCACTGACTGACCTCCCATGACGTCCACCCGCGAATCCATGGAACCGTACGGGAAAGCGCGCCGCCCGGTCCAGGAAATCGCGGTGAACATCGCCCGCGGCCCGGCGTGGCCCGGGATCAGGGCAGGACGACGGTGGCGGGCGCGCTCTCGTTGCCGAGGCGGTCGAGGGCGGTCACCAGGTAGGAGCCGCCGGCCGTGACCGTGAAGGACTGGACGGCGGCCGGGGCGGCCGGTGCCACGGCCACCAGGTTGCGGCCGTCGGCCGTCGCGCACGCGTCCGGCTTGGCGCCCGTGACCCGGTACACGGCGTAGGACCGGGCCTCGGGGGAGGACTTCCAGCTGAGCGCGCCGCCCGCCAGGGTGAGCCCGGTGGGGGCCGCCGGGGCCCTGCCGCCGCGGTCCTGGACCAGCGGAAGCAGCGCGGGGCGGGGGTAGTGGTCCTTGACCAGCGCGTCGAGCACGCCCAGCGGGTTCTTGGCGAGCTGGGCGGCGCTGAAGTAGACGTCCCCCCGCACCTCGGGGTACTTGCGGTTGAGGGTCAGGTGGGCGGGCAGCTCGCCGGCCCTGGTCCAGGCCGCGGTGTCCTTGGTGCCCACGCGGTAGAGCGCCTGACCGATGTAGAGGTGCACTCCGGTGCCCTTGACCTGGTCGGCCCACCACGGCACGAGCTTGGCGTAGTCGGCGGCGGCGAAGCCGCGCGGCCAGTAGATCTGCGGCATGACGTAGTCGATCGACCCGGACTTGATCCACGCCTTCGCGTCGGCGTAGATGGCGTCGTAGGCGGACAGGCCCTTGGTGTCGGAGCCCGTGGGGTCGTCGGACTTGTTGCGCCAGATGCCGAACGGGCTGATGCCGAACTTGACGTACGGCTTGGCCTGGTGGACGGCCGCGCCGACCTGGGAGACCAGCGTGTTGACGTTCTCCCGCCGCCACTCGGCGAGCGACATGCCCTTGCCGTACTTTGTAAAGGCGGCGGCGTCGCCGAACTTCGTGCCCCGGCCGGGATAGGGGTAGAAGTAGTCGTCGAAGTGCACCCCGTCGATGTCGTACCGCTGCACCACGTCCTTGATCACCTTGACGGTGTAGGCGCGCACCTCCGGCAGGCCGGGGTTGTAGTACAGCTTCCCCTCGTGCTTGACCACCCACTTCGGGTGCAGGCGCGCCGGGTGGTTCGCCGGCAGCTTGGACACGTCGTCCTTGTCGGCCGCGCGGTAGGGGTTGAACCAGGCGTGGAACTCAAGGCCGCGCTTGTGCGCCTCGTCGATGAGGAAGGGCAGCGGCTCCCACCCGGGGTCGCGGCCCGCGGTGCCGGTCAGCCACTGGGACCACGGCTCGTAGGGGGACTTGTAGATCGCGTCGGAGGCCGGACGGACCTGGACGAACACCGCGTTGAGGTGGCGCTTGACCGCGTTGTCCAGGATGCGGACGTACTCGGCCTGCTGCCGCGCCGCGTCCAGGCCGGTCTTGGACGGCCAGTCGACGTTGTGCACGGTCGCGATCCACACGCCCCGCAGTTGCCGCTTGGGGTATTTGGGGCTCGCCTCGCACGCTTGCTCCTGCTTCGCCGCAGCGGGGTGGGCGGCCGCGGACCTGGCTTGGCCGGTCGTGGGCTTGGCCTCGGCGGCCGACCGCTTGGCTTCGGCGGCCGGGCGTTTGGCCTCGCTGTCGGCGGGAGCGGCGCCAGGCCCGAAGAGATAGGCGACGCCGGTGGTGACCACCGCCATGGTGGTGGCGGCGAGCAGAGGCCGATGTCCGTTTCGCATGGGACATCAGTCTGGCATCGGCCAAACACTGGTAAGGCCCGATAAAAGAAATCGCACCGTGATGCCACGGTGACGCGCGAGGTATATGAGGCCGCCGTGGCGGGGAGCGCCGGCCCATGACGGCGGCCGCCGTCCGGTGCGGACACGGCGGTTTCCCGGCCGGCACCTGCGCCTCGGCGCCCCGGCCCGCCCGGTGATCTCCCGGACCGGTCGCCAGATCTGCTCCGGCCTCCGGCGCGGGTGACAACTGCCTTACCTCCGAGGGCTCCGGGCGCCCTGCGGCGGCCTCACGGGCGCCGGGCTCGCGAACGCCGCGGGCCGGCCGGTGTCGTACGGCCCGCGCGCTCGCACCGCGTCCGGCGGCCATCCCCGTGAAGCCCGGGGCCGCCGGGAAGGGTCTAGTCGGCGGCCGATCTGAGCTTGTCGGCCAGGTGGGAGGGCAGTGGCTCGTACCGCAGGAACGAGCGGTGGAAGGTGCCCGTGCCGTGCGACATGGACCGCAGGTCGATGGCGTACCGGGTGATCTCCAGCTCGGGGACCTCCGCCTTGACCAGCGTGCGCCCGGTGCCGACCGGCTCGGTGCCGAGGACGCGGCCACGGCGCGAGGACAGGTCGGACATCACCGCGCCGACGTGCTCGTCCTCGACCAGCACCGACAGCTCGTCCACCGGCTCCAGCAGCAGGGCGGGCACCTTGGCCGCCGCCTCCTTCAGGGCGAGCTGCCCGGCGATCTGGAAGGCCATGTCGGAGGAGTCGACCGAGTGGGCCTTGCCGTCGAACAGCGTCACCCGGATGTCCACCACCGGGTAGCCGGCCAGCACGCCGCGCTCCATCTGGGCCCGCACGCCCTTCTCCACCGAGGGGATGAACTGCCTCGGCACCACGCCGCCGACGATCTTGTCGACGAACTCGAAGCCGCCGCCGGAGGGCAGGGGCTCGATCTCGACGTGGCAGATGGCGTACTGCCCGTGCCCGCCGGTCTGCTTGACGTTGCGGCCGGTGCCCTGGGCCTTGCCGCCGAAGGTCTCGCGCAGCGGCACCCGCAGCTCGACGCGCTCGACGTCGACGCCGTGGCGCTTGGCCAGGTGGTCCAGCAGCACGTCAGCGTGGGCCTCGCCCATGCACCACAGGACGAGCTGGCGCGTCTCGGGGTTGTTCTCCAGGCGCAGGGTCGGGTCCTCGGCCACCAGGCGCCCGAGGGCCTGCGAGAGCTTGTCCTCGTCGGCCTTGGACCTGGCGCGGATGGCGACGGGCAGCAGCGGGTCGGGCATGGTCCAGGAGGTCACCAGCAGCGGTTGGTCCTTGTCGGACAGCGTGTCGCCCGTCTCGGCCCGGCTGAGCTTGGCCACCGCGCAGATGTCGCCCGCGACGCACTTGGTGGTGGTGCGCTGGTGCTTGCCCAGCGGGGAGGACAGCGCGCCGATGCGCTCGTCCAGATCGTGGTCCTCGTGGCCCCGCTCGGTCAGGCCGTGCCCGGAGACGTGGACCACCATGTCGGGGCGCAGCGTGCCGGAGAAGACCCTGACCAGGCTGATGCGGCCGACGTAGGGGTCGCTGGTGGTCTTGACCACCTCGGCGACCAGCGGCCCGTCGGGGTCGCAGGCGAGGCCCGGCACCGGCTTGCCGCCGATCGTGGTGATCTCGGGCAGCGGGTGCTCCATGGGGGAGGGGAAACCCTGGGTGATGATCTCCAGCAGCTCCTGCATGCCGACGATCGCGCACGACCCCTGCACGGCGCACGTCGCCAGCACGGGGTAGAAGCCGCCCCTGGCCACGGCCTTCTCCAGGTCGTCGATCAGGACCTTGGTGTCGATCTCCTCGCCGGAGAGGTAGCGGTCCATGAGGGACTCGTCCTCGCTCTCCTGGATGATGCCCTCGATCAGCGTGCCCCGGTAGGCGTCGATCTGCTCCTGGTAGGCCGCGCCCGCCTGGTTCTCGGTGCGCGTGCCGGTCGCGTAGTTGTAGAACTTCTGCGACAGCAGGCCGATGAGGCCGTTCACATGGCCGTTGGTGACCACCGGGAGGTAGAGAGGCGCCACGCCGTCGCCGAAGGTGTCCTGGCAGGCGGTGACCACGTCGTCGAAGTCGGCCCGCTGATGGTCGATCTTGGTGATGACGACGGCGCGCGGCATGCCGACCGAGGCGCACTCCTCCCACAGCATGCGCGTCAGCCCGTCGATGCCCTCGGCGGCGGAGACCACGAACAGCGCCGCGTCCGCGGCGCGCAGGCCCGCCCGCAGGTCGCCCACGAAGTCGGCGTAGCCGGGGGTGTCCAGGAGGTTTATCTTGATGCCGTTGTAGGTGAGCGGCGCCACCGACAGGTTGACCGAACGCTGCTGGCGCACCTCCACCTCGTCGAAGTCGCTGACGGTCGTGCCGTCCTCGACCCGGCCGGTGCGCTGGATGGTGCCCGTCGCGGCCAGCAGGGCCTCCACGAGCGTCGTCTTCCCGGACCCCGAGTGGCCGACCAGCACGACGTTGCGCACGGCATCCGGCCGGTCGGCCGAGGGTGCCCTGCCCGCGGCTCCCGCTGGTCCTCCCGCTGTTCTCTCTGGCATAACGCCTCCCGCGTCTCGCCGTGAGATGCGGCCGCGCGCGGTCGCATCGTCCGCCGCCGCGCCCGCCGCCCGAAAAAGAGCGCGGTGCATTCACCCTTCACCCGTCCGGCGCGGATCACAAGGGTCTAAAGGCAAAAGTGCTCGCGAGAAGACATGTGAACTTCCTGACCCGTTCTCCGGGTCGTTCCCCGCCGTTCCCCGGCCCGCGCCGCGCCGTTCCCCGTCCGGGGAAGCGGCCCAGGTGAGGGGACGGCGCTCGGTTCGGACCCCGTGGCCGGAGTGGCTACGATCGGACGGCGATGTTGAAGCTCCTGCGCCCCGCCGTCACCCGTGTCCTGTCCCCGCTCGGCCGGGCGCTCGCCCGCCGGGGGATCAGCCCGAACGTCATCACCGTCCTCGGCACGCTCGGGGTCGCCGCCGGAGCCCTCGGCTTCTATCCGCGCGGCCAGCTGTTCCTCGGGTCGGTCGTCATCACCTTTTTCGTTCTGGCGGACCTGCTGGACGGCGTCCTGGCCCGCATGCTCGGCAACGGCAGCGTGTTCGGAGCCTTCCTGGACTCCACCCTCGACCGCGTCGGCGACGCCGCCGTCTTCTCCGGGCTGATCTTGTGGTTCATGTCCACCGGGCAGGCCGTGCTGGCCTGCGTCGCGCTGTTCTGCCTGGTGGCGGGGGCCGTGGTCTCCTACGCCAAGGCGCGGGCCGAAGGGCTCGGCCTCACCTGTGACGTCGGCCTGGCCGAACGGTCCGAGCGTCTGGTGGTCGTCCTGGTCGCCGCCGGCCTCGGCGGACTCGGCGTGCCCTACATCCTGGCCGTGGGCCTGTGGCTGCTCGCCGCCGCCAGCGCGTTCACCGCCGTGCAGCGCATCGTGCACGTTTACCGCCAGACGGTGCCAACATGAACCTACGGGCCGCGCATCGGCGATGATGCCCTGAAGTCCCGACCGGCGCCCCGCCGGAGCCTGTGACCTACCCATGGGGGTGAACCTCGCGTTGACTGATCGGCTCGTCGTATGGGCTTTCCACCTCGGCTGGGTGCTGGTGCCCAAGCTGCCCGAGCCGGTGGCCGCGTGGGCCTTCCGCCTCATCGCCGACCTCATCTGGCGCAGGCGCGGCAAGCTCGTGCGCCGCCTTGAGTCCAACCTGGCGCGGGTCACCGGCAAGGACGTCGCCGACCCCTCGGTCCGCGACCTGAGCAGGGCCGGCATGCGCTCCTACTTCCGTTACTGGATGGAGGCGCTGCGCCTGCCGGTGATCGGCAAGGAGCGCATCCTCACCGGCACGCGCGCCATCCACGGCGAGCGCATCTTCGACACCCTCGACAGCGGCCGGGGCATCGTGCTCGCCCTGCCCCACATGGGCAACTGGGACCTGTCCGGTGCCTGGCTGGTCCACAGCGGCCACACCTTCACCACGGTCATGGAACGTCTCAAGCCCGAGTCGCTGTACGAGCGGTTCGTGGCCTTCCGCGAGAGCCTGGGCATGGAGGTGCTGCCGCTGACGGCCCAGGGCGGCGGCACCGCGCACGCCTTCGGCACCCTGGCCCAGCGGCTGCGCGCCGGCCGCGCGGTCTGCCTGCCCGCCGAGCGCGACCTGACCGAGAAGGGCATCGAGGTCGACTTCTTCGACGGCAGGACCCGCATGGTCGCCGGCCCGGCGCTGCTGGCCGTCCAGACCGGCGCCGCGCTGCACCCGGCGACCATCTGGTTCGAGGACGCCGGCTGGGCGATCCACATCCACGAGGAGATCCCCGTCCCGGCCGAGGGGACGAGGCAGGAGAAGGTCGCCGTCATGACCCAGAGCATGGCCCGCGTCTTCCAGGAGGGCATCTCCCAGCACCCGGAGGACTGGCACATGCTCCAGCGGCTCTGGCTGGACGACCTGGAGCCCCGGTGACCGCGCCCGCGGCCCGGCCCGCCCGGGGCGGGGTGAGCGCGCCGTGAGGGTGGGCATGGTCTGCCCCTACACCTGGGACGTCCCCGGCGGGGTGATGGCCCACGTCCGCGACCTGGCCGAGGCGCTCATCGCCGACGGGCACCACGTGTCGGTGCTCGCGCCCGCCTCCGACGACGCGCCGCTGCCCTACTACGTGACCTCCGCCGGCCGGGCCGTCCCCGTGCCCTACAACGGCTCGGTGGCGCGGCTGGCGTTCGGCTTCCTGTCGGCCGGCCGGACGCGCAAGTGGCTGCGCGAGGGCCGGTTCGACGTGCTGCACGTCCACGAGCCGGCCGTCCCCTCGGTCGGCCTGCTGGCCGTGTGGGCGGCGAGCGGGCCCATCGTGGCCACCTTCCACGCCTCCTACCAGCGCTCGCGGGTCGTGGCCGTCACCGCGCCCGTGCTGCACACCGCGCTGGAGAAGATCTCCGGCCGCATCGCCGTGTCCGACGCCGCGCGAAAGACGCTCGTCGAGCACATCGGAGGCGACGCGGTCCTCATCCCCAACGGGGTCACGGTCAGCCGGTACACCGACGCCGAGCCGCTGCCCGGCTGGGGCCCCGACGGCGGCTCGGGCGGCGGCGTCATCGGGTTCCTCGGCCGTATGGACGAGCCCCGCAAGGGCCTGCCGGTGCTGCTGGAGGCCTTCGCCCGGCTCGCCCCTGAGCGTCCCGGCCTGCGGCTGCTGGTGGCCGGGCCGGGCGACGCCGACGAGGTGCTGTCGAAGGTGCCCGCGGCGCTGCGCGACCGGGTGGGGGTCCTCGGCATGGTCAGCGAGGAGGACAAGGCCCGCGCCTACCACTCCGTGGACGTGTTCTGCGCGCCCAACACCCACGGCGAGAGCTTCGGCATCGTGCTCGCCGAGGCCATGGCGGCCGGGGCCACCGTGCTGGCGAGCGACATCCCCGCCTTCCGCAAGGTGCTCGGCGAGGGCCAGGCGGGCGCGCTGTTCACCACCGGCGACGCCGCCTCCCTCGCCCGTGAGGCCGCGTCCCTGCTGGACGACCCCGAGCGGCGCGCCAAGCTGTCCGACGAGGCCGGCGTGGCCGTGCGCAAGTACGACTGGTCCACGGTGGCCCGCGACGTCGTGCGCGTCTACGAGACGGTCGCCGCGACCACCAGCGGCGGCGTCGAAGAGGAGAGCCGCGGAGTGGTCCTGTGAGCGCCATGACCATCAGCCTGGTCGTCGGCGCGGTCATCGTGCTGACCGCCGTCTACATCTCCTGGCGGGCCGGCCGGCTGGACCGCATGCACATCCGCCTGGAGACCGCGCGGGCCGCCCTGGACGCCGCGCTCATCAGCCGGGCCGCCGTGTGCATGGAGCTGGCCGCCTCACGGGTGCTGGACCCGGCCACCAGCCTGGTGCTGGCCGCGGCCACCCACGAGGCCCGCTCGGCGGGGCCGGATGAGCGCGAGCACGCCGAGAGCGACCTGTCGCGCACGATCAGGGCCGTCATGGACCAGGACCGCTTCAGGGAGCGACTGGCCGAGACCCCCGAGGGGGCCGCCCTGGCGGCCGAGCTGGACACCGCCGTCACCAAGGTCATCTACTCGCGCCGCTTCTACAACAACGCCGCCGAGGTGACCCGGCGGGCCCAGCGCCGCTGGCTGGCCCGCACCCTGCGGCTGGCCGGCCACACCGACCCCCCGTCCTTCTTCGAGATCGACGACGCCGAACCCGCCTCCTTCGCCCAGCAGACCTGAGCCCAGCAGTCCTGAGCCCAGCAGTCCTGAGCCCAGCAGTCCTGAGCCCGGCGGTTCTGGTCAGGGCAGCAGGCGGGCCCGGGACCGGGCGTGGCGCAGCAGCGGAGGGCAGGTCAGGCGGGTGCCTGATCGGGTCGGCAGGGCGAAGGCCACGGCCTTGGCGGGCTCGCCGCCGGCGAAGGCCGTGGTGACGTACGCGCGGCAGTGGCCCTGCGACAGCTCGCGGGTCAGCACCAACCCCCGGCCGCCTTCGGAGAACAGACCCACTTCCACCCGCCCGTGCCGACGACCCAGGACGGCCGGGATCCAGCCGAGATCCGGGTCGCCGTCCACCACCTCGCACCAGGTCGGCACGCCGCCGAGCTCATAGACCCGCAGCTCGTAGGGCGGCAGGCCGTGCCGCTCGGCGTTGGCCACCAGCTCGGCCACGATCGTCTCGGCGTCCAGCACCTCCTCGCCGGACAGCCCCTCGGCCTGGAGCGCCTCCCGGACCAGGGCGCGGCCACGGCGGCACGCCGAACCGGGATGCAGCACCGCGACCACCACGCTCACCAGCGCGAAAGGGAACTCCCCGCCCGCCCCGCCGGTCGCGGCGAAACCGGCTCCCCGCTCGGCGGCGCGACGGTCCGCCGTCTCCTCGCGAACGCCTCCGAGCCCATCTCCTTCGATGAGGCGTCCGTGCTCGTCCCCTCCCATGACGGGTCCGTGCCCGTCCCCTTCGGGGACGCGGTCGCGCCGGGGCGCCTCGCCCCAGCAGGTGCCGGCCGAGGCCGACCGCCCGGGGCGAGGACCGGCGTTCATGCCGTCCATGGGGTTCGCGACGGTGCGCCCGTCGGCGCCCGGGTCTCTCTGGGCGGGGATCGTCGGGCGTCCTGAGGGGACGCCGGGTGCGTCCGCTGACCAGTGGGGGATCGGCCGCATCGGGCTGCTCCTTCTCGGCTCTCGGCGACGGTGCTCCAACAGGAGACCCGACCGAACGCCCGCACGACAGGTCCCCTCTCCGGCGTCGCCGTTCGCCGCGCCGTCCAAGCGTCCCGGGGACCTTTCCGTCGCCCGCCGTGCGCGTCTGCGCGCCCAGTGGTCGTTTCCCGGTCGTTTCGGACGGGGGGCCGGGAATCCGTGCCGTCCCTATTGACAATGGGTCGCCGTCTGATTACGCGTGGTCATGGAGGTGGTCGTGGGCGGGCCGAAGCGTGGTGCGGGAAGGCCGGAGCTGGCGCGGGCGCGCAGGCGGATGGGCATGAGCCAGGAGGAGATCGCCGAGGCGCTGTGGGTCTCGCCGACCACCTGGAGCCGCTGGGAGCGCGGCAGGCAGGCCATCCGGCCGGTGTACCGGGCGCGGATGGCCGAGGTGTTCGCGGTGGACCCGGCCGAGGTCGAGCGGTGGATCGAAGGCGGTGCCCCGGTCGATACGGAAGCCTGGCTCCGCCCGGACTTCAGCGACCTGTCGCTCGCGGCTACGGTCGAGGCCGCCGGACGCCTGTGGAGGTGCGACATGGACCCCGATCGCCGTCATGTGCTCGCCGCCCTGCCCTTCGTGCCCGCGGCCCTCGGAAGCTGGCTGTCGGCCTGGAGCTACGGCGCCCCGGTCGCCTCCGCCGCCCACGACGGCTCCGGCCCCTCCGTGGGCCTGTCGGACGTCCAGCGCATCGAGGAGGCGCGGCAGGCGTTCGGCGAGATGGACCACCGCTTCGGCGCCGGCCTGGTCCGCCCGGCCGTGGTCGACTACCTCGGCACCGTGGTCCACCCGTTGCTCCGCGGCCGCTACACCGAGAAGGTCGGCGCCGCCCTCATGTCGGCCGCCGCGGGGCTCACGGGGATGGCGGGGTGGACCGCGTTCGACCTGCACCGTCATGGGCAGGCACAGCAGTACTTCGGGCAGGCCCTCAAACTGGCGAAACTGGGCAGCGACCCGATGATCGGCTCCCTGATCCTGGAGGGCATGACCCATCAGGCCTTGTACCTGCGGCATTCGGCGCAGGCCGTCTGGCTGACCGGGGCCGCCGTGGAAGCCGCCCGGCGCGTGGACGCGCCGCCATGGGTGGCGGCGATGTTGCTGGTCGAGGAGGCTTGGGCGACGGCACTGCGTACCCGGCCTGGCGAGAGCCGGGACGGACATGGCGCACGCACCGTCCAGTTGAAGCTCGCCGAGGCCGAGCGTGTCCACGCCCGGGGCCGGAGCGACCGCGACCCGGCCTGGGCCACCTGGAACGACGAGCCGGAACTGATCGCCCGTGCGGGCATGTGCTGGGAACTGCTGGGCGAGCACGAGCGGGCCGCCGATTGCGCCGAACTGGCGGTACGCGAGTTCGCGGAGGCCCGGCCACGCTCGGCGCAGCTGAACCGGGTGAACGCGGCCGACGCCTACCTGAGCATGGGAGAGGTGGAGCGGGCCGTCGATATGGCCCGGAAGGCGATTCCGGCGGCCCGGTCGCTGACCTCCGTTCGGGCCGTTGAGCGCGTCAGGCAGTTCTCCGACCGCCTCACCCCCTACGCCGACACGGTCCACGTCAAGGAGTTCCGCGCCCACCTGGCCGCCGAGCTCACCGCCTGACGGGAGCTCGGACGACGAGTAGTAGGGCGGATGGCGGTGAAATCGCCCTAGCCTTCCTCCGGGCCGAGCGCGGTGCCCGGGGAAGGGGCGGGGGCGGGCTCCTTGAGCTCGATGAACAGCGCGTGCGGACGCCCTGGTCCCGCTGCGGCCGCACCTCGACACCCGGCGGCTCGCGATCGCGATCCGCGCCGCCACCGGAATCGAGGCCCTGGTCTGGCTGATCGACGTGGCGGGCCTGACCCGGGAGGACGCGGCCGAGATGCTGCGCGCGAACGCCCACGCGATCCTCCGCGCCGCGCTGGACGACGTGTGCCCCCCACAGAGGGCCGGTCGCGAGGCGAGGTCGGCAGCCGGTCGTCGATAAGGCGATGTGGCGGCCGGCTTCATAGCGGACGGCGAGCCTGCGGTGCCAGGCGGCCGGCGCACCATGACCGCCGTCCTGGCGTAGCTCGCCGGAAATGATGGGTCCGCTCGCGCCATGTACGGGATGTCCGCATCCGGTACTGACGAAGGAGACGCCCATGAGGACGGCGCGTGGATGATGACGAGGTGGCCCGGTTCGAGGCCGTCTACAGGGAGTGCTACGACCAGATCACGGCCTACGCGGTGCGGCGCTGTGACTCGCCGCAGGACGCGGCGGACGTCGTGGCCGAGACCTTCGCGATCGCCTGGCGCAAGCTGGCCGACCTGCCGCGGGGCGGAGAGGCCAGGCTCTGGCTGTACGGCGTGGCGCGCAGGGTGCTGGCCGACCAGCGCCGCAAGTCGGTCCGCCGGCGGATGCGTGACGTGGAGCTCGACGCCGAGATGGTCGATCTCTACGGCGATCCGCCGGAGGCCGGCGCCGAGCTGAGGGCGGTCGCGGCGGTGTTCCGGAGCATGCCGGACGACGATCGCGAGCTGCTGTCGCTGGTCGCCTGGGAAGGGCTCGGCCGGGACGAGATCGCCACGATGCTCGGAGTGTCGCGCAACGCGGTGCGCATCAGGCTGCACCGCGCGCGCAGGCGCTTCGCCGCCGCGCTGAGCGCGGCCGATGTCCACCTGACGACGGGCAGCCGGATGATCCCGGCGGGGAGGCCGCTGTGAACGACGCGGAAGAGATCAGCCGGTTGCTGCGGCCGCTGGCCCGGGTGGAGCCCGGAAGAAAGGGAAGCGGGGGGTCCGGCGCGGGGGCGCAGGCGCTGCTGGCCTCCATCACGGGCCGGCGGAGCGACGCGTCGGCGGTCCCTGGGCCGGACACGGTCGTCGCGCGGCCGGAGGCGGTGGCCGCAGGGAGCCCAGCCGCCCCCTTGGCCGGGCCGCGGCGCCGGTTCCTCCTGCTCGGCCCCCGTCGCCTGGTGCTCGGCCTCACCGCCGCGGCCCTGCTCGCGACGGGCGTCGTCGTGGGGCCGAGCCTGGTGCGGGACGGAGGCGGTGTCGCGGTGTCCTACGCCAACGCGGCGGTGGACATCAGACGGGACGGCGACCAGTACGTCGCCCGCATCAAGGACCCGTTCGCCGAGTACGCCATGTACACCGAGGCGTTCCGGGCGGTCGGCCTGCGGGTCGAACTGCGCCCGGTGCCGGTCTCGGCGGGATACGTGGGGAAGATCCTCGGCATGGTGATCGCGTCGAAGGAGGCTCCCGACCGGCAGGCCACGCCGGATCCCTCCGGCCCGCGGTTCGGCGGCGTCCCGCTGACGCTGGGAACGGCTCCCCGGGGGTGCGAACCCGGACGGTCCCCCGGCTGCGTCATGGTGATCCGGGTCCCGGCCGGGCTGACCGGGAGGGTGGACGTCCGGATCGGCCGCCAGGCCAGGCCGGGGGAGGAGTACGCCAACTTCGACGCGGCTCTGGCGCCGGGGGGGATGTTCCACGGGGTGCGCCTGCGGGACGGCCGCCCGGTCAGGGAGATCCTCGCCGAGGCGCGCCGGCGCGAGTTGTCGGCGGTGTTCAGCCTCATCCGCATCGACCCGAAGACCGGCGGCCTGTCCTTCGAGCCGTTGCCCGCGGACCGGGTGGACGGGGGCTGGACGGTGTGGAACGCCTGGCAGGTGAAGGCCGGGGTGGTCCGGCTGCTGGTCACGCCCGGGCGCCTGCCCGAGAATCCCTTCTACAACGGGAGCGCCCCACCACCCGCCCTGGGCTGACGGCGAGCCGGTCCGAGCAGGTCCCGGCGCTGCCGGGGACGCCCATCGCGTCGGGCGGGCAGGCCGTAGGCCGGGGTCCTTGGTAGGGATTGCGGCAAGTACTGGCAACGACTTGCCCTCGATTCGGGTGATACGACCGATCTTGCGTATTCGCCGGGGCCTGCATAGGTAAGCTTCGTGGCGTTTCGCGACGAATCGGGAGGAGCCGCAGCTGTGCCAGCAAAACGGGTGATTGGCATCGCGTTGGCGGGGACGGCCGTTCTGGTGCCCGCCGTGGCGTGCTCCTCCTCCGGCGGCGGCGGCGCGGCGCCCGCGTCGCAGGGCGCGGAGCCCGTGGCCTCGGCCTCGGCCTCCCCGACCCCGCCGCCGGAGCACCCGTTCACCGGGCAGCCGGTGGCGGGGCGCCGGCCGGTGCTCGCCGTGAAGATCGAGAACACCTCCTCGGGCAAGCCGCAGCTCGGACTGCGCAGCGCCGACCTGGTGTTCGTCGAGCAGGTCGAGGGCGGCCTGACCCGCCTCATGGCGGTCTTCTCCTCCAAGATCCCCGCCAAGGTCGGCCCGGTGCGCAGCGCCCGCATCTCCGACCTGCACCTGCTGCCGATGTTCGGCAAGCCCGCCCTGGCCTACTCGGGCGTGCAGAGCAAGATGGTGCCGCTGGTCCAGCAGGCGTCGCTGTACGACGTGTCCGACAGCGCCGCGCCGGGCGCCTACTTCCGCCAGCCCGGCCGCGTCGCCCCCTACAACCTGTTCGCCGACACCAGGAAGCTGCTGGCGAAGGCGCCCAAGGCCACCAAGGCGCGCGACATCGGCCTCACCTTCGGCGACGCGCCGGAGGGCGGGACCCCCAAGAAGTCGTTCACCGTGAAATATCCGGCGGCGACCTTCACCTTCACCTGGGCGGCCTCCCAGAAGCGCTGGCTGGTGACGCAGGACGGCAAGAAGGACATGGCGGCCGAGGGCGGCCAGCTCGGCGCCCCCACCATCGTCGTCCAGTACGCCAAGACCACCCGCTCGCAGTTCCACGACTTCACCGGCAGCTACACCCCCCTCATCCACACCACCGGTACCGGCAAGGCCGTCGTCCTGCGCGACGGCAAGGCCTACAAGGCGGAATGGTCGCGCTCCTCGGAGAAGGAGGGCGCCACGTTCACCACCGAGGGCGGCGAGCCGATGAACCTCAGCCCCGGCCAGGTGTGGATCGTCCTGGCGGCGCCCAAGCCCGTGCAGCCCTGATCCGGGGCACGCGGTCCGCCGTACCCGTACAACATGTCCAAAGCGCCCGTGGAGTTGCGACGATCCGGACGGCGAGCGCCGGGCTGATCAGCGCCTACCATGGGACGGGAACCCGTCGTCACGCTCGTGAGGTAAGACCGTGTCCAGCAGCACCCCCGAAGTCGCCGAGACCACCGCCGTCACCGGCACCGCCCGCGTGAAGCGCGGCATGGCCGAGATGCTCAAGGGCGGTGTGATCATGGACGTCGTCACCGCGGAGCAGGCCAAGATCGCCGAGGACGCCGGGGCCGTCGCCGTCATGGCCCTCGAGCGCGTGCCCGCCGACATCCGGGCCGAGGGCGGCGTCTCGCGCATGAGCGACCCCGACATGATCGACGGCATCATCGCCGCCGTCTCGATCCCCGTCATGGCCAAGGCCCGCATCGGCCACTTCGTCGAGGCCCAGGTCCTGCAGGCCATCGGCGTCGACTACGTCGACGAGTCCGAGGTGCTCACCCCCGCCGACGAGGCCAACCACATCGACAAGTGGGCCTTCACGGTGCCCTTCGTCTGCGGGGCGACCAACCTGGGCGAGGCCCTGCGCCGCATCGCCGAGGGCGCCGCCATGATCCGCTCCAAGGGCGAGGCCGGCACCGGCAACGTCGTGGAGGCCACCCGCCACATGCGGCAGATCCGCGGCGACATCAAGCGCCTGGGCGCCCTGGACGAGGCCGAGCTCTACGCCGCCGCCAAGGAGCTGCGCGCGCCCTACGAGCTGGTCGCCGAGATCGCCAAGACCGGCAAGCTGCCCGTGGTGCTGTTCACCGCCGGCGGCATCGCCACCCCGGCGGACGCCGCCATGATGATGCAGCTCGGCGCCGAGGGCGTGTTCGTCGGCTCGGGCATCTTCAAGTCCGGCGACCCGGCCAAGCGGGCGGCGGCGATCGTCAAGGCCACCACCTTCTACGACGACCCCGACGTCATCGCCAAGGTCTCCCGCGGGCTCGGCGAGGCCATGGTCGGCATCAACGTCGCCACGCTTCCCGACAGCGAGCGCCTGGCCACGCGCGGCTGGTGATCTTCCCGCCGTCCCGGTGCCTTTTCGCGGCCATCGGGACGGCGTGTCACTTACATGGCGATTTGTCGCCTGGAATCGTGACATGTCGGCCGAGACGGGCGCCCCGAGCGGCCGAGGCGCGTTGATCGTCCGGAAATATCCGCTCTGACCTGGGTGTGGCTATACCTGGCGTTTGCTGGGCATAGTTGATGATCGTCATGTGATCGACAGGCGATCGTTCCTCGTGATGGGGCTCATAGCCGGAGTGCCGGGGGTGCCACCCCTGAGCGCTCCCTACGGCGAGCCCTTCACGCTCGGCGTCGCCTCCGGCGATCCCGCGCCCGACGGCTTCGTCCTGTGGACCCGCCTGGCGCCGGCCCCGCTCGCCGAGGACGGGTACGGCGGCATGCCGGCGGCCCCGGTGCCGGTGTACTGGGAGGTCGCCACCGACCCCGCCTGCGCCCGCGTCGTGCGGCGCGGCAGCGAGAACGCCGTGCGCGAATGGGCCCACGCCGTGCACGCCGAGGTCGGCGGGCTGGAGCCGGGCCGTGACTACTGGTACCGCTTCAAGGCCGGCCCCTACATCTCGCCGACCGGCCGCGCGGTGACCGCGCCCCCCGCCGGCGCGCCCGCCGCCTCGCTCACCCTCGCGGTGACCTCCTGCGCCAACTACCAGCACGGGCACTTCACCGCCTACACCAGGGTCGCCGAGGAGCGCCCGCACTTGGTGCTGCACCTTGGTGACTACATCTACGAGCACGGCAAGGGCCAGGCGCCGTGCCCCGGCGGCAACGTGCGCGACCACGAGGGCGGCGAGGCGACCAGCCTGGCCGACTACCGCCGCAGGCACGCCCTCTACAAGACCGACCCCGACCTGCGGGCCGCCCACGCGGCGGCGCCCTGGGTGCCGATCATGGACGACCACGAGGTGCGCAACAACTGGACGAGCCGGTTGCCCGCCGCGCGGCGCGCGGCCGCCTTCCGCGCCTACTACGAGCACATGCCGCTGCGCCGCGCGTCGATCCCGAAGGGGGCGGCGATCCATCTGTTCCGCCGCCTGCACTGGGGAAGCCTGGCCACCCTGCACCTGCTCGACACCCGCCAGTACCGCGACCGGCCGATCTGCGGCTCCGGCTTCGCCGACTGCCCCAAGGCCGACGACCCCGGCCGCACGATCACCGGGAAAGCCCAGGAACGATGGCTGCTGGAGGGCTTCCGCGAGTCCAGGGCGCGCTGGGACATCATCGGCCAGCAGGTCTTCTTCGGCCAGCGGACCAAGTACCCCGGCCCCGAGAGGGTCGTGCGGCAGGACGCCTGGGACGGTTACACCGCCTCGCGCACCAGGGTCACCCGCGGCTGGCTGGAGGCCGGCACGCGCAACGCCATCGTGCTGACCGGTGACGTGCACTCCCACTGGGCCGGCGACCTCGCCCTGGACTACGACGACGAGGACTCGCCTCTGATCGGCACCGAGCTGGCGGTGACCTCGGTCAGCAGCGGCGGCAACGGCCACGACCACGACCGCGCCAGAGACGCCCTGCTGGACACCAACCCCCACCTGCGGTTCCATCTGCGCCGCCGCGGTTACCTGCTGCTCAAGGTGGAGCCCGCCGAGGTCAGGGCCGAGTTCAAGATCGTCAAGTACGTGAACACCCCCGGCGCCCCGGCCCTGGTGGCAGCCGGCTTCACCGTCGCCGACCGGATCCCCGGCCTGGTCCGCCAGGCCTGACCCGGCCGCCGGCCTCGGCCACGCTCCGGGAAGTCCGGGCCCGTTTGGGACGTTGTTCCGCTTGGCCGTACGCTTCGGCGGTCGGGAACGACATCCGCGCCACCACCAACGGACCGAACGGGGAGGAAGACCGGTGACCTCTGCGCCGACGATCGGCGTGCTCGCCCTCCAGGGCGACGTGCGTGAACACGTCCGGGCCCTGGAGGCCTCCGGCGCCAGGGCCGTGGCCGTTCGCCGCCAGGCCGAGCTGGAGGCGGTCGACGCGCTGGTCCTGCCGGGCGGCGAGTCCACGACCATGTGGAAGCTCGCCGAAGCGTTCGAGCTGCTCGAACCGCTGCGCATGCGCGTCAAGTCCGGCATGCCGACCTATGGCTCCTGCGCCGGGATGATCATGCTGGCCGACCGCATCGAAGGTGGCGTCGAGGGCCAGCAGACCCTCGGCGGCATCGACATGGTCGTGCGTCGCAACGCCTTCGGCCGCCAGGTCGACTCTTTTGAGGCATCCTTGGATTTCGCCGGACGCGGTCGGCTGCGCGCCGTCTTCATCCGGGCTCCGTGGGTCGAGTCCGTCGGCGCGGATGTCGAGGTGCTGGGACGGGCCGAGCCTGGGGATAGGATCGTCGCGGTCCGGCAGGGACCTCTGCTCGCGACGTCCTTCCATCCCGAGCTGACCGGGGACACGCGGGTTCATTCGTATTTTGTCGAGATGGTGAGGGAGCTCTAGCCGATGTCCGGCCACTCCAAATGGGCGACGACGAAGCACAAGAAGGCCGTGATCGACGCCAAGCGCGGCAAGCTCTTCGCGAAGCTCATCAAGAACGTCGAGGTGGCGGCCCGTACCGGTGGTCCTGACCCGGACGGCAACCCGACGCTGTACGACGCCATCCAGAAGGCGCGCAAGAGCTCGGTGCCCGTCGACAACATCGAGCGCGCCCGCAAGCGCGGCGGCGGCCTGGAGGCGGGCGGCGCCGAGTACCAGACGATCATGTACGAGGGCTACGCGCCGGGCGGTGTCGCGGTGCTGGTCGAGTGCCTCACCGACAACCGCAACCGCGCGGCCTCCGAAGTCCGCGTCGCCATGACCCGCAACGGCGGCTCCATGGCCGACCCCGGCTCGGTGTCCTACATGTTCAACCGCAAGGGCGTCGTCATCGTGCCCAAGGGCGGCCTCAGCGAGGACGACGTGCTGGTCGCCGTCCTGGACGCCGGCGCCGAGGAGGTCAACGACCTCGGCGACTCCTTCGAGGTCGTCTCCGAGGCCGGCGACCTGGTCCCGGTCCGCAAGGCCCTGCAGGACGCCGGCATCGACTACGACTCCGCCGAGAGCAGTTTCATGCCGACGCTGAGCGTGCCCCTCGACGAGGATTCGGCCCGCAAGGTCTTCCGCCTCATCGACGCCCTGGAGGACAGCGACGACGTCCAGAACGTCTACGCCAACTTCGACGTCTCCGACGACGTGCTGGCCAAGCTCGACTGACGCCGGCCCGGCCGGGCCGCCGACCGGGATGGAAAACGGTTCGACCTGGTCGGGGCGGGGCCCTAGGTTGGGCGGTTGTGGAAATTCGTGACGTGACGGTCGGCGACCTCGGCGCCGTGCTCGACAACCGCATACGCGCCTTCGGCCCCATTCCGCCCGGCAGCGCCGAGCAGTGGCGCGCCATGGCGACCGCCGCCCTGGGCGACGGCCGTTACCTCGGCGTCTTCGACGGCGCGCGCCTGGTCGCCACCAGCAGGATCATCCGCTTCGACCAGTGGTGGCACGGCCGGCCCGTCTCGATGGGCGGGGTCGCCAGCGTCACCGTCGCCCCCGAGGACCGCGGCCGCGGCGTCGGACGCCTGCTCATCCAGGCCACCGTCGACCGCTGCGCCGACCTCGGCCACGCGATCTCGGCGCTGTACCCCGCCACCACCCCGGTGTACCGCGGCGCCGGCTACGAGCACGCCGGCGCGCGCAGCCGCGTCACCGTTCCCACCGAGGCGCTGCGCGCCCTCGGAGCCCGCGACGGCGTGAAGCTGCGCAGGATGGGCCCCGGCGACGCCCCCGAGCTGCTCGCCACGATGGCACGCGTCTACGCCTCCACGCGCGCCTGCGGGCCGCTGGGGTGGGAGGAGTCCGCCGCCCGCCGGTGGCTGGCCGATGAGGACGACTTCGCCTACCTCGCCGAGGACGGCTACGTCGTCTACCGCTGGCACCAGGGGAACATCGAGGTGGAGAACCTGGTGGCCGGCTCGGAGGCGACGGCCAGGGCGCTGTGGTCCCTGGTCGGCACGGCCTCCTCGGTCGCCGCCACGGTGAGGGCCAGCGTCGAGCCGGACGACCCGATGCTGTGGCTGCTGCGCGAGCGCTCGCGCGACTCGGTCGAGCAGACCCGCTGGATGCTCCGCCTCATCGACCTGCCGGCCGCCGTCGCCGCCCGCGGCTACCCGGCCGGGACCGGCCTCGACACCGTCGTCCGAGTCGAGGACCGCATGCGCCCGTCCAACTCCGGGGCCTGGCGGCTGCGCGTCCGCGATGGAGCCGGCACGGCCACCCCCGCCGAGGGCCCCGCCGGGGACGAGGTGGCCCGCCTCACCATCGGCGGCATGTCGGCCCTGTTCGCGGGCGTCCAGACCAGCACCCTGCGCCGCGCCGGGCTGCTCACCGGCGGCACCCCGGCCGGCGACGACCGGCTCGGCGCCGTCTTCGCCGCCAAGCCCTACATGATCGACTACTTCTGACCCCGGCCCCGGCGCCTCTGCCACCGTGCGGGGCTGGGACACGGCGGCGCGACCGGTGCGTGCGCGGGGCCGCCGATGCCGGTACAGTTCCTCCGAACAGGTGTTCGGCGAGGTTGGAGGCGTGCGGGTGCGGCTGCCTGAGCTGCGGGTGCTGGGGGTCGATCCCGGGCTGACCCGATGCGGTCTCGGCGCCGTCGAGGGGCGGGCCGGCGCCCCGCTGTCGCTGGTCAAGGTCGGCGTCGCCCGCACCCCGGCCGACGATGGCATCGGCGAGCGCCTGGTGGCCATCGAGGCCGAGATCGAACGCTGGCTGGACGAGATCAAGCCGGACGCCGTCGCGGTCGAGCGGGTCTTCAGCCAGAGCAACCTGCGCACGGTCATGGGCACGGCCCAGGCCTCCGCCGTGGCGATCGTCTGCGCCGCCCGCCGGGGGCTGCCGGTCGCCCTGCACACCCCCTCCGAGGTCAAGGCCGCCATCACCGGGTTCGGCAATGCCGACAAGGCGCAGGTCGGCACCATGGTCACCCGGCTGCTGCGGCTCGACGCCATGCCCAAGCCCGCCGACGCCGCCGACGCGCTGGCCCTGGCCATCTGCCACATCTGGCGCGGCGGCGCCCAGAACCGCCTCGCCGACGCCCTCGCCAAGGCCAGATCCACCGGCACGCGCCCGCCGTCGGCGGGCCCGCGCGGCGCCAGGCCCGCCGCGGCGCCGCCCTCCGGCCTTCCCGCGAAAGGAGCCGGCCAGTGATCGCTTCGGTGTCCGGCCGCGTCGCCGCGCTCGCCCCCGACTCCGCGGTGGTCGAGGTGGGCGGCGTCGGCGTCCTGGTCCACTGCACTCCCGGCACGCTGGCAGGGCTGAGGGTGGGCGAGCAGGCCCGGCTGGCCACCTCGCTGGTGGTCCGCGAAGAGTCGCTCACTCTTTACGGCTTCGGCTCCGACGACGAGCGCGTGGTGTTCGAGATGCTCCAGACCGCCTCGGGGGTCGGCCCGCGTCTCGCCCTGGCCATGCTCGCCGTCCACGCGCCGAACGCCCTGCGGGTCGCGGTGGCCGGGGCCGACGTCAAGGCGCTCACCATGGTCCCCGGCATCGGCCAGAAGGGGGCGCAGCGCATCATCCTGGAGCTGAAGGACAAGCTCGGCACCCCGGACGCGGCCGTCGCCGCGGCGCTGAACGGCAAGGCGAGCAAGCCCGCCTGGCGCGAGCAGGTGCACGCCGGCCTGGTCGGGCTGGGCTACTCCGCCAAGGACGCCGACGAGGCGATCTCCATCGTGTCCCCCGAGGCCGACGCCGAGCTGGCCGCCGGGCGCACCCCCGCGGTCGCCGCCCTGCTGAAGGCCGCCCTGCGGGCCCTGAGCGTGCGATGAGCGCCGTCCAGGCGATCGGCGGCGCCGGCGCGCCCGCCGGGGGTTGGACGTCCCGGCCCGTGGCGGCGAGCATCGATCTCGCGGGCGGGCCCCGCCGCGTGAGCCGTGACCCTGTGACGGAGGCGCTGCCGGTGAGCCCTACTCATGTGACGGAGGCCCTGCGGTGAGCCTTGAGCGTGACCTGGTGTCCCCCGACGCCGAGGGCGACGAGCAGGCCGTCGAGTCGGCGCTGCGCCCCAAGCGCCTCGGCGAGTTCATCGGCCAGGGCCGGGTGCGCGAGCAGCTGTCGCTGGTGCTCGAGAGCGCGCTGCGCCGAAGCCGGCCGCCCGACCACGTCCTGATGAGCGGTTCGCCGGGGCTCGGCAAGACCACCCTCGCCATGATCATCGCGGCCGAGCTGGGCATGCCCCTGCGGCTGACCTCCGGCCCCGCCCTGGAGCGCGCGGGGGACCTCGCGGCGATCCTGTCCACCTTGTCCGAGGGCGAGGTGCTGTTCATCGACGAGATCCACCGCATGGCCCGCCCCGCCGAGGAGATGCTGTACCTCGCCATGGAGGACTTCCGGGTCGACATCGTCGTCGGCAAGGGTCCGGGGGCCACGGCGATCCCGCTGGAGATCGCCCCCTTCACCCTGGTCGGGGCCACGACGCGCGCCGGGCTGCTGCCCGCTCCGCTGCGCGACCGGTTCGGCTTCGTCGCCCACATGGACTTCTACGACGTGGCCGAGCTCGAACAGGTGCTGCGCCGTTCGGCACGGCTGCTCGGGCTGGAGCTCCCCGACGAGGGCGCGCACGAGATCGCCCGCAGGTCCAGGGGCACGCCCCGCATCGCCAACCGCCTGCTGCGGCGGGTGCGCGACTTCGCCGAGGTCCGCGCCGACGGCGTGATCACCAGGGACACCGCCTCGGCCGCGCTCAACCTGTACGAGGTGGACGCCGAAGGGCTCGACCGGCTCGACCGCGCCGTCCTCGGGGCGCTGCTGCGCAAGTTCGGCGGCGGCCCGGTGGGGCTGTCGACGCTGGCCGTGGCGGTGGGGGAGGAGCCCGAGACGGTCGAGGTCGTCGCCGAGCCGTTCCTGGTGCGCCAGGGCCTGATCGCGCGCACGCCGCGCGGCCGGGTGGCCACCGCCTCGGCCTGGACGCACCTCGGCATGGTCCCCCCGCCGGACGCCTTCGGCGCGGCGGCCCAGCCGGTCCTGTTCGAGGACCCCGGTGCCTCCTGAACGAGGCAGGGCCGAGCCGGGGGGACGCCGGACTCGGGCGCCCGGCGCGGGGCGGTGGCAGGTGTCGGCCCGCGCGCGTTCTGACTGGGAGGTTGACAGAGGTCGCGGTGCTGCTTGCGAGCTGTGCACATGTTTGGGGGGATACGCCGGATCATTCGGGCTGTTCGGGGATGCCGTCGCAGCAGGGCGGCGCGGGCACTGAAAGTTTCAAGCCGGTCGTATCCGCCGGTCACAGATCGGTGACAACGGGAACTTTCCCGCCTGCAAGAGCGTGGGTTCGTTGCCGGGCTTTGACAAGCTCGCCTAAACTCCGTGGCTTGGCTGGCTGTGTACGCTGACGCGATCAGTGTGTGGCCGTGCCGATCGCCGCCAGACCGCCGGCGCCAGGCCGGTCAATTCTTAACCGGAAGGAAGCCCCGTGCAGGGCCTTGGATCGTTCGTGCCACTGATCTTGCTGGTCGTGGTGTTCTATTTCCTGCTCATCCGCCCGCAGCGTAAGCGGGCGCAGGAGCAGGCGCAGATGCAGAGCAGTGTGACGCCGGGCACCCGTGTGATGACCACGACCGGCCTGTTCGGCACCGTCATCGCCGTCGAGGACGACGACGTGATCCTCGAGGTCGCGCCCGGCGTCGAGACCCGCTGGACGAAGGCGGCCATCGGCCGCGTGCTCGTCCCGGTCGAGGAGGAGACGGTGGACAATGGAATCGTCGAGCCGGAACCCGTCACCGACGTCAAGCCGGCCGACGCACCGGAGATCCGCGGAGACGAAGGTCCGAGCGACAAGAAGTCCTGAGTAGGCTCACCGCAAACCCCTTGACGAAAGAATCGACCACCAGTGGCCCCATCGACCAGTAGCCAGAGCAGGCCGGGACGCGTGCTCCTGGCCCTCTTGGTGCTCATCCTCGCCATGGGCGGGGTGATGGCACTGCAGAAGGCCTTCGTGCCCAAGTTCGGCCTCGACCTCGCCGGCGGCACCACGGTGACGCTGTCTCCGGTCACGGAGGCAGGTGCGGCTCCCTCCCAGGAGAGCCTCGACCTGGCCGTCAACATCCTCCGCGACCGGGTGAACGGTACGGGCATCTCCGATGCCGAGGTCGCCAAATCGGGTGACAACATCGTCATCTCGGTTCCCGGCGCCGGGCAGAAGGAGGTCGTCGGGCGCTTGGGCACCACGGCCGAGCTCCGCTTCCGTCAAGTGCTCGCGGTGGCCCCGGCGGTCATCGCCCCGAGCCCGCTGCCGACCGCGCCCGCGACGCCCGCGCCCTCGGGCACCGGCACTCCGAAGCCGGGCGCGAGCGGCCAGCCGTCATCGACCGCCAAGCCCGCCGCCACGGCGAAGCCCGCGACGAGCGCGACGCCCGCGGGCCGCGCCCTGTCGTCGGCGCTGACCGCCCCGACCCCGGCGCCGTCCACTTCGGCCTCGGGTTCCGGCAAGGCCGACAAGAGCGCCAAGGCCACCCCGGCGCCGAGCGCCTCGGCGCCCTCGGGCCAGCCGACCGCGCAGCCCTCCGACGACCCGATGGCGGGCGTGGACCTCACCGGCGTCGACCCGGCCGTGGCCGAGCAGTTCAAGAAGATCGACTGCACCAAGAAGGACCGAGGCCAGGGCGTCCAGGACAACCCGGACAAGCAGCTCGCGGCGTGCAGCAAGGACGGCGACGCCAGGTACATCCTGGAGAAGGCCGCCGTCAAGGGCACCGAGGTGTCCGGCGCCACCTCCGGCGTCGACTCCACCACCGGCGAGTGGATCGTCCAGGTCACCTTCAAGAGCAAGGGCGCCAGCGAGTTCGCCAAGACCACCGGTCAGATCACCAGCGCGCCGCAGCCGCGCAACCAGCTCGCCATGGTGCTGGACGGCCTGGTCATCTCGGCTCCCGTCATCGAGGAGCCCATTCCCGGCGGCCAGGCCCGCATCTCCGGCAGCTTCACCCAGAAGTCCGCCACCGACCTGGCCAACCAGCTCAAGTACGGCGCGCTGCCGCTGAAGTTCAAGCAGAGCTCGATCGAGGAGGTCTCCGGCACGCTCGGGGCCGACCAGCTCAGGGGCGGCCTGCTCGCCGGCGCCATCGGCCTGGTCCTCGTGGTCTTCTACTGCCTGCTGTACTACCGGGGCCTCGGCCTCGTCGCGGTGGCCAGCCTCGTGGTGGCGACCATCCTGACCTACAGCACGGTGGTCATCCTGGGCCACAACGCCAACTTCCGGCTCTCGCTGCCGCACATCATCGGCCTCATCGTGTCGATCGGCATCACCGCCGACTCCTTCATCGTCTACTTCGAACGCATGCGAGACGAGATGAAGGAGGGCAGGCGGTCGCTGCGGGTCGCCGTCGAGGTCGCCTGGGCCCGCGCCCGGCGCACCATCCTGATCGCCGACGCGGTCATGTTCATCGCCGCCGTGGTGCTGTACTTCCTCGCGGTCGGCGGCGTGGCCGGGTTCGCCTTCGCGATGGGCCTGACCACCCTGATCGACATCGCGGTGGTGTTCCTGTTCACCAAGCCGTTCGTCGCCCTGCTGGCCAAGCTCCCGTTCTTCGCCAAGGGGCACAAGCTGTCGGGCCTCGACGCCGAGCGCATGAGCCGCGAGGCGCCGGCCGCTCGCACGACCGTTCCGCAGGAGGGCTGATGTCTGCCATCGGGGCGCTCGGGCGCCGTCTGTACCGCGGTGAGGTCAACGTCGACTTCGTCGGCAGGTACAAGCTCTGGGCGACGCTGTCGGGGGTCCTGCTGCTGATCTCCATCCTCGGGCTGGTCATCCAGGGGCTCAACCTGGGCATCGAGTTCCGGGGCGGTTCGGTCTTCAGCTTCGACAAGCCGGCCGCGTCCTCCATCGCCGACGTCCGCGACACCGTCGAGGCGGTCGGCGGCCACCAGGTGATCGTGCAGGAGGCCGGCACGCGCTGGCGGGTCACCACCCAGAGCCTGCCGGAACAGGGCGTGACGAAGGTCGCCGACGCCATCTCCGCCAAGTACGGCGTGCCCGACAACCAGATCTCCAAGCAGATCATCGGCGCCACCTGGGGCGGTGAGGTCCTCAACAAGGCCATCATCGGCCTGATCGTGTTCATGATCGCGATCATCCTGTACCTCACGCTGGCCTTCGAGTGGAAGATGGCGCTGGCCGCGGTGGTCGCGCTCATCCACGACCTGGTCATCACGGCCGGCATCTACGCCTGGTCGGGCTTCGAGGTCACTCCGGCGACCATGCTGGGCTTCCTGACCATCCTCGGTTACTCGCTCTACGACGCCGTCGTCGTGTTCGACATGATCAAGGAGGTCACCGCCAAGCTCGGCACGACCGCCAAGATGACCTACACCGAGGCCGCCAACAACGCGCTCAACCACACGCTGATCCGCTCGCTGAACACCTCGCTGGTGGCCATCCTGCCGGTCGCCGCGATCCTGTTCATCGGCACCACGCTGTTCGGCGCGGGCACGCTGAAGGACCTGTCGCTGGCCCTGTTCGTCGGCATGATCGTCGGTACGTACTCCTCGCTGTGCGTGGCGACGCCGCTGCTGGCCAACCTCAAGGAGCGCGAGCCGAAGTACCTGGCGATCGCCAAGCGGGTCCACGCCAACCGGGTCGCCGCCTCCAAGGACGCCGCGTCCCCGGGCAAGGCCAAGGGCAAGGAACCCGCCGCCGCCTCCACCTCCACCTCCGGCTCGGCGAACGGGTCGGTGGCCACGGGCAAGCGCAAGAAGCGCTAGCCCCGCACCCGCACGTCCCTCAGCGCCCCCGTGAGCTCGCCGCCACGGGGGCGCTCGCCTGCTGGCCGCCGGGCGGTCCCCTAGGATCGCCGGGCGACTCACCGCCGCCGGAAAGGACCCCCTATGAGCGACCTCACCACGACGATCCTCGACCGCATCAGGGACGTGCCCGACTACCCCCGGCCGGGGGTGATGTTCAAGGACATCACGCCGCTGCTCGGCGACCACGGGGCCTTCTCCTCGGTGGTCGACGCGCTGGCCGACGGCCTCGCGGTGGACAAGGTCGTCGGCATCGAGGCCCGCGGCTTCATCGTGGCCGCCCCGGTGGCCTACCGCGCGGGAGCCGGGTTTGTGCCGGTCCGAAAAAAGGGCAAACTCCCTGCCGAGGCGCTGGAAGCGTCCTACGATCTGGAGTACGGCTCCGCCGTCATCGAGGTGCACCGCGACGCCTTCTCCCCGGGCGAGCGCGTGCTCATCGTCGATGACGTGCTGGCCACGGGCGGCACCGCCCGGGCCGCGGTGGAGCTGGTCAGCCGGGCCGGCGCGCAGGTCGTCGGCGTGTCCGTGCTGATGGAACTCGCCTTCCTCAAGGGGCGCGACCGTCTTCCCGACGTCGACCTGCGCGCCCTGGTGGTGGTCTGATCGGCTCCTCCGCGAGGTCGGCGTTCTCCAGCGTGGATACACTGGAGGATCTGGACTCGACGTGAGGAGTCTGAGTGCCCCGTGATGTGGCCTTGCCCGAAGTGACCGACACGCCTGAGCCGGTTTCCGCGCCCGCGGACGATACGGGTTTAGCCACGTCCGCAGGCACCGACGACAAGCCGGCGCCTGCCGCACGCCGCAGGCTTTCCCGGTTCGGGGGGCAATGGGGTGGCGCGATGAATCCGGTCCTGGAACCGCTGTTCAAGACGGTCCGCGCCACGCATCCCAAGGCGGATCTGCGCGTGATCGAGCGCGCCTACGACGTCGCCGCCTACCACCACCGTGATCAGAAGCGCAAGAGCGGCGATCCTTACATCACCCACCCGCTGGCGGTGGCGACGATCCTCGCCGAACTCGGCACCGACGACGAGACCCTGTGCGCGGCGCTGCTCCACGACACCGTGGAGGACACCGCCTACGGGCTGGACGAGCTGAGCGCCGACTTCGGCGAGAGCATCGCGCTGCTGGTCGACGGGGTCACCAAGCTCGACAAGGTCAAGTTCGGCGACGCCGCGCAGGCCGAGACCGTGCGCAAGATGGTCGTGGCGATGTCCCGCGACATCCGGGTGCTGGTCATCAAGCTCGCCGACCGCCTGCACAACATGCGCACCCTGCGCTACCTGCCCCGCCACAAGCAGGAGCAGAAGGCCCGCGAGACGCTCGAGATCTTCGCGCCGCTGGCCCACCGTCTCGGCATGAACACCATCAAGTGGGAGCTGGAGGATCTCGCCTTCGGCATGCTCTACCCCAAGCGGTACGACGAGATCGCCCGCATGGTGTCCGAGCGCGCGCCGCGCCGCGACCTGTTCCTGCAGGAGGTCATCGAGAAGGTCTCGGCCGACCTGCGCGAGGCCAAGATCCGCGCGACGGTCAAGGGCAGGCCCAAGCACTACTACTCGATCTACCAGAAGATGATCGCGCGCGAGGTCGCGTTCGACGACATCTACGACCTGGTGGGCATCCGCGTGCTGGTCGACACCGTGCGCGACTGCTACGCGGCGCTAGGAACGATCCACGCTCGGTGGAACCCGGTGCCCGGCCGGTTCAAGGACTACATCGCGATGCCCAAGTTCAACATGTACCAGTCGCTGCACACGACGGTCATCGGGCCCGAGGGCAAGCCGGTCGAGCTGCAGATCCGCACCCGCGCGATGCACCACCGCGCCGAGTACGGCGTGGCCGCCCACTGGAAGTACAAAGAGGAGATAGGCGCCGCCGGCGCGGCAGGGGCGCGGGTGAAGCAGGCCGGCGACATGGCCTGGCTGCGCCAGCTCCTCGACTGGCAGAAGGAGACCTCCGACCCGGGCGAGTTCCTGGAGTCGCTGCGGTTCGACCTGTCGGTGTCGGAGGTCTTCGTCTTCACCCCCCGCGGCCAGGTCATCGCGCTGCCCGAGGGGGCGACGCCGGTCGACTTCGCCTACGCCGTGCACACCGAGGTGGGCCACCGGTGCATCGGCGCCCGGGTGAACGGCCGCCTGGTGCCGCTGGAGTCGCGGCTGAGCAACGGCGACGCCGTCGAGATCTTCACCTCCAAGTCGCCCGACGCCGGCCCGTCCCGCGACTGGCTGAAGTTCGTCAAGAGCGGCCGGGCGCGCAACAAGATCCGCCAGTGGTTCTCCAAGGAGCGCCGCGAGACGGCGATCGAGGCGGGCAAGGAGGCCATCGGGCGGGCGATGCGCAAGCAGGGCCTCCCGTTGCAGCGCCTGATGTCCGGAGAGACGCTCCTGGCGCTCGCCAGGGACCTTCGCTACCCCGATGTCTCGGCGCTGTACGCGGCGGTCGGAGAGGGCCACACAGGCGCTCAGTCGGTGGTCGAGAAGCTCGTCCAGTCCCTCGGGGGAGTGGACGCCGCCGAGGAGGACATCGCCGAGGCGGCCGTCCCGACCAAGATGCGCGGCCGCCCGCGCACCGGCACCAACGCCGGAGTGATCGTGGCGGGCGACTCCGACGTGTGGGTGCGGCTGTCGCGCTGCTGCACGCCGGTGCCCGGCGACGAGATCGTGGGCTTCGTGACCCGGGGGCACGGGGTGTCGGTCCACCGCACCAACTGCCCCAACATCGAGCAGCTGCGCTCCGAGCCCGACCGGCTGGTCGAGGTGAGCTGGTCGCCCGGCGACGACTCGGTGTTCCTGGTGGCGATCCAGGTGGAGGCCCTGGACCGGCCGCGCCTGCTGTCGGACGTCACCCGCACGCTGTCCGACCAGCACGTCAACATCCTGTCGGCGTCGGTGACGACCTCCCGTGACCGCACGGCGGTCAGCAAGTTCACCTTCGAGATGGGCGACCCCAAGCACCTCGGCCACGTGCTGAAGGCCGTGCGCAACATCCAGGGCGTCTACGACGTCTACCGCGTCACCAACTGACCGTCCCGGCGGCGTGGCCCGCCCGCGGGGACGGCCGCCGGTCCCCGCGCGCCCCCGGTCGTCCTGAGGGCCGCCGCGGTGACCCGCCCGCGAGTCACGTGCGCCGCGCCCGGGGCCGTGCTGGGGGCCGCCCGGGTGACCCGCCCGCGATCACGTGCACCGCGCCCGATGTCGTCCTGGGGGCCGTGGAAGCCGTGCGAAGATGCGGAGGACGTGGAGGCCGCTCATCCGCGCGACCGCCGGTCCCGTCCGCCCGGGACCGTCCCCCCGATGGACGGCTTCCCGGGCCGAGGGTCAGGAGAACTCGGCCAGCGTGCGCTCGGCCTCCTCCAGCCAGGAACGGCGGGCGGCGATGGCCTCCTCGGCCTCCTTGACGTCCTTGTCCTTACCCGCGGCGCTCGCCTTGGCCAGGCGCCCCTCGAGCTGCTCGATGGACTTGCGGAGCTGGTCGACGGTGTTCTGTGCCCGGGCGCGGGCCTCGGGGTTGGACCGCTTCCACTCGGTCTCCTCGGCCTTGCGGACGGCCTCGTCGATGCGGCGCAGCCCGCCTTCGAGCTTGTCCCTGGACTCCCGGGGCACCGGCCCGACGGCCTCCCAGCGCTCCAGCACGCCGCGCAGCGCGGCGCGCGCGGACCGGGCGTCGGTCACCGGCAGGATCCGCTCGGCGTCGGCCAGGATGCGCTCCTTGGCCTCGGCGTTCTCCCGCAGGGAGGCGTCGCGCTCGGCGAACACCGCGGAACGGGCCTGGAAGAACTGGTCCTGGGCCCCCTTGAAGCGGCCCCACAGCTCGTCCTCGGCCTCGCGCGATGCCCGCCCGGCGTTCTTCCACTGCCGCATGAGCTCGCGGTAGGCCGAGGCGGTGTCACCCCAGTCGGTGGAGGTGGCGAGCTGCTCGGCCTCGGCGACGATGCGCTCCTTGATGCTGCGCACCGACTCGCGCTGCTCGTCGAGCCCGGCGAAGTAGGACTTGCGCCGCTTGGCGAACGCCGTGCGGGCGGCCGACAGCCGCTTCCACAGGGCCGCCTCGGTCACGCGGTCGATGCGCTCGGCGGTCTTCCACTCCTCGACCAGCTGGCGCAGCCGCTCGCCGCCGGACTTCCAGTGGGTGGTGTCCTCGGCGATGCGCTCGGCCTCGGCGACGATGCGTTCCTTGATCTCCCGCGACTGGGCGCGCGCCTGGTCGCGGGCGGCCTTGACCTCCTCGCGGCGCTTGCCGACCAGCTCGCTGAGCGCCGCCAGGCGGTCCTCCAGCGCGCCGAGGTCGCCGACCGCGTGCGCCTCGGTGATCGACTCGCGCAGCTTGACGATCGTCGCCTCCGCCTGGGCGGGTGGCAGGTCGGTGCCGCGAAGCCGCTGTTCCAGCAGTTCAACCTGGGTCGCCAGCTCGTCGTACTTGCGATGGAAGTAGGCCAGGGCCTCTTCCGGTTCACCGGCCTGCCAGGACCCGACGGCCCGTTCTCCCTCAGCCGTACGAACGTAGACGGTGCCGTCGTCGTCTACCCGGCCCCACGGGTCGGTGCTCACCGTGTCCTCCCGCACTCGAATCAGCCTCCAGGACGCCACGCGTCCTTGGTTGTATTACGTCAGCTCTTGCCAGAGATTGTCACGTGTTTGATGTCGACCGGGTCCTTCGGAGCCCCGGAGCCGTCGCCCATGCCTCCGGGCAGGACGCCCTTCTTGCTGACATCGTCGAGGATTTCGATCCCCTTTGTGACGGTACCGAATGGTGTGTACTCCGCGGGGAGCTGCAGGTCGCCGAAGATGATGAAGAACTGGCTGCCCGTGGTGCCGGGCGCCTGGCTCTTGGCCATGGCGACCACGCCGCGGGTGTACTTGGCGCCCGAGAGGTTCTCCTCGGCCAGCCGGTAGCCCGGCCCGCCCTGGCCGTCGGTCTGGTTCTTGCCGTCCGCCTTGGCCAGCGGGTCGCCGCACTGCAGCATCGGGAAGTTGGCCGGGCCCAGGCGGTGGCACTTGGAGCCGTCGAAGAACTTCTTCTTGGCCAGGAACGCCATGGAGTTGACCGTGCAGGGCGCCTTGGCGGTGTCCAGGGCCACCACGATGTCGCCGTGGTTGGTCTCCAGGGTCATCGTCTTGGCGTTCTTGTCCGGCTTGGCGGGCGGCATGCCGACGTTCTTCGCCGGGCCGCCGTTGGCGTCGGCGACGTAGTCACAGGTGCCGGTGGCCGCGTCGTACGGCTTGGGTCCCGCCGCCGCCGAGGGGGCGGCGGAGGCGGAGGCGGGGGCCGAGGGCGTCGCCGCCGCGGCCTGGGTCTTGGAGTCGCCGCCCCCGACCACCGCCACGGCCGTGAAGATGCCGCCGACCACCACCAGGACACCCACGGTGGTGGCGACGACCGCCACCTTCTTCTGCTGGGCCTGCCGCTCGGCGCGCCGGCGTATCTGCCGTTCGTAATGCTCTCGTGCCAGCTGCTTTTGACGGTCCTTGCCGGTCGCCACCGCTGTGCCCTCCCGACTGTCCGAGTTGGTCGTGTTTGGTCGCCTCACTGGACGACCGCCACCTTTATGGAGTGGGCGAATCGTATCGGCCCACGGGTCATGGTTCGCAGCCCGGCGACCCGCACCGGTACCCTTCGGTTACATTCCCATCCGCTTTCCTTGACGAGATCGATCACACCGAGGACCGCTTCCGTGCTCATCGACGGCTTTCCCGCAGGCTCCCTGCAGGCCAACTGCTACGTGGTCGCGCCCGCCGCCGGCGAGGAGTGCGTGATCGTCGACCCAGGTCAGGACGCCGTCCGGGGCCTGGACGACATGCTGCGCGAGCACCGGCTCAAGCCGGTCGCCGTGCTTTTGACGCACGGTCACATCGACCACATGTGGTCGGTCGCGCCGGTCTGCGGAGCGAGGGACGTGCCCGCCTGGATCCACCCCGAAGATCGTGATCTGCTGAGCGACCCTGGCAAGGGCCTGTCGCTCATGACCCGTCAGCAGCTCTTCGGCGGGCTGAGCTTCACCGAGCCGGACGACGTGCGCGAGCTGTCGGACGGCGCGGTGCTCGACATCGCCGGCATGGCCATCACCGTCGACCACGCGCCCGGGCATACCAGGGGGTCGGTGACATTCAGGCTTCCAGGAGAGCGTGTGATGTTCTCCGGGGACCTGCTGTTCGCCGGCTCCATCGGGCGCAGCGACCTCCCGGGCGGTGACTACCCGACCATCTTGCGCAGTCTGGGGAGCGTCTGCCTGACGCTTCCGGACGACACGACGGTGCTGCCCGGTCACGGACCACAGACGACGATCGGCCGCGAACGCGCGACGAACCCGTACCTCGCCGAGGCGGCGCCGTTCGCGGGCCCAACCAGGGGACTGTAGATGAGCTTTCAGGCGCCCAAGGGCGTACCAGAATATCTGCCGCCGCGTTCCGCGATCTTCCTCGCGGTCCGCGACGCCTTCTCCACGGCGGCCGAGAACGCCGGCTACTCCTACATCGAGGTGCCGGTCTTCGAGGACACCGAGCTGTTCGCCCGCGGCGTCGGCGAGTCGACCGACGTCGTGACCAAAGAGATGTACACCTTCGCCGACCGGGGCGGCCGGTCGGTGACGCTGCGGCCGGAGTTCACCGCCGGGGTGATGCGCTCCACGCTGGAGCACGGCCTGCACACCGGCCAGCTCCCGGTCAAGCTGTGGACCACCGGCCCGGCCTTCCGCTACGAGCGCCCGCAGGCGGGCCGCTACCGCCAGCTCCAGCAGTTCGACGTCGAGGCCATCGGCACCGAGGACCCCGCGGTCGACGCCGAGACCATCGCCCTGGCCTGGGCCGGCTACCAGGCCCTCGGCCTGAGGCGGGTGCGGCTGCTGCTCAACACTCTGGGCTGCAAGCAGTGCCGCCCGGCCTACCGCGCCGCCCTGCAGGACTTCCTGCGCGGGCTCGACCTGGACGAGGCCACCCGGGCCCGCATCGAGGTCAACCCGCTGCGGGTGCTGGACGACAAGCGCCCCGAGGTGCGGGCGCAGGTCGAGAACGCGCCGCTGATCACCGACCACCTGTGCGCGTCCTGCAAGGCCCACCACGACCGCGTGCGCTCCCTGCTGGAGGACCTCGGGGTCCCCTGGGAGGACACCCCCCGGCTGGTGCGCGGCCTCGACTACTACACCCGCACGACCTACGAGTTCGACCACCCGCTGCTCGGCGCCCAGTCGGGCATCGGCGGCGGCGGCCGCTACGACGGGCTGTCGGAGGACATCGGCGGGCCGGCGCTGCCGGGCATCGGCTTCGCCGTGGGCGTCGACCGCATCATCATGGCCGTCGAGGCCGAGGGCCTGGCCCAGCGGGCGCCCGCCCGCGTCGCGGTGTACGGCGTGCCGCTCGGCGAGGAGGCCGCGCGGCGGATGTTCACCCTCGTCAACGCGCTTCGCGCCGCCGGCGTGTCCGCCGACATGGCCTTCGACGGCAAGGGGCTCAAAGGCGCGATGAAGGGCGCCGACCGCTCCGGGGCCACGTACGCGGTGATCCTCGGCGAGCGCGACATCGCCGCCGGGTCCGCGCAGGTGAAGGACCTGGCGAGCGGCGAACAGACCGCCGTGCCACTCGCCGAGATCGTCTCGACTCTGAAGGAGAAACTGACCAAATGATCCGCACGCACACCGCCGGATCGCTGCGCAGAGAACACGCCGGACGGCAGGTCACGCTGGCCGGCTGGGTGGCGCGCCGCCGCGACCATGGCGGCGTCGTCTTCATCGACCTGCGCGACGCGTCCGGTTCGGCGCAGGTGGTCTTCCGCGAGGAGGACCACGCGCACGACCTCCGCTCGGAGTACTGCGTCAGGATCGTCGGAGAGGTCCGCGCCCGGCCCGAGGGCAACGAGAACCCCGACCTGCCCACCGGCGAGATCGAGGTCGTGGCCTCGGAGGTCGAGGTGCTCAGCGAGTCCGCGCCGCTGCCGTTCCCGATCGAGGGCGGCACCGGCGTCTCCGAGGAGGCGCGGCTGAAGTACCGCTATCTGGACATGCGCCGCCAGCAGGTCGGCAACGCCCTGCGCATCCGCTCCACCGCCACCTACCTGGCCCACGAGGTCATGCGCGAGCACGGCTTCCTGTACGTCGAGACCCCCGACCTCACGCGGTCCACCCCCGAAGGCGCCCGCGACTTCCTGGTGCCGGTGCGGCTGCAGCCGGGCAACTGGTACGCGCTGCCGCAGTCGCCCCAGCTGTTCAAGCAGCTGCTCATGGTGGGCGGCCTGGAGCGCTACTACCAGCTCGCTCGCTGCTTCCGCGACGAGGACCTGCGCGCCGACCGCCAGCCGGAGTTCACCCAGATCGACGTCGAGATGTCCTTCGTGGACCAGGACGACGTCATCGCCCTGGGTGAGGCGCTGATCGGGCGCATCTGGAAGGAGACGGTGGGCTACGAGCTGCCCACCCCGCTTCCCCGCATGACCTACGCCGACGCCATGGCCCGCTACGGCTCCGACAAGCCCGACCTGCGGTTCGGCTGCGAGCTGGTCGACATGACCGGCTACTTCGCCGACACCACCTTCCGGGTCTTCCAGGCGCCCTACGTCGGTGCGGTCGTCATGCCCGGCGGCGCCTCCCAGACCCGCAAGGAGCTGGACGCCTGGCAGGACTGGGCCAAGGCCCGCGGCGCCAGGGGCCTCGCGTACGTGCTGGTGCAGGCCGGCGGCGAGCTCGGCGGCCCGGTCGCCAAGAACCTCTCCGACGGCGAGCGCGCCGGGCTGGCCGAGGCCGTCGGCGCCTCGGAGGGCGACGCGGTGTTCTTCGCCGCCGGCCCGCGCAGCCCCTCGCGCGACCTGCTGGGCGCCGCCCGCCTGGAGATCGGCCGGCGTTGCGGCCTGATCGACGAGTCGCTGTGGAGCTTCCTGTGGGTCGTCGACGCGCCGATGTTCGAGCCGGTGGTGGACGAGGTGGGCCGCCAGACCGGCTGGACGGCCGTGCACCACCCGTTCACCGGCCCCAAGCCCGAGTTCGCCGACACCTTCCACGAGCGTCCCGGCGAGGCTCTGGCCTACGCCTACGACATGGTGTGCAACGGCATGGAGATCGGCGGCGGTTCGATCCGTATCCACCGGGCCGAGATGCAGCAGCGGGTCTTCGAGGTGCTCGGCATCTCCAAGGAGGAGGCCGAGAGCAAGTTCGGCTTCCTGCTGGAGGCGTTCAAGTACGGCCCGCCGCCGCACGGCGGCATCGCCTACGGCTGGGACCGCATCTGCATGCTGCTGGCGGGCGGCGACTCCATCCGCGACGTCATCGCCTTCCCGAAGACCGCCTCCGGCTTCGACCCGCTGACGGCCGCTCCGACGCCCATCACCCCCGAGCAGCGCAAGGAGGCCGGGGTGGACGCCGGACGGGCCCCTGGGGCCGCCACGGAGGCGCGCAAGGCCACCGGGTGACCGCCGCCGCGGTCCGCTGAGACGCCGGTCCGCTGAGACGCAAGAGAGCCCCGGCGCGCGTGGCGCGCCGGGGCTCCGCTGTGCTGACAGGTGCCCGCCGGCTAGCGGGTGATCCGCAGGTCCTTGATGACCACCGGGAGCTTGGGGGCGTTGGAGCCCTCGCCCCGCACGTCGGCGAGGGGGTCGCCGTTGAAGGGGATGATGCCGCCCTTGGCGATCTTGTCGATGACGTCCATGCCCTTGGTGACGACCCCGAACGGTGTGAACGCGGCGCCCGAGGAGGTCAGCTGGGTGTTCTCGTCCGAGAAGGAGATGAAGAACTGGCTGCCGTTGGAGTTGGCGTCCTCCGAGGCCTGCGCCATCGCCACCGTGCCCCTGCCGAGCGGGATGCCGCCGAGGTTCTCGTCGGCGAACAGGTAGCCCGGGCCGCCGGTGCCGTCGGTCGCGTGCTTGGCGTCGCCCTTGGCCAGCGGGTCGCCGCACTGCAGCATGCCGAGGCCCACGGTATCCGGGGTCGCCAGACGGTGGCAGCGCGTGTTGTCGAAGAAGTTCTTCTTCGCGAGGAACTCGAAGGAGTTCACGGTGCACGGCGTCTGCGCGGTGGCGAGCTGGATGACGATCGTCCCCTGGTTGGTGGTGATCACCATGTTCTTGCCCCGTGTGTCGGGCTTCGCCGGCGGCGTGCCCACCTTCTTCGCCGGCGCTCCCGAGTCGTCCTTGCGGTATTCGCAGGTGGCGGCGGCCGGGTTGGCGCTGGCGCCGGTGCTGGGCACCGCGGCCGGGACGGAGGCCCCGGGCGACGCGGAGGCCGAGGCGGAGGCCGAGTCGGCGGGCGCGGCCGCGTCGGGCGCCTTGGAGTCGTCGTTCCCCATGAGTGTCACGGCGGCGATGACGCCGCCGGCCACGAGCACCACCCCCAGGAGGGCGCCGATGACCGTGTTCCGCCTGGAGTTGCCGGTGTCCTTGCTGCGCTGTTCCTGCCGCTCGCGGTGCTCCCGTGCCAGCTGGGTCTGGCGATCCACGTCGGTCACGGTATGCCTTCCATTTGCCGATAGATGACTTGATGTGCTCGGGAATCGTACCGGCCTTTACGTCGAGCCCGTATAAAACGCCCAGTTCGCATCGCCTGGTCGATCGTCCTTTGCCGGGCGGTCCAGCCTGGTTGCCGCGAGGAAAGTTGCCGTGCGGAACTTCTTATGGCGACTTGACGCCGGTTCCGGGATCATGGGGAGGCGGTGGAGGGGGACCGTGCCGCCGGCCCGGCCGGAACCACGCGCCGGCCGGATCCGTATATGGGGACGAACCACTGACAGGAGCCATGTGATGTTCGACCAGATTCTCGGACTGCCCGCCCACCCCCTCATCATCCATACCGCCGTGATCTTCATCCCGCTGCTCGCCGTGGGCGCGGTGGTGTACGGCGTCGTGCCCCGCGTGCGGCCGTCCATCGGCTGGGCCGTCGTCCTGCTCGCGATCGCCGCGCCGGCGGTCACCTTCGCGGCCAAGGAGAGCGGCGAGGCGTTCCTGAGCACCATGTTCGCGGGCGGTTCGCCGAGCGGGCCGCTGGGCGCGCGCATCGAGGAGCACGAGAGCTACGCCAACCCGCTGCTGTTCAGCACGCTCGGGCTGGGCGTCTCCTCGCTGCTGCTGGTCTACTCCTCCCGCAGACTGGGCAGGATGACCACCGCCGTACTGGTCGTGGTCACCGTGCTGCTCGCCGCCGCCGCCGGCTTCTACGTCCTGCGGGCCGGCCACACCGGGGCGACGGCGGTCTGGGCGCACTGAGGGCCGGCGCCGGCGCGGCCGTAGGCCCTCCCGCGCCGGCGGTAATGTCGACGCGTGGAGAGTTTGTTCGACTCGGCGGCGGAGGAGGCCCACAAGGGCCAGGAGCCGCTCGCGGTGCGCATGCGGCCGCGCGGCCTCGACGAGGTGGTCGGCCAGCGCCACCTGCTGGGCCAGGGCACCCCGCTGCGCCGTCTGGTCGAGAGCGAGGCCCCCATGTCGCTGTTCCTGTGGGGGCCGCCCGGCACCGGCAAGACCACCCTCGCCTACGTCGTCGCCGGCGTCACCAAGCGGCGCTTCGTCGAGGTCTCGGCCGTCTCGGCCGGGGTCAAGGACGTCAGGGCGGCCATCGACCAGGCCAAGCGCGAGCTCGGCATGACCGGCCGCCAGACGGTGCTGTTCGTCGACGAGGTGCACCGCTTCAATAAGGCCCAGCAGGACGCCCTGCTGCCCGCCGTGGAGAACCGCTGGGTCACCTTCATCGGCGCCACCACCGAGAACCCCTTCTTCTCGGTCATCTCGCCGCTGCTGTCGCGCTCGCTGCTGCTGACGCTGGAGTCGCTGACCGAGGACGACGTGCGCGCCGTCCTCGACCGCGCCCTGACCGACCCCAGGGGCCTGGCGGGCGCGGTGACCCTGGCCCCCGAGGCCATGGACCACCTGGTGCGCCTGGCCGGGGGAGACGCCCGCCGCTCGCTCACCTACCTGGAGGCGGCCGCCCTGCTCGTCCCCGAGGGCGAGATCACCGTCGAGACCGTCGAGAAGGCCGTGGACAAGGCCGCCGTGCGCTACGACCGGCAGGGCGACCAGCACTACGACGTCATCAGCGCCTTCATCAAGAGCATGCGCGGCTCGGACGCCGACGCAGCCCTGCACTACCTGGCGCGCATGATCGAGGCGGGGGAGGACCCCCGGTTCCTGGCCCGCCGCATCATGATCTTCGCCTCCGAGGACGTCGGCATGGCCGACCCGACCTGCCTGCAGGTCGCCGTGGCCGCCGCCCAGGCCGTGCAGATGATCGGCCTGCCCGAAGGCCGCCTCAACCTGGCCCAGGCGGTGGTCCACTGCGCGCTGGCCCCCAAGTCCAACGCCGTCACCAGGGCGATCGGCGCCGCCTCCGACGACGTGCGCAGGGGGCTGATCGGCCAGGTGCCCGGCCACCTGCGCGACGCCCACTACCCGGGCGCGGCCAAGCTCGGCCACGGCAAGGGCTACAAGTACCCGCACGACTTCGAGCACGGCCTGGTCCGGCAGGACTACGCGCCGGAGGAGGTCCGCGACCGGCGCTACTACGAGCCCACCCGCCACGGCGCCGAAGGGCACTTCGCCGACCGGTGGGCCAAGATCCGCGAGTTCCTGCGCGGCGCCGGGTGAGCGTCCCGCCGGCCGCCTCCGGAGATCGCCGGAGATCCCGGTGGACGCGCGGCGAGCCCACTGCGCCGGGACCGTGCGACCTGCCGCTCCGCCGGGGCGGGGCGAGCTCCCGCCGTCCACGGACTGGCGCGCTCAGCGCGGGCGCCACGCCCGGGCGCGATAGGGTCTCCCCATTCCATCGCCCCAGCCGGGTCGAACATCCGTAGGTCACCTACGAGGGGACGCATCGACATGCTTACCGCGGGAGAGGTCGCAGGCCTCATCGTCGCACTGTTCTGGGCGATATTGGTGTGCTTCATGGCCGTGGTGCTGGTGCGGCTGGCCCGGCTGCTCACCGAGACCGCCAAGATGGTCGCCGACCTGAGCGAGCGGGTCATCCCCCTGCTGGACGAGGTCAGCGTCACGGTCTCCGAGACCAACCGCCAGCTGGTCGCCGTCGAGGCCATCGCGGTCGACATGAAGCAGGTCAGCGGCAACATGGTCAAGGTCACCGGCGTCGCCTCGACGCTCCTGGCCAGGCCGCTCATCAAGGTCGCCGCGCTGCTGCACGGCCTGCGCGCCGCGTTCACCGGCCGCCGCCGGGGCGCCGCGTTCCAGGCGGGCGACAGGCGGTGGCGCGCGTGATCCGCCGGCTGTTCTACATGGCCCTGGGCGCGTACATCGCGGTCTGGGTGATGCGTAAGCTGCAAGCGTTGAAGCCCGACCACGTCGCGCGCCGCACGGCCGACCGCGCCATGGGCCTCGCCGAGGAGGCGCGCCTTCTCGCCGGTGACGTCCGGCGCCTGGCGGCCGGCAGGGAAACCGAGTTGCGAGCGCGCTTCGGCATCGACAGTGTTGAACAAACCCACGTAAACGACGTAAAGGATGGCCGCTGAGATGGAGTCGGCAGAGATCGCCCGCCGCTTCCTGCGCTTCTTCGAGGAGCGCGGTCACACTGTCGTGCCCTCGGCCAGCCTTGTCGCCGAGGACCCGACGCTGCTGCTGGTCAACGCGGGCATGGTGCCCTTCAAGCCCTACTTCCTGGGCCAGAAGAAGCCGCCGTTCCCGAGGGCGGCCAGCGCCCAGAAGGTCGTGCGCACGCTCGACATCGACGAGGTGGGCAAGACCACCCGGCACGCCAGCTTCTTCCAGATGCTCGGCAACTTCTCCTTCGGCGACTACTTCAAGGACCAGGCCCTCCCGTACGCCTGGGAGCTGCTGACCAGGCCCGAGTCCGAGGGCGGCTTCGGCTTCCCCGAGGAGCGCCTCTGGGTCACCGTCTACCACGACGACGACGAGGCCTTCGACATCTGGCACAACAAGGTCGGCATCCCCGCCGAGCGCATCCAGCGCCGCGGCCTGGCCGACAACTACTGGCACATGGGCGTGCCCGGCCCCGGCGGCCCCTGCTCCGAGATCTACTACGACCGCGGCCCCGACTACGGCAAGGAAGGCGGCCCGGTCGCGGACGAGAACCGCTACCTGGAGGTCTGGAACAACGTCTTCATGCAGTTCCAGCTCAGCGCGGTCCGCAGCAAGGTCGACTTCGACGTCTCGGGCGAGCTGCCCGCCAAGAGCGTCGACACCGGCATGGGCCTCGAGCGCATGGCGGCCATCCTGCAGGGCGTCGACAACATCTACGAGATCGACACCACCTACAAGATCCTCGACCGGGCGGCCGAGCTCACCAAGTCCCGCTACGGGCGCAACGCGCGCGCCGACGTCTCGCTGCGCGTCATCGCCGACCACCTGCGGGCCGGCGTCATGCTCGTGGGCGACGGCGTGCTGCCCTCCAACGAGGGCCGCGGCTACGTCCTGCGCCGCATGCTGCGCCGCGCCATCCGCAACCTGCGCCTGCTCGGCGCGGGCGAAGAGCGCTACATGCACGAGCTCACCGCCACCACCATCGAGGCGATGGGCCAGCAGTACCCCGAGCTCAAGGCCGACGCCGCCCACCTCCACACGGTGATCGACGCCGAGGAGGTCTCCTTCCTCGGCACCCTGCGCACCGGCACCGCGATCTTCGACGCGGCGGTCGAGGAGACCAAGCGCAAGGGCACCGCGACGCTCGCGGGCGGCCAGGCGTTCCAACTGCACGACACCTACGGCTTCCCCATCGACCTGACGCTGGAGATGGCCTCCGAGCAGGGCCTGCAGGTCGACGAGGAGGGCTTCCGCCGCCTCATGGACGAGCAGCGCCACCGCGCCAAGGCCGACTCCGCGGCCAAGAAGACCGGCAACGCCGACATCTCCGTGCTGGGCGAGATGCTCGACCGCGCGGGCAAGGTCGACTTCCTCGGCTACGACCTGACCACCGCCGAGGCCACCGTCATCGGCCTGCTCGTCGACGGCGCCTCGGTGCAGGCGGCGGGCGCGGGCACCACGGTCGAGGTCGTCCTCGACCGCACCCCGTTCTACGCCGAGGGCGGCGGCCAGCTGTCCGACCAGGGCGCGATCGGCACCGGCGGCGCGCACGTCGACATCGTGGACGTCCAGTCGCCCTTCGCCGGCCTGGTCGTGCACCGCGGCAAGGTCCGCGACGGCGAGATCCGCGTGGGCGACCAGGCGCACGCCGAGATCGACATCGAGCGGCGCCGGGCCATCTCCCGCAGCCACACCGCCACCCATCTGGTGCACCGCGGGTTCCGCAACGCGCTCGGCGAGAGCGCGGCGCAGGCCGGCTCCGAGAACTCCCCGGGGCGCTTCCGCTTCGACTTCACCGCGGCCGGCGCCGTCCCGCCGAGCGTGCTGCGCGACGTCGAGGACGAGGTCAACGCCATCCTGATCAACGACCTGAAGGTCCACGCCTACCACACCTCGCTCAACGAGGCCCGGTCGATGGGCGCACTGGCGCTGTTCGGCGAGAAGTACGGCGACGAGGTCCGCATCGTCGAGGTCGGCGACTACTCCCGCGAGCTGTGCGGCGGCACCCACGTCGCCAGCTCCGGCCAGCTCGGCCTGGTCAAGGTGCTCGGCGAGGCGTCGATCGGCGCCGGCGTGCGCCGGGTCGAGGCCCTGGTCGGCATCGACGCCTTCCGCTTCCTGGCCCGCGAGAGCGTTCTGGTGGCCCAGCTCAGCGAGCAGCTCAAGGCCCGCCGCGAAGAGCTGCCCGAGCGCGTCGAGGGCATCGTCACCCGCCTGCGCACCGCCGAGCGCGAGCTGGAGAAGCTCCGCTCGGCCCAGGTGCTCGCGGTGGCCGGCGAGCTCGCGGCCTCCGCCCGCGACATCGAGGGCGTTTCGGTCGTCACCCACCGCGCGCCTGACGGCACTTCGCCCGATGACCTGCGTAAACTCGCCCTAGACGTGCGCGGCCGGTTCCCCGGTGACCGCGCCGCGATGATCGTGATCGCTGGTGTTCCCGCCGACCGGCCGGTCGTGGTCGCCGCTGTGAACGATGCGGGGCGCGCCCGGGGGCTCAAGGCCGGGCGACTGGTCGGCGTCGCCGCCAAGGCACTTGGGGGTGGCGGTGGCGGTAAGGATGACGTCGCGCAGGGCGGTGGCGCCCGTCCGGAGGCGATCGGCGACGCGCTCGGCGCCGTCGAGCACGCGGTCCGGGAGGCCCTGTCCTGAACACCGGCGCCCGCATCGGGAGCCCGCCGTGAGGGCGGGCGTCCGGCTCGGCGTCGACGTGGGTTCCGTCCGCGTCGGGGTGGCCCGCAGCGACCCCTCGGGTCTGCTGGCCACCCCCGTGGAGACGGTGCGCCGGGGCCGGGGCGACCTCGACCGCATCGCCGCGATCGCCGGCGAGCACGAGGCCGTCGAGATCGTCGTCGGCCTGCCCACCTCGCTGTCGGGCCGCGAGAGCCACGCGGCGGCCGCGGCGCGCGAGTTCGCCGTCCGGCTGGCCGGGCGGCTGGCGCCGACCCCGGTCCGGCTCTACGACGAGCGGCTGACCACCGTGACCGCGCAGCAGGGGCTGCGCGCCAGCGGCGTGAAGGCCAAGAACCAGCGCGAGGTGGTCGACCAGGCGGCCGCCGTGGTGCTGCTGCAGGCCGCCCTGGACGCCGAGCGGGCGAGCGGCGCCCCGCCGGGCAGACCCGTCGAGCCGCCGGGGCGCCGCCCCGGCGGGGAATCGAGCACCGGGCCCGCGCGGTGACCCGCCAGGCGGGCCCCGGCGGCCCGGGCGACCCGGACGTTTCCCCTGATGTGCCCGAGGTGAAGCGGGACGATTGGAACGTTCCGCCCACCACATCCGACCGGCCCGCGCCGGCGGACGCGGCGGGCGAGGACGCCGGCGTGGACGCACCGGGCCGGGACGTCCGCCCGGACGGGGCGGACCGTCCGGACGCGGTGGACCCAGCGGACGCGGTGGACCGTCCGGACGCGGTGGACCGAGCGGTTTCGGCGTGTATCGAACAGCGGGACGTCGCACCGGGGGTGGAGCGGCGGGACGGCGGGCCGGAGGTGCGGGGCCGTGGCGTTCCGATGGGCCCGGACGAGGCCGACGGGGAACGGGACGGGCGCGAGCGGCAGGACGGGCCGCCGGACGGCCCTGACAGGCCCGACGATCCCGAGGACCCCGGCGACCTGATCGCTTTCAGCGACGAGGGCGGCGAGGAGGACGACGAGCGGGCCCGCGGGCGCCGCGGGCTGCTCCTGCTGGTCGCCGGCGGCAGCGCCGTGGTGATCGCGGCCGGGCTGGCCGGCGCGCTCACCCTGTTCCGGCCGCTGATGAGGCCCGCCGACTTCGAGGGCAGGGGCACGGTCCCGGTCGTGGTCGAGATCGCGCCGGGCGCGAGCGCGGGGCAGATCGCCGAGGTCCTGGTGAAGGCGGAGGTGGTGGCGAGCGCACGCGCGTTCGTGCACGCCGTGGAGGAGCGCGGCCAGTCCGGCAGCCTGCGGCCGGGACGCTACCAGCTGCGCAAGCGCATGGCGGCCGCCTCCGCGCTGGACTCGCTTCTCGCGCCGCAGTCCAGGATCCGCAAGCGGGTGACGGTGCCCGAGGGGCTGCGCGCGGCCGAGGCCGTCGCCCGGCTGGCCAAGGGGTCGGGCCTGCCGGCCGCCGAACTGTCCAAGGTGCTCGCCCGCCCCGCCGACCTCGGGCTGCCCGCCTACGCCAAGGGCGCCGCCGAGGGGTTCCTGTTCCCCGCGACCTACGACATCGAGCGCACGACGACCCCGCGCGACCTGCTGCGGTCGATGGTCCGCCGGTTCAGGCGCGCCGCCGCCCAGGTCGGGCTGGAGGCCGAGGCCGCGCGCCTGCGCCTCACGCCGCGCGAGGCGGTGGTGGTCGCCAGCATCGTGCAGGCGGAGGGGGGCAGGGAGTCCGACTATCCGAAGATCGCCAGAGTCATCTACAATCGCCTCGCGTCCGGAGCCAAGCTGGAGATGGACAGCACGGTGATGTACGGCCTGGGCAAGCACGGCATCGTGGCGTCGAACGCCGAGATCAAGCGCGACACCCCCTACAACACCTACATGCACCCCGGGCTGCCGCCCGGGCCGATCAGCAACCCCGGTGAGGCGGCGCTCAGCGCGGCACTTCGTCCGGCAAAGGGTGATTGGTACTGGTTTGTCACGGTCGACCCACAGCGTAGAATCACGAAATTCACTGACAAAGAGAGTGAGTTCGTGAAGTACCGAGAAGAGCTGCACAAACGTCTCGGGCAGCACCACTGATGCCCGGCGGTACGGCCGTCCCCTCCCGTACACGCCCGGTGACGCGGACCGGCGCGACCCCCGGCGCCGGACCGACCGGCCATACGGTAGGTCCTGCCGATTGTGAGCACTGGCTTGACGGCGGGCCGGTCCGACCGGGAGATTGGCGAACGCACCCATGAACGATCTCGACCTCGATAGCTTGCTGGGTGCCGAGGACGACGAAGGTCCCCGGCGCCGGTCTCGTGGTTCCCGATCCGCCCAGAGGCGCAGCAAGAAGCGCCAGCGGCGCCAGCGGCGCAAGGGCTTCGTCGCCTTCTTCGTCGCGATCGTCATCATCGTCGGAGTCCTCGGCGTCGGCGGCTACTACGGCTACAACTGGATCCGCGGCGTCACGATCCCCAAGGACTACACCGGCCAGGGCTCCGGCGAGGTCCTCGTGGAGATCAAGGAGGGGCAGAGCGCCACCGACATCGCCCAGACCCTGGTCGACCAGGGCGTCGTGGCGAGCGAGCGGGCGTTCATCAACGCCATCGGCGCCGCCGGCAAGAGCGCCTCCCTCCAGCCGGGCGAGTACAAGCTCCGCAAGGGCATGGCGGCGGCCAACGCCGTCCCCCTCCTGGACCCCAAGCGCCGCCTGCAGACCACCCTCACCGTGCGCGAGGGGCTGCGGCTCTCCCAGATCTTCCAGCAGCTCTCGACCGCGACCGGCAAGCCCGTGCGCGACTTCGAGAAGGCCGCCAAGGACGCCGAGGCGCTTGACCTGCCGTCCTACGCCAAGAAGCGGCTCGAGGGCTTCGCCTTCCCCGCCACCTACGAGGTCTCGCCCAAGTCGGCCCCCGAGGACCTGCTCGCCGCGATGGTCGAGCGGTACAAGAAGGCCGCCGACGACGTCGGCCTGGTGGCCGGGGCCCGGCGGGTCGGCCACACCCCGATGGAGGTGCTGACGATCGCGAGCATCGTGCAGGCCGAGTCGGGCAGCAAGCGCGACATGCCGAAGGTCGCCCGGGTGATCTACAACCGGCTGCAGCGCACGCCGCCGATGCTGCTGCAGATGGACAGCACCGTCATGTACGGACTGAACAAGTTCGGCGTCTCGGCCACGCACGCCGATCTGAAGAGCAAGTCGCCCTACAACACCTACGCGCGCCCGGGCCTGCCGCCGGGGCCGATCACCAACCCCGGCGAAGACGCCATCAAGGCCACGCTCAAGCCGGCCGACGGGCCCTGGCTGTTCTTCGTCACCACCGACACCAAGCGCGGCATCACCAAGTTCACCGACTCCCAGGAAGAGCACGACAGGTTCGTCCAGGAGTTCAACCGCAACCAGGCGGGCGGCTGATGGAGCGCCGCGCCGCGGTCCTGGGCTCGCCGATCGCGCACTCGCTGTCGCCGTGCCTGCACCGCGCCGCCTACCGGGCGCTCGGCCTCTCCGGCTGGCGGTACGACGCCATCGAGTGCGACGAGGCGGGCCTGGCCGGGCTGATGGCCACGATGGGCCCCGAATGGGCCGGGCTGTCGCTCACCATGCCGCTCAAGCGGGCGGTGCTGCCGCTGCTGGACACCGTCGCCGACCTCGCCGTGCGGGTGGGCGGGGTCAACACGGTGGTGTTCCGGGACGGCGCGCGGCACGGCGAGAACACCGACGTGCACGGCATCGTCCGCGCGCTCACCGAGGCGGGGGTCGCGGCGCCGCGCTCGGCGACCATCCTCGGCGGCGGCGCGACGGCCGGCTCCTCGCTCGCCGCCCTGCGCGAGCTGGGGCTCCGGGAGGCGACGCTGGTCGTCCGCGACCGGTCGCGAGCGGAGGAGACCGCACAGGTGGCCGACCGGCTCGGCATGGCCCTGTCGGTCCGGCGCTTCGACGAGCTGGGCGCCGCCCTCGACGCCGACCTGGCCATCTCGACTCTGCCGTCGGGCGCGGCGGACGCCTACGCCGAGGCCGTGGCGGTCGTGCCCGCCGTTTTCGACGTGGTCTACGCCCCCTGGCCCACCCGGCTCGCGCGCGCCGTCCGCGACAAGGGCGGGACGGTCGTCAGTGGCTTCGCCATGCTGCTCCACCAGGCCGTCCGCCAGGTCGAGCTGTACACCGGCCAGGCCCCCGTACCGGTGGACCCGGTGCGCGCCGCCGGCGAGACCGAGTTGCTCAGGCGTTCGGCCCGTACACACTGAACTTCCGACCCCTGGTGAACGGCCGTTTCGTCGCCCTCTATATCGGAAAGCTCGCACAGGGTGACAGGGGTGTGGGACGATTCGGCGGGGGCGCGGTGTTGTGGTAATGTTGCTGCTTGATCGGTCCGGCGTGCGCGCTGGACGCGCAAGCGGAGGTCTTCCTCCCACCTGATCGGCTGCCAGGCCGACGGGTCAAGGATCACTACCGGAGTACTCCGGGGAGTTCTCGATCGATGATCTGAGAGCTCGGTGGCCCCGCATGCGCGACGTGCGGGGCTTTTCGCTTTCCGGCGTGAGGCCCCATGGCACGGTCGAGCACGAACGCGGAAATGCCAGGTACCTAGGAGGTCCCATCAGCACTGAGCCCCGCATCAACGAGCGCATTCGTGTGCCCGAGGTCCGCCTCGTGGGCCCGAACGGCGAGCAGGTCGGCATCGTCTCCATCGGAGACGCCCTGAAGCTGGCCCAGGAGTCCGATCTCGATCTGGTCGAGGTCGCGGCCACGGCTCGTCCGCCCGTGTGCAAGCTCATGGACTACGGCAAGTTCAAGTACGAGTCCGCCATGAAGGCACGCGAGGCGCGCCGTAACCAGGCGCACACGATCATCAAGGAGATCAAGCTCCGGCCGAAGATCGACCCGCATGACTACGAGACCAAGAAGGGTCACGTCGTGCGGTTCCTCAAAGCGGGGGACAAGGTCAAGGTCACCATCATGTTCCGTGGGCGTGAGCAGTCCCGCCCCGAGCTGGGCTTCCGGCTCCTGCAGCGGCTGGCGGAGGACGTGACGGAGCTCGGCTTCGTCGAGTCCCAGCCCAAGCAGGACGGCCGAAACATGATCATGGTGATCGGGCCGCACAAGAAGAAGGCCGAGGCCAAGGCCGAGAAGGCCGCCGCGCGCGCGCGGACCGACGACCCGGCGCATGACGACCCGGCGCATGACGACGTGAGCGTCGGCGCCGACATGGCGGGGGCTTCGGAACCGCAGGAGTGACGCGGCCCGCCTGACGATCCGGCGGCGAGCGTAGAGAACACCGACACCGGGTGAGGTGCCACAGCCGGCCGAACGGCCTGGCTGGGGTACCTTGACCCGGGATATCGGCACGGACGAACGAGGGAGAGACGGCTGAGATGCCGAAGATGAAGACGCACAGCGGTGCGAAGAAGCGGTTCCGCCTCAGCGGCAGCGGCAAGATCATTCGCCGGCGCGCGAACCGTGCCCACTACAACGAGTGGAAGTCGTCGACGCTGACGCGCCGTCTGAAGCCTGAGGTCGTCATGTCCGATGCCGACACCAAGAAGATCAAGAAGCTGCTCGGCAAGTAACCGAACCCCCGGGGAGATAGAACAATGGCACGCGTAAAGCGGGCGCTCAACGCCAAGAAGAAGCGCCGCGTCGTCCTCGAGCGGGCGAGTGGTTACCGGGGTCAGCGGTCGAGGCTGTACCGCAAGGCCAAGGAGCAGATGCTCCACTCCTTGACCTACGCCTACCGCGACCGCAAGGACAAGAAGGGCACCTTCCGGCGGCTGTGGATCCAGCGCATCAACGCCGCGGCGCGCGCGAACGGCATCACCTACAACCGGTTCATCCAGGGCCTGAAGGCCGCCGGTGTCGAGGTCGACCGCAAGATCCTCGCCGATCTCGCCGTCAACGACAGCCAGACCTTCGCCACGCTGGCCGAGACCGCCAGGAAGGCGCTTCCGGCCGACGTGAACGCGCCGGCCGCGAGCTGATCGCGACGCACGTCCTGGTGAACGACTCGTTCTTTCACGGAGCGGGTCGTTCACTGTTTTCCGCGTCGTTTTCCGGGTCGTCGCGGCGGGCCATGCCGCGGCGGTCCGGGGGTTGCTAAGGGGGCACATGGCCGGGTCCGAGCTGACCAATGTCAAGTCGCCGCGGGTCAAGGCCGCCAAGCGCCTGACCAAGCGCGCGTTCAGAGACCGCGACCGGTCCTTCCTGGCCGAGGGCCCGCAGGCCGTCAGGGAGGCGCTGGCGCTGCCCGGCGTCGCGGTCGAGCTGTTCACCACCGCCGAGGCCGAGAGCAGGCACGCCGACATCGTGACCGCCGCCCGGCTGGCGGGGGTGCCGGTGCACGGCGCCAGCGGCGAGGTCATGGCCGAGCTGGCCCAGACGGTCACGCCGCAGGGGCTGCTCGCGGTCTGCCGTTTCGTGCACGTCCCGCTCGCCGAGGCCGTCACCGAGACGGCCGGGCTCGTCGCCGTGCTCGCCCACGTGCGCGACCCCGGCAACGCCGGCACCGTCCTGCGCACGGCCGACGCGGCGGGCGCGGACGCGGTGGTGTTCACCGACGCCTCGGTGGACCCCTACAACGGCAAGTGCGTCAGGGCCAGCGCCGGCAGCCTGTTCCACCTGCCGGTGGTCACCGCGGCCCCGGTGGCCCAGACCGTGCGTCACCTGAAGGACAAGGGCCTGCGGGTGCTGGCGGCCGACGGGGCGGGCGACAGGACGCTCGACGACGTGGACCTCGCCGGGCCGACGGCGTGGATCTTCGGCAACGAGGCGTGGGGGCTCCCCGAGGAGATCCTCCGCCTGGCCGACGACGTCGTCCGGGTGCCCATCTACGGGCGCGCCGAGAGCCTCAACCTGGCCACGGCGGCCGCCGTCTGCCTCTACGCCTCGGCGCGGGCCCGCCGCGCCGGCTGACCCCTGCGGTCCGCCCGGAAATCCGTTACCGGACAACTCGCCATGTTTCGGGCGAGGCATGGCGTCCCGCGCTGGCGCGGGGCTGCCGCCGGGTACGGGAAACCCGCTATTGTCGGCGCTGTAGGGGTCGAGGGAGGCGATAGTGCGCGGCGAGCAAACCCACCGGCGGGACGCCGATGCCGCGTGCTCGATCGACGTCGACGACCTTCCCGAGGGCGTCATCGTGGCCGACGGCCGCGGCCGGGTGGTGGCCTTCAACCGGGCCGCCTGCCGCCTCACCGGCGTGGGGGGCGACGCCGTCGTCGGCAAGTACTTCCCCGACGTCCTGCCCTTCCGTGACGACGACGGCCGCGACTGGTGGAAGTGGCTGGACGCCTACGGAGGGCTGCGCATCCGCAGCCGCCAGCCCGAGTGCTCCCTGTATCTTCCCGGCGGCCACGAGCTGCTGGTCGCGGCCCGGTTCGTCCGCAGGCCCGCGCGGGGCGGCGAGGTCGAGCGCGTCGTGGTCACCCTGCGCGACGCCGCGGCGCGCGCCCGCCTCGAGCGCAGCCGGGCCGACCTGGTCTCCACCGTCGCCCACGAGCTGCGCTCCCCGCTGACCAGCGTCAAGGGGTTCACCGCCACGCTGCTGGCCAAGTGGAGCCGCTTCACCGACGACCAGAAGCGCGTGATGCTCGAGACCGTCAACGCCGACGCCGACCGGGTCACGCGGCTGATCACCGAGCTGCTCGACGTCTCGCGCATCGAGTCCGGCCGGTTGCAGATCCACCGCCAGGTGGTCGACGTCCCGGCCCGGGCCCGCAAGATCATCGCCGGCCGGGTCGCCGCAGGTGAGCCGGAGGACCGCTTCCGCCTGGAAACGCGCGGAGAGCTCCCCGAGATGTGGCTCGACCAGGACAAGATCGACCAGATCCTCGGCAACTTGCTGGAAAACGCGGTGCGCCACGGGCGAGGTACGGTGACGATAGTGGTGGAGCCCGTCGAGTGGGGAGTCGCCGTGTCCGTGCGTGACCAGGGTGAGGGTGTGGCACCCGAGCTGGCCTCGCGCGTCTTCCGGCAGTTCTGGCGCGGCAACGGGCGCCGCCGCGGCGGCACGGGCCTCGGCCTGTTCATCGTCAAGGGCCTGGTGGAGGCCCACGGCGGCACGATCACCGTGCAGCGGGCGCCCGGCGGGGGCGCCGAGTTCCGATTTACCATGCCCGCCGGCACCCCCGACTTCGCCTGAGGCGTCGGGACCGGCCGGTGGGCGACACCACGCCGGCATCCGCCGGCTCGGCCGCGTCGCGTCCGGCGCCCGACCGCGGCAGCGGTCGCGGGGTCCGGCCGCGGTCAGGAGGCTGTGAGCGCCGCCCCGTTCGCGCATGATCGTGGTGGTCGTCCACAGCGCACCGTTCGTGGCCGGTCCGCCACTCTGGACGGACTAGACTCGTGCCCGCTCAAGCCCTGGATACGGAGCTCTCTCTTGTCGAACACCTATGACCCGGTCGAGGTGACGCCGTTGCACGCCGACGAGGTGGCGCGCATGGAGGCCGAAGCCGTAGCCGCCATCGACGCGGCGGCCGACCTCGACGAACTCAAGCAAGTGCGGCTCGCCCACGCCGGTGACCGGTCGCCGATCGCGCTCGCCAACCGCGAGATCGGCGCTCTTCCGCCCCAGGCCCGCGCCGAGGCGGGCAAGCGCATCGGCGGGGCGCGCAAGACCATCGGCGAGGCGCTCACCGCCCGGCAGGCCGTGCTGACCGCCGAGCGCGACGAGCGCGTCCTGGTCGAGGAGACCGTCGACGTCACCCTGCCGTGGGACCGCCGCCCGCGCGGCGCCCGCCACCCGCTCACCACCCTCCAAGAGCGCATCGCCGACGCCTTCGTCGCCATGGGCTACGAGGTCGCCGAGGGGCCTGAGCTGGAAGGCGAGTGGTTCAACTTCGACGCGCTCAACATCGCGCCCGACCATCCGGCCCGCTCCGAGCACGACACCTTCTTCGTCGGCTCGGTCGACTCCGGCATGGTGCTGCGCACCCAGACCTCGCCGGTGCAGATCCGCGCGCTGCTGTCGCGCGAGCTTCCGGTCTACGTCGTCTCGCCGGGCAAGGTCTTTCGCACCGACGAGCTCGACGCCACGCACACCCCGGTGTTCCACCAGGTCGAGGGGCTGGCCATCGACGAGGGCCTGACGATGGCCCACCTGAAGGGCACGCTCGACCGGTTCGCCGAGGTCATGTTCGGCCAGGGCATCAGCACCCGGTTCCGGCCCAACTACTTCCCCTTCACCGAGCCGTCGGCCGAGATGGACCTGCGCTGCTTCGTCTGCCGGGGCGCCTCGGCCGTGCCGGGCAACCCGCCCTGCCGCACCTGCAAGTCCGAGGGCTGGATCGAATGGGGCGGCTGCGGCATGGTCAACCCGCGCGTGCTGGTGGCCTGCGGGGTCGACCCCGAGCGCTACAGCGGGTTCGCCTTCGGCATGGGCGTCGAGCGGACCTTGATGTTCCGCAACAACGCCGAGGACATGCGAGACATGGTCGAGGGAGACGTGCGCTTCACGCTCCCGTTCGGTATGGAGGCCTGATGAAGTTCCCGCTCTCCTGGCTGCGGGAGTACGTCGACCTGCCGGCCGCCAACGCCCACGAGGTCGCAGAGAAGCTCACCGCCGCCGGGCTCAAGCTCGAGTCGATCGAGTCGGTCGGCGACGACATCAAGAACGTCGTCGTCGGCGAGGTGCTGTCCATCGAGGAGCTCGCCGGGTTCAAAAAGCCCATCCGCTACTGCTCGGTCGAGGTCGGCGAGGCCGCGCCGCGCTGGCTGATCTGCGGCGCCACCAACTTCGCCGTGGGCGACCGCGTCGCTGTGGCGCTGCCGGGCGCCGTCCTGCCCGGCGGGTTCGAGGTCGGGTCCCGCAAGACCTACGGCCACGTCTCCGACGGCATGATCTGCTCGGCGCGCGAGCTCGGCATCGGCGAGGACCACAGCGGCATCCTCATCCTGCCCGCCGACACCCACCTGGGCGCCGACGTGGTCGAGCTGCTCGGCCTGCGCGACGACGTCATCGAGCTGGAGGTCACCCCCGACCGCGGGTACGCCCTGTCGATCAGGGGCGTCGCCCGCGAGGTCGCCACCGCCTTCGGCGTGCCCTGGCGCGACCCGGCCGACATCGAGCCGCCCGCCTTCGACGACGAGGCCCACCCGGCCTCGATCGCCGACCCGACGGCCTGCGACCGGTTCGTGCTGCGCTCGGTGTCCGGCTTCGACCCCTCGGCCGAGACTCCCATGTGGATGCAGGTGCGCCTGGCCCGCGCGGGCATGCGCCCGGTGTCGCTGGCCGTCGACGTCACCAACTACCTCATGCTCGAGCTCGGCCAGCCGCTGCACGCCTTCGACCGTTCCCGGCTCACCGGGCCGATCGTGGTGCGCAGGGCCGAGCCGGGCGAGAGGCTCGAGACGCTCGACCACGTCGTGCGCGAGCTGTACCCCGAGGACATCCTGATCACCGACTCCTCCGGGGCGATCTCCATGGCCGGCACGATGGGCGGCCTGGCCACCGAGATCTCCGGCGAGTCCACCGAGCTGGTGATCGAGGCGGCCCACTTCTCGGCCACCGGCACGGCGCGCATGTCGCGCCGCCACAACCTGGTGAGCGAGGCATCGCGCCGGTTCGAGCGCGGCGTCGACCCCGAGCTGCCGCTGTACGCCTCCTGGCGCGCGGTGCAGATGCTGGTCGCCTTCGGCGGCGGCACCGCCGAGGCCGGGGTCACCCACGCCTTCGTCGACGTCGAGCCGGCGACGATCGTCATCCCGGCCGATCACCCCGACCGGGTCGCCGGCGTCGCCTACGGCCGCGACACCGTCGTGCGCCGCCTCGAGCAGGTCGGCTGCACGGTCGTCGCCCAGGGCGCCGCGAGCGGCCAGGCGGGCGCCGAGGCCGTCCCGGCCGACGTGCTCGAGGGTCCCGCCCGGCCCGACCCGGCCGAGCTGCTGGTCGTGACGCCGCCCTCCTGGCGTCCCGACCTGACCGACCCCAACGACCTGGCCGAGGAGGTCATCCGGCTCGAGGGCTACGAGCGCCTGCCCTCGGTGCTGCCCGCCGCCCCGGCCGGGGCCGGGCTGACCGAGGTCCAGCGGCTGCGCCGCCGCGTGGGCCGCGCGCTCGCCGCCGCCGGGTACGTCGAGACGCTCGCCTACCCGTTCATCGGCGCCCGCGACCTGGACGGCCTGCAGCTCCCCGCGGACGACGCGCGGCGCCGCACCCTGCGCCTGGCCAACCCGCTGAGCGAGGACGAACCGCTCATGCGCACCACGCTGCTGCCCGGCCTGTTCAAGACGCTGGTCCGCAACGTCGGGCGCGGTTTCGGCGACGTGGCGCTGTTCGAGTCCGGGCTGGTCTACCGGCCCGAGCCCGGCGCCCCGGCCAAGGCGCCCGTGCTCGGCGTCGAGCGCCGGCCGTCGCAGGAGGAGCTGGACGGCATCGCCGCGGCGCTGCCCCGCCAGCCCCTGCGGGTCGCGGTGGTGCTCGCCGGCGAGTTCGACCGCTCCGGCTGGTGGGGCCAGGGACGCCCGGCCGGCTGGTCCGACGCCGTGGAGGCCGCGCGCATGGTCGTGCGGGAGGCCGGGCTGGAGCCCGTGGTCCGCGCCGACCGGCACGAGCCGTGGCACCCGGGCCGGTGCGCGGCGCTGTACGTGGGAGAGGCATTGGTGGGCCACGCCGGCGAGCTGCACCCGCGCGTCGTCGAGGCCTTCGGCCTGCCGCCGCGCACGTGCGCGATGGAGCTCGAGCTCAGCGTCCTGGAGGCCGCCCTGCCCGGGGCGGTGCAGGCGGTGCCCGTCTCCTCCTACCCCGTCGCCACGCAGGACGTCGCGCTCGTCGTCCCGGCAGAGGTGCCGGTCGCGCAGGTCGAGGCCGCGCTGCGCGAGGGCGCGGGCGAGCTGCTGGAGTCCATCCGGCTGTTCGACGTCTACACCGGGGCGCAGGTGGGCGAGGGCAACAAGTCCCTGGCCTACACCCTGCGCTTCCGCGCCGCCGACCGCACGCTGACCGTCGAAGAGACCACCGCCGCCCGCGACGCCGCGGTGGCCCAGGCGACCACCAGCACCGGCGCCCACCTCCGCACCGCCTGACCCGCCAAGGGGCGGGTGAGCCGGTACCCGGCGGACCGCTACGCGTGTCCGCCGGGTACCGGGTGTTCAGCGGGAGTAGACCTCCATCTCGTACAGCGAGTAGCCATAGCCGGTGCCGCGGGTGATGCCGTGCATGCGGACATAGCGCGCGGAGGCCGGGCCGAAGGTCACGTTGTCCACGCCGCCGTCGCCGGTGGTCGTGGAGTACACCGTGGTCCACGACGACCCGTCCGGAGAGGTCTGGATCTCGTACGCCTTCCCGTAGGCCGCCTCCCAGCGCAGCACCACCCGGGCCACGGTCCTGGCGGACCCGAGATCGACCCGCAGCCACTGGTCGTCGCTGGAGGCGCTGGCCCACCGGGTGGTGGGGTCGCCGTCCACGGCCCTGCTCGCCGGGTAGTAGGGCAGGATCTGCGTGCTGGACGCGCCGGCGCTCGCGCCGGCCGCCAGGTTGGCGATCGGGTCGCCGCGGCGGGCGGGGAAGGACACGACCTGCTGGTAGGTCGGCCGGTTCTGCCAGGAGAAGCGACACAAAGGCAAGTATTAGTCCGGGTTGCCCAGGGACGGAATGGAGCAGCCTCAAGGCTTCGCAAGCGGCTTTGAGCTGGAACGATGCCAGTCATAGCCTCGTGGATCGCAGAGGCGACGCGTAGCCGACGGGTGACACAGGCGAGTATCGGCGAGGATCTTCTCTACATGGTCAAGGCGGCAGCGCTCCGCGCCGCCGCACCCGGCCCGGAGCCCTTCCGCACGCCGGGCGTGCGGCCTGGGGGCCGGTCCCGGCGGCGGAAGCTCCGGGCCGCTCC
>NZ_JBEXGT010000017.1:0-176769 GCF_040607475.1 Sphaerisporangium sp. NPDC005288 | reverse complement strand
CGCATCCGCAGCGAGAAACAACGCCGCTGGGGACGACCCGCCAACCAGGCCGCCTGATCAACCAACCCGGCGAACGTTCATGGACACCGCACTAGATCGTGGAGGTGGTTCAGCCGTTCACGTGCCTCCTGCTGTCTCCCGAGCACGGACAACGCCTGCGCTTCGGCGGCCACGGCCTTGAGGAGTCCAACGGTGACCCGTCCTTGCGCGAGGGTCTGAGCGTTACGAGCCAAGCTCAGCACGGTCTCCGGTGCGCGCGGGGCGTAGAGAGCGAACACCGCCTCGGTCGCGCGAACCCACACCCTCATGTCCGCGTCGGCGGAGGCGTCGGCGGCGATGCGGGAGGTGGTCCACCAGCGGCGTGCGGGGCCGTACTCCCCGAGTCGAGTAAGGAGGTTGGCGTTCACCGCCGACAGCCAGGCCGCCGCTCGTTGCAGTTCGGCGGCGCGACCCGTGGTCTCGCGCTCGATGACGTGGTAGAGCGCCACCAAGTCGAGAGCGAGGTCGTCGCGGACGGTGGCAGGAGGCCGGGTGGCCACGGCGTGCAGGTAGTCCGCGCAGGTCATGAGCCAGTCGTCCACGGTGAAGCTGTCAGCCGTGTTCAGGATGCGGTCGAAGCTCTTACGGGCCGAATCTCCCGCGTTGAGCAGTGGACTTTGAGCAAGCAGGCCCAGGCCGGCCAACTGGAATAGGTGTCGTCGTTCCATATCGTCTCCCTGGGGGAGTATGCCGCCGCTGCCGTTCTCACGGTAACCGGAAATAGTCAGATTTGTCGCGGTGGCGAGTTCGTCCAGGGTGGTATTTCCGAGGCGTTGTACCAGGGGCCACAGGGTTTTCAACTGCCCGTCCGCGCACAGCGCGTCGTCGATCGCCTGAACGCGTGCGCCCGACTCCGGCAGGCACCGGCCTCGTTCGATGGCGCCCAGCATGGAGGTCGAATAGCCCGTCCTCTGGGCCAGTTGGGCGACGGTGATCGGCTCGCCGACCCGCCGCTCGTACGAATCGCGAAGATCGCGGACGATCGACCCGAAATAGTGCGCCATCGACTTGTATCGGTCGATGTTCTTACGTGCAGCGGGCATGTCGGAATCACCTCCGAGGGGAACCGGAATAGCGAGCCGATCACCACAGGGGATCAGCCCTTGCTCCCCTCCGGACGACCGGCCAGCCTGATCGTAACTCTAAATGACGTCCCGATTACGGAGCGCCAGTTCTGAAAATCGCCGCCGACTCGATCAGGAGTGCGATCCCCATGCCCCGCCCCAGCCTTCTCCTGCCCCCTGAGGCCCCACCGCCGGCACTCCTGGGCCACCACCCCATGACCGCCCCACCCGCCACCCCGCCCGGGCACTTGGCGAACCCCCTCCTGCCCGGCCCGGTCGCCGGCGTCCTCCCGTCCGGGCCGGTCGCGGACTCCCTCCCTTCCGGCCCCATCGCGGTCCCCCCCCTGCTCGGGCCCGTCGCCGGTGCCGTCCCGTCCGGTCCCGTCGTCGGAACCCTCGCGTCCCGAGCCGGAGCCAGGACCGGGGCCGGGACCGGGACCAGAGCGGGGAGGTGGGCTGCGTGACCGCGTTGTGGTTCTGGGGGATGCCGGAGGACCAGGCCGAGCGCCACCGCGCCGCGCTCGGCGACCTGGCCAAGGAGCTGGAGTGCCACGGCCTGCGCTGCCGTCCGGTCGAGCGCCTGCACCTGCCGATGGGAGGCGCCTACTACCGGCCGTTCCTGCTCCCGCCGGAGCTGGACGTGTACGGCGGCGGACGGCTGATCGTGACGGTGGCCGTGGTCGACGTCCCCGGCGGAGGCGGCGCCTGGTATCTGCTCAAGGAGCCCGGCGGCCTCCCCGTCGCGACCCACAGCACCCTCGATCCCACCGCCGCCGCGCAAGCCATCACCACCCGCGCCCCGGCTCCCACCCCCATCCCGGCCCCCGCTCCGGGCTCGCCTCCCGGTCCGGCCCCGACCTCGGCCTCCGCGCCGGCCGCCACCTCGGACCCGCGGCTCCCGGTCGCCTCCGACCCCGACCCGTCCGGCGACTGACCGCTCCCGCCACCCCGGCCCTCACCCGGCCGGGGTCCCGATCCCCGTCCAGAACCAGCCCGACCAGCGCTCCGGAACCAACCCCCTGCGGCTCTGGTTCTGGCGTTCCGGTTGGAGCGACCAAAGATCTTATTCGAATCAAATGATGTGACTATGAGCAAAGCACGGAAGCGTCCTGTCACGGTCACCGTCGACGCCGACCTCGTCGAGTACGCCGAAGCGCGTCTTGAGGAGGGCGACGTGCGTTCGCTGTCCGCCTACGTCAACGATGCCCTCGCCGCCCATGTCAACGAGGAACGCCGGGCGAAGGCCGCCTGGGCGGCTCGTGCCGCGGCCGCCGCTGCCGACACGGGCTCCGTCGAGCGGGCCGAGTGCAGGATCGCCGCTATGAAGGAGTTCTATTTCGGTGTCTGACCACACCCCCATCCCCCTCGTGTTCGACACGACCCTTCTGTCCGAGGTGGTGCGCGGGGACCCCGACCTGATCAACATCGTGCGACGGTTCGACGCCGAGAATCAGCCGATGGTCATCCCGGCGCTCGCCCTCGTGGGGGCGTCGCTGGACTCCAGGTCCTCCGAGGTCGCTGACGCCCTGTACGGCATGGCATTGCTGGAGTCGGTGGAGATCGCCCCGCTGGCCGGCGCCAAGCAGGGCATCGCCCTGGCGGGCTCCCGGCGTCGCACGCCGGCGAATCTGATCACGCGTGCGGCACGTTCCCTGGCCGGCCACCGTCTTCAGTACCTCGTGTGAGCGATGGCGGAGGTAGTTCCCGGCCCTACTTCTGGAGCTGTTCCAGCACTGCCATGAGCGTGCCCACCCGGCGGCCCGCCCGGTCGCCCAATCGAAGCATGCCGATCCGCCAGATCGCATCCCTGGCCGCGGCCAGGGCGTCCTCACCGACCGCGGCCTCAAGCACGCTCAATGCCTGGTACCGCGCGCGCCAACGTTCCACGGTCTCAACGGGAGAATCGGCCGACGGACTCTGGGCCAGCAGTTCCTGGCTGAGGAGACGTACTTCGGCGCGGAGTTCGGCGAGAACGGCTGGACTCGGCGCCCCCGTCAAAGCGGTCGCAACACGGTCGGCCACCGGCACGTGCAGGTCGCTCAGCTCGCACGCGGTCTCCGCCACCAGCGCGGCGATCTCACGCGCGCGGCTGGGGTCAGGGGCTGCGATGAGGTCGGCCACGCGTGGGTCGCTGGCGAGATAAGCGAGATGGTCGCGCTTGTCCTGGTCGGACAGAACCGCTCCGGCCGGTTCCGCGTACGCGTCCAGAACGGCGCTCTGGTGCTCCGCGGCCAGCCACTCCGCCGCCAGACGCTCGCCGGTGAGCATCTCGCCCAAGGCCAGGGCCGCACTGCGGAGATCGTCCTGTTCCGCCAGCTCGGGCCAGGCCGACAGCGCGTCGGGCAGGTCTTCGAGGTCTTCCAGCTCTTCGGGGTCGAGCAGATCCGCCGTGACCAGGACGCGGCCGTGCTCGGCATAGGCGAGTTGCCCGTCCGCGTTGGCGTTCCAGAACACGCTGAGCGCCCGTCCTTGCCGCGCCAACCGGGCCAGAACCTCTGGACGCGTCCCTTGAAAGCCGTTGGGCTCGACCAGGACGGTCCAGGACCCCAGGCTTCCGGCCATCGCCGCGCCGGCCCGAGCGGGAAGCGCGTCGTAGGCCGCCTGTACGGTCTGCGTGAAGGTGCGCCTGCTCGAGCCGTCCTCCTGCCCTCCCGCCACGACGAGCGCCTCGGTGGCCGGCATGCACTCAATCCACGTGACGCACAACGGGACGTCCAGGTTCTCCTCCAGCAGCTTGCGGTAGTGCGTCAGCGCATCGGAGTCCAATGTCGTCTCCCGGCAAAGAGAAAGGGCCCGGCCAACCGGAAAAGCCGGAGGCCGGGCCACACCTTATGCGAAGTATGGACGGCTAGGAAGCCTCGGCGTCAGGAACAATCTGCTCGTCGGCCAGGGTATCCGTGCCCGGCGGCGGATAGTAGCCGAGTGATCCAGGTTCCTGGCTGTCCGAGATCCGTACCGTGAACTTCTGTTTCTCCAGAACACGGTTACGCTCGAACCACCAGCCCATCCAGGATCCCGCGGTGGAGTTGTCGGACGCCAGAATCGCGCGAGCCGAATAGTTGGTGCCCGCCAGTGACGCTCCTTGGTGAGTGGCGGCGAAGGGGAACTCATCACACGATCGGCGAATCGTGTTCCCCTGGGGATCCTTCAGCTTACGGGTATACCGTAGACCGGGCGGACGCGGCCGCGGATCGCTGAAGGAGATGTCGCACTGTTTGATGGCCACCTCTCTGTTCTGCCCACCCAGTCCCTTCTTGCTGGTGTCGGTGTTCCGCTGCAAGGGCGTGCTCCAGGAAAAGCCGGGGACCTTCTTGTTGGGGTCGAAGGGCACGGTGCTCACCGGATTGTTCCAGGCGTCCCAGATGTGCTGCGCCGACTCTTTGACCGGGTTGGTCATGAGCTGATTTCCCGGCCCCTTCACCTGGGCCGCTTTGCTCAACTCGAAGACCGGGCGGCCGTCCTTGAAGACCACGCAACCACCCTTCGCCGTCTTGATGGCAGGCGAGCTGTCGCAGCGGAAGACCGGGTTCTCCTGCATCAGGTATGCGTACGGGTCCTCCACCTGCTCGAGCATGTGAACCTGCGGCTGCAACTTGCAACGAGCCCTGTGATCCGGCGCCGCGAAGTCCGCGGGATCCGAGGTGAAGGTGAAGTTGCCGCCTTCCTGCTCCCATGCCTCGGGGGTCTTGTATATGAACTTGTTCAATCCGATCGGTGACACGGAACACTTGTTCGTCGGATTGAACGCGAGCCCGAGGCTGAAGGGGAACGTCTCCGCCCCGGCTTTGACCGTTGGGAGCAGGGCCGGGATGTTCGTCTTCCCGCTTCTTTCGAGTTTGTCCAGGTGGAAATACACCTTGAACTGCCGACTGCCGTACTGGTTCGCCAGCCGGGCTGCGGTGCTCTTAGACTCTCCCGTGAAGGAATGAGCGGTGAGCGTGACGCGAGCGTCGTATCTGACGGAGCCTACGCGCCTCCTGTTCACGTAGAAGCTCACTTGTGAGCCGATCTCGCCCCACATGCACCAGTTGTAGGAATTCTTCACCGTGTAGGCCTTCGGGCCCGTCAGCGCGCGGCATTGCGCGTCGTTCTCGATGCGGTCATAGGTGAAGGTCGGCTCGGCCGCCACCGCCTGCACGGAGGCCAGCGGCGCCGCGCGAGACGTGTCCACCGTGACCGCCTGCCAACCGGACCATGCCCCTATCACGCCACCGCTGAGGGCACGGGCTCGCCAGCGCACGTCCCAGCCATCGATGATCTTCCCGGTCGGCATGCGGACGATGCCCACGGATCCGGGGCCGGACTTCGCGATCCCCGACCAGATGAGCCCCTTGCCCTGTGCCGGAACCTTCGGGCCGTGCTCGACCTGCACCTCCACGACGGCATGCCGCTTGCCGGGGGCGGCTACCTTGATCATGAATTCCGGTGTGGTGGTCACGAGCTTCGCGACGCCGTCGCCGGCCTTCCGCGTACGCGTCCACGCCCTGCTCACGGACGGACCGCCCGCCGTGGTGGCGGACGCCCGAGCCTTCTTCTGCGCCATCGTCAGGAGCGGCCCCACGCCGAACCACCACTCGTAGGGTTCGGCCATGGCGTTGCCCGCATCGTCCGTGACCCCACTGACGGTGGACCAGTACCAGGAGTCGAGGGGCCACCGTGGCGTGAACGTCAGCACCCTTCGGTCGGGGCTCATGGTCGTGTCCCCGGGTAGGCCCTCCTCCGTGAAGATGTCTACAAGTGCCAAAGAGGCCGCTGCCACCGGCTCGCTGAAGGTCACCTTGATCTGCGCGGCGGGCGCCACGTCGTCCGCGTCGTCAGCCGGTTCCACGGCGACGACGGTGGGCGGGACGGTGTCCGGTCCCGCAGTGGGGCTCGGGCTGGGGCCGGAGCCGCCGTCGATGAAGGTGACCTTCAACACCGGCGGGTGCGGGACCTCCGCTTCGGTCTCCGCTGAGTGGAATCCACGGTCGTACTGGGGGGCGTCTGAGGATTCGTCCACGCCGCGCAGCATGAAACCGTAGTCGTCCTGACCCGATGCCCACGCCTGAACGATGTCCTTCACCTGCCAGGTCCAGGCGACATCGGTCGCCGGGGAGTCGTCGGCGCATCCGCCCGGATCGCGAGCGATCGACTCACCCTCGCCGCTGGTCGCCGGTTGGTCGTCCCACGTGAGGAGGTCGGCGTTCCAGGGCTGCGTGAGCAGCTGTGCCTTGATGCCGGACTGGCTGGTGCCGCAGCCGTATGCGGAGCTGTTCCACAGTTCCAGCTCGGCGCCGACGATCGTCTTTCCGGCGATGGATGAGGTGTCGAAGCTCAAGAAGCTTCGCTCGATCGCCTTGAACTGTTCATAATCGTATGCGCCGGACCAGAGCGTCGGCCCTTGCGGTCCAACTGATCCATGGTCGTCCACCCATGTGTCGGCTTGCACTGGCAGCGAGATCGTCCGCTGCTCGCCTGGCGGGTCGGTGGGCGTCGGCGTGGGGGTGGAGGTCGACAACGTGATGGTGAACGGCCAGTCGTACGGCGCCACCATCGGATGCCCGTCGGCGTCCTGGGCCCCGCTGACCTCCGCGGTGTACTGCATGCCGGGCGCGAGGGGCGCGTCAGGGACGAATGTCGCGCCGTCTCCTGAAGCGTTGGCGCCTGATGTGCCGGGCACCGTCTGACCTGTGCGGTCCTTGAGGGTGATGTGCGCCCCTGTCACGGGCTCACTGAAGCGTGCCTCGACATGCACGTCCGGTTGGGCGTTCGTTGCGCCGAGGTCCGGCACCGTCCTGATCACGGACGGCTGGTCGGGATCGGGTTGAGGATTGTTGGGGTTGAGTGAGTTCCACTCCTCCTGGCTCACGTCGGCAGGGCGTCCGAAGGTGACGGCCGGATTCTCCACGAACTCCGGCGCCTGTCCCTGCATCGCCTCCGCCTCCGCGTCGGAGACCTCGCCCGCCTCTATCGGCTGGCTCGACCGGTAGGTGGCCGCCCGGATCTGGTCCGCGGTCGCGCTGTCGGGGAAGCCTTCGCCGGCCTTGAACCATCCGACGTCGTCACCGGGCGGATACTCCGGGGCCGGCGTGTATTCGATCATGAGGGTGGGTGGGTGGCGGTAGCCCGGGTAGGGGTCGCCGCTGTATTCGCTGGCGTAGTACTGACGCCAGTTGATTGCCGGGCTCTCGGTGACCGCGCGCAGCACCAGCCCATGGTTGGCCACGCCCTGTTCGATCCAGGCGCGGGCCATGCCGGTGACCCGGTGCACGAGCGCCGCTTCACTGGCGCACCAGGTGCCGCTGGCGTCGATGTTGTAGCCGGCCTTGTTGCCTGAGCCCGTCATGATGCCCGCGTTGGAGGGCTGGTTGGACCACCTCAAGCCGGTGGGAGTCCAAGCGGAAGTGATGAGGGAGGCGGCGATGCCCGACCCGATCTCGTTGCCGCATAGCTGGCCATTGGGGCCGCCGGACTTGTAGTTCCAGACATACAGGTCCGCATCAACCACCGTGGCGCCCACGAGTTCCGGTGCCGTGGTGTTGAACTTCAGGTAGGTGCGGGCGATGTCGGCGCTGGTTTGGGTGGTGCCGGCGCGCAGCCATCCGGCCGCGGCGTTATTGCTGCTCGGGCTATTCTTGCTGACCCAGGCGTCGTCGGGGGTGCCGCCGCCGAACCATTGGGAGGCGGCGGCGATCGTCACCGGGTAGGTGAGCGCCGGGTCGGCCAGGAACGCCGCATCCGGGGTGAACACCAGTTGTGAGGTCGCGCCGGACGTCTCCACCCGGGCGGTGACCGGGGAGCTCTTGCCCTGCTCGGGGGAGGCCTCCACCTTGGCGTCCATCGCGGTCAGCACGACCGGCGCCGCCTTGGCCCTGCCCTCGGCGTCTTTCAGCTGCGGCAGCCCCTCGGGGCCCTTGCCGAATGAGGTGCCCTTAGGCAGGGTGAGCGGCAGACGCACCGTCACCGGGCCATCCGGCTTGCGGCGGAAGACCACCTGGGAGACGAACCCGTCGGCCAGGGCCAGCACCACCAGGTCGGCGCCTGGCGCGACGGCGTCGGGATAGGTGACCGTGCTACCGGAGATCTTCGGCTCCGGCAGCGCCCGGGTCACCTCCAAGGCGATCTTGCCTTCTTCCTCGGCGGCCGACACCAGGTGCTTGGTGCCGCGCCCGCCGAAGGTCAGCGGGGTTTTGACCCGTGCGGCCTGCAGCGTGCCGCCGTGGGTCACGATGCGGGTGTCGACGGGCTCCCAGGCGCCGCTGGCCTTGTTTTTGAGCTGGACGGGCTGGGTGTGCAACTCGGCGCGCAGGTTCTTGCCGTCGGGCTGTGCCCAGACCTTCATGGTCTCGGTGAACCGGGAAGGCACCTCAACGGGTTTGCCGGACGTGGCCGCCTTGTCCCAGGCGGTCTTGAGCGTTGGATCAGAGGCGGCGCTCGGCTGGGTCGGCGATGCGAGGGTCGGGTTGGGGGATGGTGGGGGGTCCTGGGCGGCCGCGGGCACGCTCAGCAGTGAGAGCGGCAGCGCTACAACCCCGATCAGGGCAGCGCGACGCCGCGTCCGGCTGGATAAGCCTGACGCTGTGGGTGATGTGTTCACTCCAGCCTTTCAAGTAGATGCGACTAAATGTCGCAAAGCGGAGTGATCATTACATAAAGCGCAAATAAAAGTAAAGATAGTTTTCAGTGACGGGGGCGGTGTGCTCCGTAAGGGAAACGGCCTGCACCATGAGGTGTTTTTGCCGGGCCCTGATCGGCTACGCCCGCGTCTCGACCACTGGACAACTTCTGGCCCCGTTGACTCGCGCGCTGACCGACGCCGGATACCTGCGCATCTTCGCCGACAAATAGTCCGGCAAGAACATCGAACGCGAAGAACTGACTAAGCCTGAATCCACCGTGCTATTCCGTTCGTGATCTTCAGGGGCAAATTTCTCCGCGTGGGTCGGGCCCGGTGAATGCGGGTATGGGTGGCGGGCCGACCGGGTCTTGTCGGCTTTCCCATAGTTCTTGGCTCGGGGTGGGGATCGGTACGCGGGTGCGTGGGTCCGAGGTGGCAGGTCGTCGGCAGCGTACGGGGACTGCGGCGACCAGGCGCTGATCAAGAGCCGCCGCCTCGTCGCCGATGTTGACTGCGGGGTCGTGATCGGACGGTGTTCGTTACCCGGTGAACCCTTTGGACTTAATTCGGTTGATGTATTCATTCATGGGAGACATCGAGCGGTTCTTTGGTTGCCAGCCTTCAGGTTGATCCTCCAGGTCCTCGAAACCGCCGACCAGTTTCTTGTCGACATCTGATGCCTGCTCGAAGACCAGGCCCTGCGGATATGCCGTGAAAAGCGGGGCGTTCGCCGGTCGTCCAGCATGAGGATCGACCGTTCTTCCGCCGTCGGCCATGCCTGCCGCCGAGGTCTTGGCAGGTTGGAGGAACAGCAGGACACAAGTTCCGGCAGGGATGGCGGCCTCGAAGTCCCGCAGAGACCGGCATGGCGTGAGATCTGAGCCGCAAAGCGGGCCTTGGGGAAGCTCCACGAGCACTTGCCGATTCACCAGGGCATCTGTCCCGTTGATTCCCTTCAACTGTTCCGTCACGTCGACCTGCATGACGACGTTGTAGAGGTTGTCGTCGGGAACCGCACCGATGATGACGCGGCCCTGCGAGAATTTCGCCACCTCGCCCGCGACCACGACAGGAGCGGCACGACTGGCGGCAAGGTCTTCGGGGGAGTCGAAGACCAGGTGATCGTATTCGCGCGTCCGTAAGACGGCGACGTCGAGCTTTCCCGTCTTGGCGTTGCCGGTGCCGCCTGAGCTCGCCTGAGTGATCGGCTGCCGCCCGCACCCGCCCAGTACAATGACGGCCGTCGTCGCAACGACCAGAGTCAGAACCTTCTTGACGTCAACCACTCCGCTGCTCCTAGAACGGCACACCCACTCCGCCCCACTCATCGGCCTGGGGAGGCCCGGCCGGGGGCGGTCAGGAGGCCGCGGTGTCCTCGGGGCGAGTGATCCAGGAGGTGGGGAGGCGGAGCGCGGTCAGGGCGCCGGGGGCGGGGCGGCCGTCGATGGACGGCGGGCCGTCCTGCTCGACCGGCAGCAGCAGCCAGCGGGCGGCGGGCCGGGCCGTGGCCTGGTCGGCGAGGCGTTCCAGCACCGCCAGCCGGTCGTAGCGGGCCAGCGGCGCGGCCTCCACGATCAGCAACGGCCGCCGGTCGCCCTCCAGGCGCTCCTCCAGCGGCGCCGCCGCCATCGCCACCAGCGTCCGCAGGTTCGCAGCGTCCTGCGGGGCGGCGTCCGGGCGGTCGCTGCGCAGCACCAGCGACCAGTCCACCTCGTGCGCGTCCGCCTCCCGCCGCATCGCGGCCAGCAGCTCGGTCGTGGCGTCCACCGGCGTGACGCCGAACCGCCCGGCCAGCCGGGCCACCGCGCGCGTGTAGTGGCGCCAGTCGACCGACAGCGTCACGAAGGCGTGCTCGGGGAGCGAGGCGGCCATTCGCCGCTCGAAGGCGACCGGCTCACGGGCCCGGCTGCCGCCGCCGACGCGGGTGACCGACGTCTGGCCGTGGCCGGTGGCCAGGCCGCTGGAGGCCCGGTCGCGCGGCAGGTACCGCCCGTCGCTGAACACCAGGGGGACCTCGGCCACGTGCAGCAGCGCGTCCAGCCTCGGCCGGTCGGGCAGCTCGCCCACCAGGGGGTAGCGGGCGCGCACCCGGGCCCTGAGCTGCTCGGCGTCCAGGCCGTGCCGCACGACGGCCAGCGAGGAGGCGAGCTGCCGCAGCGCCCGCACCGGGTCCAGCCCCGCCGGGTACACCTCGCCGCGGCCGTTCGCCGCCGCCCTCTCCGACGCGGCGGCGGCCAGCGCGGCCAGCCGTACCGGGGTCAGCGGCGCCATGCCCGGCGCGAGCCGCACCTCGCGCAGCCGCGTCTCGCAGTACGCCGCCGACGGCAGCGACTCCTCGGCGGCGAGTGCGGCGAGCCGGTCGGCCGCGCGGCCCAGGCGCACGGCGTAGTCGAGCAGGTCGGTGCCCGGGACGGCCTCGGGGTTGTCCGGCACCTCCAGAGCCAGGACGGCCGTGCCGAAACACCGCCTGGTCAGCAGGCGGGCCTCCGCACCCCGGTCGCCCTCGACGTCCACGGCGGCGCGCACCAGGCCCAGCGCCCGGGTCAGCCGCTCGGCGCCGTCGCTCACCGAGCCGCGCGCCGTCAGCAGCGACTCGGCGACGTCGGTCGCGGCGACCACGCCACCGGCCTGCGCGACCAGGTCGGCGATCTCCGCCCGCGCCTCGGTCAGCGCCCGGTTGCGCCGCCAGCTCTCGCGGGCCGTGGACGCGATCTGCCCCACCCGGCTCGCCGTGATGCCGCTCACCCGCGCGACCTCGCCGTGCGTCGGCCACATCATCGGCGGGTGGTCCCCGGACAGGCCGAGGTAGGCGCGCATCACCGCCTCCGCCGAGGAGTCGGCCCGGCCCGGCCTGGGCAGCAGCGAGGCAAGGACGCCGTCCACGCTGTGCCGGGGCACGTCCCGCGGCCCGGCCGGCGCAGGCGTGAGGCCCTCACCCGGGCGCAGCCGGGCCCGCCACTGCTTGGCGCGGCGGCGCACCTCGCGTCGGGTCGGTTCCGACACCCCCGACAGGCGGGCGATGTCGAACGGGGAACGGGCCAGCAGGTCGGCCACCGTGCGCACGTCCACCCGGTGCAGGGCGTCCACGGCGCGCGGGGTGAGCCCGGCGTCGGCGACCGGCGTCTCCAGGCCGGCGGCGGCGGCCCGTTCGTCCAGTTCCTCCCCGGCCACCGGCTCGGCCGCGCCCGCCGGCGTCGCGTCGCCCGCCGCCGGCGGCACGACGGCGAAGATCGCCCGCCACTCGGTGTGCATGCTCTCGACCGTGTCGTGCCGGCTCTTCGGGTCGCGGGCCAGCGCCCTGGCGAAGAACCGGCCCAGGCCCTCGCGTACGGTCGGCTCGAACAGCGCCGGGTCGATCGTCACGTCGGCGCTGATCACCGCCGGATGGCTGCGGTTGCCCTCGCCGTACTCCGGCGTCTGGCCGGTGGCCATCTCGTACAGGGTCACCGCCGCCGCGTACCGCTCGGCCGCCGCGTCGTACCGCGGGCGGTGCACCGGGTCGAAGAACGGGTCCAGGTACGGCGGCGTGCCCACGCCGGTCTTCTCCAGCGGGGCGCGGGACAGCGAGAAGTCGAACAGCGTGAGATGGACCTGTCGGCTCTTGCCCAGCTCGCGGAAGGCGAGATTGTCCGGCTTGATGTCGCGGTGGTTCACCCCGGCCAGGTCCAGCGAGACCAGGATCTCCAGCAGGTCCTTGCCCCAGCGTTCCAGCAGGTCCAGCGACAGCCGCCCCTCCCGCTTGACCAGCGCGGCCAGGCTCTCGCGCCCGGCGTCCTCCAGCAGCAGCGCCGTACGGCCGCCCACGACGAGCGGCCCCTCCAGAAGCTGGGCGATGCGGCTGTCGCGGGCCTGCGGCAGCACCTCGGCCTCGTCCAGCAGCCGTCGGCGCGCGGCGTCCTCGTCCAGCGCGACCTTCAGCACGGCCTCGGCCCGGCGGTTCCCCTCGCGGCCCGCCGGCCCGTCCTGTGCCAGGCGGCGCTCGTCCCGGACCAGCAGCGCGAGCGCGGTCGAACCCTGGTCGAGGCGCTGCAGCACCTCGAACCGCGCCGGATCCTCGTCGGTGCCGATGCGTCGGCCCGGCTCGGCCTCGAACGGGTCGACCCGCTCGGCCGCCTCCTCGGGCTGCGACAGCTCGGCCACCAGCTTGGTGAACTCGCGCAGGAAGTCGCCGACCGACTGCAGCCGCAGGTCGGTGTCCCCGGCCGTCGCCTCCCTGACCAGGTCGACCATCGCCTGCGGCGCGCCGTCCAGCGCCGCGCTGACGTCCAGGCCGCCCGACTGGGCGAGCACCTGCTGCAACTCCTCGCCGCTGTCCGCCGGAGGCCGCCCCGTGAAAATCAGGTAGGCGAGCGCGCCGAGACCGAACACGTCGGCCACCACCGGGTCGGCGTCCTGGTCGTGCCGGGTCTCCGGCGCCAGGTACCCGTGCACGCCGACGTCGGTGAGGTCGTCCAGCGTGCGCGTGCCGGGGACATAGGAGTCGCGCGTCGCGGGTGCCATGCGCAGGGCCGTGTGCCAGTCGCGGATCCGCGCGCCGTACCGGCCCTGCGCCATCGGCCGCACGAACACCGAGCGCGGGCTGAGCCGCCGGTGCACCAGCCTGCGCCGGTGGGCGTACCCGAGGGTGTCGGCCAGCGCCCGCACCAGGTCGAGCCGGTGGTCGATCGTCAGGCCGTCGGTGCGACCGGCCAGGAAATGGTCGAGCCGCACCTCCGAGGAGTCGTGCGCGAACACCACGGCCGGGCCGCGCTCGTGCTCGTAGAACTCGATGGCCTGCGCGATGCCCGGATGGCTGACGTTCTCCAGGATGCCGAACTCGCGGCGGGCGGCCCGCAGGCTCGCCATCTTCTCCTCGTCCGACGCCTGCGCGTCCCGGATGTAGAACCGCACCCGGCGCACCCGGTCGAGCGCGGTGTGCCGGCCCAGGTAGTCCTGCCAGCCCGGCCCCTCGGCGAGCGGGTTGTCGTCCAGCAGCAGGTTGCCCACCGTGCGGTGCCGCACGCTGCGCCGCACCCCGGCCCGCTCGATCACCTTGGCCAGCCGCACCGACCGCTCACGGTCGATCACATCACGGCCGTCCCTGGGCGGCCTGGCCAGCAGGTCGGCCAGCAGCTCGTCCAGCCCCGCCGGCCCCTGCCCGTCGATGCGGTACACCCCCGCCCGGCCCCGGTCGGTGAGCCGCACCTGTGCGCCGGGCTGGTGCAGGACGACCCCGGCGTACACGAACGGGATGCCGCGCGCACTGCCCGACACGTCGACCAGGAGCTGCTTGAAGTGCTTGGCCTTGACATCGGTGAGCAGACGCGGATTGTCCTCGGCGCGCCTGTTGTGGAACCAGGTCTGATGGTCCCCGGTGATCGTCCCCGACCAGTGCTTGAGCTCCAGCAGGTAGACGCCGGCCTGGCCGATCACCAGCAGGTCGACCTCGTACTGCCGGCCGCTGCGCGTGGTGAAGGTGAAGTTCGACCAGGCACGGTAGGGGTCGGTGTCCGGCAGCAGGTCGCGGATCGCCGCCAGCCCGCCTCTCTCGTGCGCGTACTCCGACGGAGTGACCTCCACCCAGCGCCTGCTTCCCGCCTCCACACCCACCCCAGCTATCTTCGGAAGCCGTGCCCGCCCGCCGTCCATCCTGCCGGGCCACATAAGGTCGCGCCGGACTTCCCCGTGGTTTACCCGTACCTTGCGGGCTTGCGGTGCGGGAACGGTCGGATATCGTCGCGGCGGGGGCGGTGATCAAGGCCGGGAGGGCTGCGGTGAGCGTTGCCGAGGACGTGCGATTCGGGGTGCTGGGAACGATTCAGGCCGAGGCGGGGGGACGGTCGGCCGGGCTCGGCTGAATCCCGATTCGCGGGGCATCTGCGGCCTTGCGGAGAACGGTCGGCCGGATATCGTCGCGGCGGGGCGGTGCTCAAGGCCGGGGAGAGGCGTACGAGGCGGCCCGCACGGGGGCGCAGGGCTTCGCACACTCACGGTGTCCGATCCGGCACGCGGTGGAGGCCGTGACATCTGTCGTGGGGTGGTCGTGACAAACGGCGGGGGAGTGGCGGCGCGGGGAGCCGGATGCTGGCGGCATGACGACGACACAGGCCGCACGGACGGCCCAGGAGTATGCGGTGGAGCTCCGCGGACTCCGCAAGCATTACGGCGAGGTCCGCGCCGTGGAGGAGGTCGATCTGCTGATCGGGCGCGGCGAGGTCGTGGCCCTGCTCGGTCCCAACGGCGCCGGCAAGTCCACCACGGTCGACATGCTGCTGGGGTTGACCCGGCCGGACGCGGGCGAGGTGCGGCTGTTCGGCGACCCGCCGAGCCGGGCCGTCGCCGGTGGCGCGGTGGGCGCGATGCTCCAGGAGGCGGGGCTGCTCGACGACGTCACCGTCAGGGAGACCGTGGCGCTGGCCGCCGCGCTGCACCGCGCTCCGCTGCCGGTGGAGGAGGCGCTGCGCAAGGCCGGCGTCGAGGATCTCGGCCCGCGCCGGGCCGCGCGGCTGTCCGGCGGCCAGAAGCAGCGGGTGCGCTTCGCCATGGCGCTGGTCTGCGACCCCGCCCTGTTGGTGCTGGACGAGCCGACGGCGGCGATGGACGTGGGCGGGCGCCGGGACTTCTGGCGGTCGATGCACGCCTTCGCCGACTCCGGCCGGACGGTGATCTTCGCCACCCACTACCTGGAGGAGGCCGAGGACTACGCCGACCGGGTGGTGCTCATGCGCGACGGGAGGATCGCGGCCGACGGCCCGGTCGCCGCGGTCATGGCAGGGGTGTCCGGCCGTACCGTCCGGGCCTGCGTCCCCGGAGTGGACGCCGAGGAACTGCGGCGGCTGCCCGGGGTGGTCGAGGCGCGGGTGCGCGGCGACCGCGCCGAGTTGCGCTGCGCGGACGCGGTGGTACGGGAGCTGCTGGCCCGCTTCCCGGCCGCCCGCGACATCGAGGTGGTCGCGCAGGGCCTGGAAGAGGCGTTCCTGCGGCTGACCGAGGACCCTGAGGAGGAGCGGCGATGAGGATGGCATACGTGCTGTTCGAGGTCAGGCGGGTGGTTCGCGACTCCAGGTTCCTGGCGTTCGCCGTCGCACTGCCGGTGGGCCTGTTCCTGCTGCAGGCCGGCATGTTCGGCGGCGCGAACGGGGCCGCTTCGATCATGGGCGGCCTCGCCGCCTTCGGCGCGTTCAGGGCGGCGCTCGACACCGGGGCGCGAGCGGCCGTCGAACGGGGCGCCGGGTGGCAGCGCCAGCTCCGGCTGACCCCGCTCACGGGAGCCGGATACCTGGCGGCGAAGGCCACGGTGGCGATGCTGGTGGCCGTCCTGCCGATCGCGGGGGTGGCGCTGGCCGCGGCGCTGCTGTCGGGCGTGCACCTGTCCGCGGGCGGCTGGGCCGGGGCGGTGCTCGGCGTGTGGGCGGGCACCGTGCCGTTCGCCCTGCTCGGCCTGCTCGTCGGCCAGGTGGCCACGCCGCAGAACGTCCAGACCTACCAGGGTGCGCTCCTGCTGCTCCTCGGCTTCGCCGGCGGCCTGCTCATCCCGGTGAGCGTCTTCCCGCGGGCGCTGGCCTCCGTCGCCCAGGCGCTGCCGACCTACTGGCTGGCCGACATCGCGCACGCCGCCGCCGCGGGGGGCGGCCGGGTGGGTCAGGCGGCCCTGGTGCTGGGGCTGTACACGCTCGCGCTCGGCGCGGCGGTCATCGTCCGCTACCGCCACGACGGCGCCCGCGCTTGACCAAGGGCAGCGATGGGAACGCGGTGATCGCCGCGGCGGATGAGCACATGCCGGCCGCTGCGGTGGATCGGTTGGTTGAGTGCCGTGCGGGTCGGTGGTCGGCGGGTGGTGGTGGTGCGGTGTCCGCTCAGCTTGACCGGGTCCAGGATTTCGCCGCCTCAGTGGATGCGTACTCCGGCGCCGAAGCGGCCGGTCGTGGGGACGGCGAGATTGGCGCCGCCCTTACGGCGGCCGGCTCGGTGAACGTTCGTGGACATCGCACCAGGCGGGGTCAAGGGAGATCCGGCGTTCGGGCGACGGGTCGGAGTTACAGGCCGGGATTAGGGTGAATCCATGCACGAGCAGGGCCTCTTCGGTGCCACGGCGTGGCCGGTGTGGAACCTCACCCCGGTGAGCGATGGCCGGTGGCGGAGGGCGCGGGGCGTCGTCGTGCTCGCGCTGTTCCTGGTCTGGCCGCTGCGGGACGCCATCACCGCCGTCGTCCGGCCGGGCGCCGGGCCGGCCCAGGTCCTCGTAGCGGCCCTGGTTCTCCTCTACGGAGCGGTGTGGGTCTTCGCGATGATGTACGGCGTCACCCGGCCGCCCCGCGACCGGCTGGTGATCGTCGGCCTGCTGTTCGCCCTGGGGACGGGGGTGGCGCTGCTGCGCGGGCACCCGGCCGACCTCGGCCACCTGGCCTACGCGCTGACGGCGGCGGTGTGGCTGTTGCCCGCGCGCTGGGGCCTGCTGCTGGCTCTGGCCGTCGGCACGGCGGAACTGGCCGCCACCTGGGCGCTGAACGGCGGGGTCGGCTGGAGCGACGCGCAGGAGCTCATCTCGCAGACGGTGACCCCGGTGGCCATCGGCCTGCTGGTCCGGCTGGTCATCCAGCTCAGCCGGGCCCGGCAGGAGATCGAGACGCTGGCCGCCGCCGCCGAGCGCGCCCGCCTGGCCAGGGATCTGCACGACGTGCTCGGCCACAGCCTCACGACGATCACCGCCAAGACGGGCCTGGCGCGGCGCCTACTGGAGAGCGGCGCGGACCCCGAACGGGCGCTTGCCGAACTGCGTGACGTCGAACGGCTGTCGCGGCAGGCGCACGGGGAGATCCGCGCCACCGTGTCCGGCCAGCGCCGGCCGTCGCTGACGGTGGAGCTGCTCGGGGCGCGCGAGGCGTTGCGGGCGGCGGGCATCGCCGCCACCCTGCCGGCCTCGGTGGACCACGTGCCCGCCGAGCTGGTCGAGCCGTTCGCGTACGTGCTGCGCGAGGGCGTCACGAACGTGATCAGGCACAGCGGCGCGACGCGGTGCGAGGTGCGGCTCGGCGAGGCCACGCTGGAGGTCCGCGACAACGGCCGCTCGCCGGCCCGCGTCCGCCCGGCCGGCAACGGCCTCACCGGCCTGGCCGAACGGCTGTGCGCCGTCGAGGGCCGCCTGGAGGCCGGCCCGCTGCCCCAGGGCGGCTACCGCCTCCGGGCGAGCCGGACGTGAGGCGGCCGTGATCAGGGTGCTGCTGGCGGACGATCAGGCGCTGGTCCGGGGGGCCTTGGCCGCGATGCTCGCCCTGGAGGCCGACATCGAGGTGGTCGCTCAGGCCGGGTCGGGCGCCGAGGCGGTGGAGGCGGCGCGGCGCACCCGCCCCGACGTGGCGCTGCTCGATGTGCAGATGCCGGGCGGCGACGGGCTGGCCGCCGCCGCGGAGCTGCGCGCGGCCGTCCCCTCCTGCCGGGTGGTGATCTGCACGACCTTCGGACGGCCCGGCTACTTCGCGCGGGCGATGGAGAACGGCGCCGCGGGGTTCGTCGTGAAGGACTCCTCGCCGGAGCATCTGGTCGAGACCGTCCGCAGGGTGCACGCCGGGCTGCGCGTCGTGGACCCCGCCCTGGCGGCCGAGTCGCTGGCCAGCGGGACGAGCCCGCTCACGGCGCGCGAGCGCGACGTGCTGCGCGAGGCCCGGCACGGCGGCACCGTCGCCGAGATCGCCAGGGCGCTGCGCCTGTCGAACGGCACCGTGCGCAACCACCTGTCGGCGGCCATCGGCAAGACCGGCGCCGCCACCCGCGCCGAGGCGGCCCTGATCGCCGACGAACACGGCTGGCTCTGACCGCCGGCGGACACGGCTGGCTCTTGGGCGCCGATGGCCGACCGTGCCCCTCGCTCCGCCGCCGGAACACGTCCAGGGACGTCGATGTCTCGGCGTCCCTGGGCGTTCAGGGCCGGGGGCCGCCAGGCGGACGCGGAAGCGCCGGTGGCGTGGACGTCATGAGGCCCTGCGGCCGGCCGTCTGTGGGGGCGGGGACTCGCCCGGCCCGGAGGTGCGCTGTGGGGGCACCACGGGCGTGGGACGCACCAGGCCGAGGGCGACGACCTCGTTCGCCAGCCTCGTGCGCCGGTTGATGCCCTCGGGGATGCGGAACTTCTGGTACAGGCGCAGCAGGTGCTGCTTGACCGCGGCCTCCGTCACCACCAGGTCGTCGGCGATCTCGCGGGCGGTCGCCGGCGCGACGAACGCCTCGTCCGACAGCGCGGGCCTGCACAGGGAGGTCAGCACGTCGACCTCCCGCCTGGTCAGCTCGGGCGCGGCCGCGCGGCGCAGCTCGACCTCCGGCGCGAAGTCCTCCCTCGGGATGCCACCCACGCGGCAGCGCGCCGCGCCGAAGGAGACGACGTCGCCGTCGTCCAGCACCCTCCGGGCGATCGGCCTGCCGTTCACCCGGGTGCCGTTGCGGGACAGGCCCAGGTCAACGACATACAGGTAGGGTCCACGGCGGACGAACTCGGCGTGCAGCCGTGACACGCTCGGATCGGCCAGCCTCACGTCGACGCCTCGGCCTCGGCCGATCGTCGTGATCTCGGGGCGCAACGGGACCACCTCACCGGTGTCCTCGACGCGTATGAACGGCCCCTCCACGGCAGTTCCTCCCCAGGTAGCCCGCCGTTACTTCCGCTACAGCTCCGGCTTACCCAAACGAGGGGTTGGGGAATCTCCTTTGCCATAACGAGAATCAATGCAGAAATTGGTCTGGACCTCCTCGGCCGGTTTTACCAGCTCACAGGTAGACTGCGGACGAAGATAAGCGGAGGAAACAACACATGGCGGACAACCCCACCAAAGGCCTCGCCGATGTCGTCGCCGCGTCCACAGCGCTGAGCGACATCGACGGCAAAGCCGGTCGCCTCTTCTACCGCGGCTACGACATTCACGACCTGGCCGGCCGCACGAGCTTCGAAGAGACCGCGCACCTGCTGCAGCATGGCACGCTCCCCACGCGACAGCAGCTGGCCGATTACGGAGCCGAGCTGGTCAGGGGCCGCACCCTCGGCGCCCTCGTCGAAGCCAACGTCGCCGAGATCGCCGAGAAACAGGGCCCCATGGAGGCGCTACGGACGCTGGTCTCCCTCGCCGGCGCCGAAGACCCCGACAAGGACTCCAACGAGGCCGAGGCCAACTGCCGCAAGGCCGCGCGCCTGACCGCGCAGCAGCCCATCCTCGTCGCCCGGTACCACGCGGCCCGCACCGGCGCCCCGCTGCGCGAGCCCGACCCCGAGCTGAGCGTCGCGGCGAACTTCCTGCTGCAGATCACCGGCCGCGTCCCCGACCAGCACGCCGTCGACGTCTTCGACGCCTGCCTGGTGCTGCACGCCGACCACACCATGAACGCCTCCACCTTCGCCGCCCGCGTGTGCGCGGCGACGTTGTCGGACATGCACTCGGCGATCGTGGCCGCCATCGGCACGCTGAAGGGCCCGCTGCACGGCGGCGCGAACGAGCAGGTCATGCGCACGCTGGAGAGCATCCCCGCGGACGGCGTGGCGCAGGCCGTACGCGACAAGCTGGCCCGCGGCGAGAAGATCATGGGCTTCGGGCACCGCGTCTACAAGACCGAGGACCCGCGCGCGACCCACCTTCGCAAGATGTCGCGCGAGTTGGGCGAGGCCGGCGGAGATGACACCTACTATCGGATGTCGAAGGAGATGGAGGAGGTCGTCTTCGCCGAGAAGGGCCTCTATCCGAACGTCGACTTCTACGCCGCGACGGTCTACCACTATCTCGGTATCCCGACGGACCTGTTCACCCCCGTCTTCTCGGTGAGCCGGATGTCCGGCTGGACCGCTCACGTGATCGAGCAGCACGCCGACAACCGGTTGATCCGTCCCGACAGCGAGTACATCGGGCAGCGCGACCAGAAGTGGGTACCGATTGACGAACGGTAAGGGCTGGGGGTCGTACCTGCTGGTCCTGGCGGGTGCGGCCATCGGCCTTGGGGCGATCGCGGTGGGCCTGCCCGCATGGGCGGGCTCATTGGTCGTGGCGGGCTCGCTGCTGCTGGGCGCCGTGCTGCGACTGATCGTCCCGGACGGCGGCGAGAGCCTTCTCGCGGTGCGCAAGCGGCGCACCGACGCCGTCACCTATGGCGTCCTCGGCTGCGTGCTCGCCGTGGTCGCCGCCAGCGTCGCCGTGCAGTGGATGACGGGCAGATAGCGGCCCGGCATACCCGGTCGGGTAGCCTCACGACGATTGCGTGCGTAGAAAGACCGGTTTGGTCAGCCTAGTCGTAAGAAGTTGTAAGAAGGGGAACCCCAAGCATGCCCAAGATCAAGGTAGCGGGTCCCGTCGTCGAACTCGACGGCGACGAGATGACCCGGATCATCTGGAAGTTCATCAAGGACCAGCTGATCCTGCCCTACCTCGACGTCGACCTCAAGTACTACGACCTGGGGATCGAGCACCGCGACGCGACCGACGACCAGGTGACGATCGACGCCGCCAACGCCATCAAGCAGTACGGCGTCGGCGTCAAGTGCGCCACCATCACCCCCGACGAGGCGAGGGTCGAGGAGTTCGGCCTGAAGAAGATGTGGAAGTCGCCGAACGGCACGATCCGCAACATCCTCGGCGGCGTCATCTTCCGCGAGCCGATCATCATGTCCAACGTGCCGAGGCTCGTCCCGGGCTGGACCAAGCCGATCGTCGTCGGCCGTCACGCGTTCGGTGACCAGTACCGCGCCACCGACCTGAAGATCCCGGGCGAGGGCACGCTCACTCTGACCTTCACCCCCAAGGACGGCTCGGAGCCGATCGAGCTCGACGTCTACGACTTCCCGGGTTCCGGCGTCGCGCTGGCCATGTACAACCTGGACGAGTCGATCCGCGACTTCGCCCGCGCCTCGATGCGCTACGGCCTGGCCCGCAACTACCCGGTCTACCTGTCGACGAAGAACACCATTCTCAAGGCCTACGACGGCCGGTTCAAGGACCTGTTCGCCGAGATCTACGAGACCGAGTTCAAGGCCGACTTCGAGGCCGCCGGCATCACCTACGAGCACCGGCTGATCGACGACATGGTCGCCGCCGCGATGAAGTGGGAGGGCGGCTACGTCTGGGCGGCCAAGAACTACGACGGCGACGTGCAGTCCGACACCGTCGCCCAGGGGTTCGGCTCCCTCGGCCTGATGACCTCGGTCCTGATGACCCCCGACGGCCGCACGGTCGAGGCCGAGGCCGCCCACGGCACGGTCACGCGCCACTACCGCGAGCACCAGAAGGGCAACCCGACCTCGACCAACCCGATCGCCTCGATCTTCGCCTGGACCCGTGGGCTCGCCCACCGCGGCAAGCTCGACAACACCCCCGAGGTGACCGCGTTCGCCGAGGCGCTGGAGCAGGTCTGCATCGAGACCGTCGAGGGCGGCCAGATGACCAAGGACCTGGCCCTCATCGTCGGCGCCGACGCCAAGTGGCTGACCACCCAGGACTTCCTGGCGGCGCTGGACGAGAACCTCAAGAAGAAGATGGCCGGCTGACGCCTGCGAGCAGACGTGGGGCCCTCCGCCGGGAGTCCGGCGGACGGGCCCTTCGCCGTTCCGGCGAGAGCCCGCGCCCGGCGAAAGCGCGCGCCCGGCGGGGTGCCGTGCCGCCCGGATCCTGGGACCCGCCCGGGTCATGACGCCCGCCGGAGGAGGTCACGTCGTGGTCTCGGGCACCGGCGATACTCCCAAGGGGCCGTAAAGTTCTCATGGTCGGAACCTGACACGACCAGAGGACGGGAATGCCGGAGCTCGGGCCGCTCGGACGAGGAGATCCCGAGCAGATAGGCCCCTTCAGACTGACCGGCCGCCTCGGAGAGGGCGGCCAGGGGGTCGTGTACCTCGGCCAGGACGACACCGGCGAACGCGCGGCGGTCAAGCTGCTGCACGTGAAGTTCAGCGGCGACCACACGGCCAGGTCGCGCTTCGCGCGTGAGCTCAAGGCCGCCCAGCGCGTCGCCTCGTTCTGCACCGCGCGGGTGATCGCCGCCGACCTCGACGGGGACACGCCGTACATCGCCAGCGAGTACATCGAGGGCAGGCCGCTGCGCGAGGCCGTCGAGACCGGGGGGCCGCTCAAGGCGGGCGGGCTGGAGCGGCTGGCGGTCGGCACGGCCACCGCGCTCACCGCCATCCACCGCGCGGGCATCGTGCACCGCGACTTCAAGCCCGACAACGTGCTCATGGCCGTCGACGGGCCGCGCGTGGTCGACTTCGGCATCGCGCGCATCCTGGATTCGACGGGCACGATCACCAGCAGGGCGGTCGGCACGCCCGCGTACATGGCGCCCGAGCAGATCTCCGGGGGAGAGGTGGGGCCGGCCGCGGACGTGTTCGCGTGGGGCTCGACGATGGCCTTCGCCGCCACCGGGTCGGCGCCGTTCGGCGGCACCTCCATCGCCGTTGTGCTCAACCGCGTGCTCAACCACGAGCCCGATCTGAGCGCGATGCCCGACCCGCTGCGCGCCGTGGTGCGCGCCTGCCTGGCCAAGGATCCGCGGTCCCGCCCGACGGCCGACCGGGTGCTGCTGCGGCTGCTCGGCCATGCCGACGCCGACGGCGCCTCCACCGCGGTCCTCAGCGAGGGCGCCGAGCTGGCGGGCCGCGAGACGGGCGGCACCGGCGGCACCCGCGACACCGCCTGGGCGGCCGGCCCCGGCGGCACGCCCACGGCCTGGCCGGGCGCCCAAGGCGGCGTTCCGGCCGGCCAGAACGCCCGGTTCGCGATGGTGGGCCCGGACGCCGCGGGCGGCCCGCCCGGGTCCCCGGAGGCGGCGCCCACGAGCGGCATGGCCCCCTCCCGGCGCCCGCGCAGGGGACGCTGGGCGGCGGCCGCGGCGGCGGTCCTGGTGCTGGCCGGGGGCGGCGCGCTGGCCGTACGGCAGTGGGGGCCGAGCCTCGGCCTCGGCGGCCCCGGGCCGTCGTCCCACATGGGCACCGCGCCGCCGAAGACCGCGAGCGCGCCGTCGCCGAGCCCGTCCGCCACCCTGGCGACCTTCCGCTCGATCGTCGACAAGGCCGCCATGACCGGCCGGCTGAGCATCGCCGTACGCGACCTGGTGCCGGGCATCGCCCTGCACGGCCAGGGCGGGTGGCACGGGTTCGAGGTGGAGGTCGGCTCCTACATCGCCAGGCAGCTCGGGGTTCCGGCGAGCGGCGTCTCCTTCCGCGCCGTGCCTCTGAGCGAGCGGGCGTCGGTGCTGGCCTCCGGCGAGGCCGACCTGGTCATCGCCAGTTACTCGATGTCCGCCGGCCGCAAGGACGCGGTGACGTTCGCCGGGCCCTACTACACCGGCCACGTGGACGTGCTCGTGCGCGCCGGAGATCCGTTCGAGAAGCTGTCCGACCTGGAAGGGCACAAGATGTGCGCTCCGGGGGCCAGCGTGACCACCGGGCTCGTCCAGGATGCCGTGCGCGTCCAGCTTGAGTCGGCCCCGACCTACGCCGCGTGCATGGACCTGCTGCGCCAGGGCAAGGTGGACGCCGTTCCCGGTGACGACCTGCTCCTCGCCGGGTTCGCCGACCGCGAGAGCATCCGCTACAAGGTGCTGGGAGCGCGGCTGACCGACGAGCGCTACGCCGTGGCGGTGAAGAAGGGCGATGTGCGGGCGTGCCAGGCGGTGCGCGCCGCGATCTCCCAGATGTACGCCGACCGCACGGCGCAGGCGCTGCTGAGGAAGTACTTCGCCAAGGTCGACTTCACCCCCGAGACCACCAGACCCGCCCCGGCCCCCTGCGACTAGCGCGGGCCCCGCGAGCCTTCGCTGGTCGAGCTCCGCACACCGGCGCCGCCGTCGCTGGTGCGCCGTCCACGAACGTTCACCGGCTCGGGCGCCGTAGCAGGCGCCGGCATCGCCGTACCACGACCCGCCGACCCGGCGCCGATCACTACAGCCCGTGGCCGGGGGTGGAGAGCCGCGCCGGTGAACGTATGTGGTCACCGCGCTAAGTGCGGCCGGGGGTGGAGTGCCGTGCTGGGTGGGCGTATGTGGTCACCGCGCTAAGTGCGGCCGGGGGTGGAGTGCCGTGCTGGGTGAGCGTATGTGGTCACCGCGCTAAGTGCGGCCGGGGGTGGAGTGCCGTGCTCGGTGAGCGTATGTGGTCACTGCTCCGGGTGCGGCCGGGGGTGGAGAGTCGTGCTCGGTGAACGATATGTGGTCACCGCGCTAGGCGTCGTGGCGGAGGGCGTCGATGGTGGTGGCGGCCCAGGTGAGGAAGCTTTCGGTCTGCATGATGCCGAGTTCGAGGGCGTGGACGCCGAGGCGGCCGGACGCCGGCGGGTTGGCGACCTTCAGCTCGTAGAGGTGGCCGAGCCTGGCCCGGCTGACGGCCGACATCCTCTCGAGCACGGCGACGGCCTCGGGGGCGTCAAGGAGCGGCAGCAGGAACGCCTGCAGGGCGTTCTCGCTGCGTGCGGGCTCGGCCGGTACGTGTTCCAGCATCCAGCGGTGGACCTCGGCCCTGCCCTCGGGCGTGACCGCGTAGGTCTTGCGTCCGCGCGCGCCCTCGGCCTCCACGGTGACCAGGCCGTCGGCGGCCAGTTTGGCCAGCTCCGGATAGATCTGGCTGTGCCCGGCCTGCCACACGTGGTTGATCGACACCTCGAACTTCTTGGTCAGGTCGTACCCGCTCGCCGGGCCGGAGGAGGACAGCAGGCCCAGCAGGGCGATGCGCAGGGACATGGCGTCATGATATCCAAGGATTGACATGTCAAGCCAGACATGTCACCTTCTACGTGTTCGGCCGGACCGGACGCGGCGCTCGCCACGGACCGGCCATGCCACGAAGGGCGAAGGGACGACAGATGGCGGCCACCACCACCACGGCTCCGGCACGGACGGAGCCGTCCACCAAGGGGAACGGGCTCCTGCTGCTCGGCGTGCTCGGCGGGATGTTCCTCGCGATGCTCGACCAGACGATCGTCGGCACCGCCCTGCCCCGCATCACCGCCGAGTTCGGCGGCGCGGGCCTGTACACCTGGGTCGTGACGGCCTACCTGCTGACCTCCACGGTGACGGTCCCGCTGTACGGCCGGCTGTCGGACGCCTACGGGCGCAGGCCGCTGCTGCTGGTCGGCGTCACGCTGTTCCTGCTCGGGTCGGCGCTGTGCGGCCTGGCGCAGGACATGGGGCAGCTCATCGCCTTCCGCGGCCTGCAGGGGCTCGGCGCGGGCGCGCTCATCCCGCTGTCGCTCGCGCTGGTGGCCGACCTGTTCCCGCCGGACAGGAGCGGCAGGGTGCAGGGCGCGCTGGGCGGCGTCATGGCCGCCAGCTACATCGCCGGGCCGTTCCTCGGCGGGTTCTTCACCGACCACGCGAGCTGGCGGTGGGCCTTCTTCGTGAACCTCCCGGTCGGCGCGGTGCTGCTGGGCATCATCGCGCTGCGGCTGCCCCGAGCCGGCGGCACCGGCCGGGCCAGGCCCGACCATCTCGGCATCGCCGTCTTCACCGTCGGCATCAGCGCGCTGCTCGTCGGTCTCACCGAGAAGGGCCTGGACGGCCACTCCTGGACCAGCCCGGCGGTCGCGGGCCCGCTGGCCGCCGCCGTCGTGCTGCTGGCGGTCTTCGTGCCGGTGGAACTGCGCGCCGAGCAGCCGATCGTGCCGATGCACCTGTTCCGCAACCGCTCCTACACCATCGCCAACCTGGCCTCCTTCTTCACCGCGGCCTGCCTGTACGCCGGGGCGGTGTTCCTGCCGCGCTACTTCCAGCAGGCGCAGGGCATGAGCGCCACCGAGTCCGGCCTGCGCATCTACCCGTTCATGCTCGGCATGCTGGCCGGAAGTGTGCTGACCGGCGGCCTGATCGGCAGGACGCGCCGGTACAAGCCCTGGCTGGTGGCCGCGCCCTTCCTCATCGCCGCCGGAGGGCTGCTGTGCTCGGGCCTGGCCGTCGACACCCCGGCGTGGGCGCTGGTGGCGTGGATGGCGCTCATGGGCCTCGGCGTCGGGCCGATGTTGTCGGGGCTGACGGTGGCCGTCCAGTACGCCGTCCCGGCCGGCTACATCGGCACGGCCACCGCCAAGCTCACTTTCTTCCGCCAGATCGGCGGGTCGGTGGCCCTGGCCGTCGCCGGCACGGCCTACGCCTCGGTCGTCCGCGACCATGCGGCCACCCGCGTGCCCGCGGAGGCGCACGCGGCGGCCGCCGCCGCGGTCATCCCGTGGCTGGCCGTGACCGGCGCGGTCATCGCGCTCGCCGCGCTGGTGTTCCTGCCCCGGCACGTGATCGAGCGGGGCGCGGCGCCGGGCGCCCCCGCCCTCGCGGAATAGGACACATCAGCCCAGGTCAGGTGCCGGCGGGACGTCGTGGCAAGGTTTTGCGGTCGCGTGGGGTTCGCCTGCACCAGGGGTCGCGTGTCGGGCGGGCGGCGCGCGACTCCGGCGGCGTTCAATTGAGCCGAACGCTTGGGGGTCGCACATCAATGGGTCTGTTCACGGCTGGAATCGCCGCCGGTCTGGTCTTCTTCGTCGTCTCCGCCGCGCCGCTGGTGGTGAACGCCTCGTCCGGGTCCGCCCCAGGGCGGTGGGGCGGGGCGGACCTGTCGGTGCGCGTCGCCGCGTCGCCGCGGGTCGCGCAGCCGGGTCAGTGGCTGTCGTACCAGGTGAAGGTGCGCAACGCCGGACCGGGCGACGCGGTGCTCCCCGTGCTGAAGATCCACCTGCCCGACCAGGTGGACATCGCCGCGGTGAACGTGGCCACCTGCCGTCCTGGGGCCGCGAAGAACGAGGTGGTGTGCCCGTCGCCGGACGACATCGCGGCCGGCGGCTCCGGGGCCGTGACGGTGCTCGGGCTGGTGCGGGCGGGCGCCCGCGGCCCGCTGCGCGCCACGGCCGGTCTGTCGTCGGAGGTCGTCGACGACAACGAGGCCGACAACAGCGCCGAGGTGGTCACCCGGGTCGACGAGGGGGCGGACCTCGCGGTCCGGCTGTCGCCCGCCGCCACCAGCGCCAAGCCGGGGGAGCGGTTCCCGGTCAGGGCGACGGTGCGCAACAGCGGGCCGCGGGTGGTGCGCGACGCGCGGGTCCACTTCACCGAGAACGGGGCGCGGTTCCTGTCGGCCAAGGGCGCCCGCTGCGCGGAACGGCACGGACGGCTGGGCTGCGCGCTCGGGCCGATCAGGTCAGGGGCGCGGGGGACGTTCGACCTGGTCTTCCGGGTGCCCCGCGGCCGGGCGCGCGACGTCGGCGCCAGGGCCACGGTGTACTCCGCGCGCGTGGGCGACCGGCGGCCGGCCAACAACCAGGCCCGCATGCATGTCTCGCTGCGCCACGGCTGACCCCCGGCGCCGTGCGCGCCCGTCCTGCGCCCGCGCGCCGCCGAGCCCGCGCCGGCGCCCGCCCGCGCGGGCCGGCGTCCGTCTCACCCGGCATGGGCGGGACAGGTGGCGCCGGCCGGGCCTCCGCGGGGGTAGGTCGTCGCGAAGACGGCGCCGGCCGCGGCCATGCTCGCGCAGAGCATGATGAGACCGGCGAACGCCATCCTCAGCGTCAAAGGTGAAAAGCTTCCAGCTTTCCTCACGAAGGAGATCTCACCACACGATGACGGAATGAGACTCGGTTTTCGCGGAACGTGATTCCAGTCGGGGCCGCGCGGACCGGCCGGGGTCAGCGCGCGATCGCCGCCCAGGCGTCGGCGACGATGGAGCGCAGGTCGGCGCGCTCGGGCTTCCAGCCCAGCTCACGCTGGATGCGCTCGGAGGAGGCCACCAGCACCGCCGGGTCGCCGGGGCGCCGCTCGCCGGTCACCGTGGGGATGGGGTGGCCGGTGACCTCCCGGCACACCGAGATGACCTCCTGCACGGAGAAACCCGTGCCGCTGCCCAGGTTGTAGACCGTGTGCTCCCCGGGCCGGCAGGCGTCCAGGGCGAGCAGGTGGGCCCGCGCGAGGTCGGCGATGTGGATGTAGTCGCGCACGCAGGTGCCGTCGGGGGTGGGGTAGTCGGTGCCGAAGACGCTCACCGCCTCCCGGCGGCCGAGCGCGACGGCCAGCACGTTCGGGATGAGGTGGGTCTCCACGGCGTGCCGCTCGGCGTACACGCGCCCGTCCGCCGCGGTGTAGGCGCCGGCCACGTTGAAGTAGCGCAGGCTGACGGCGCCGAGGCCGTGCAGTCCGGCGAAGGCGGTCAGCGCCGTGTCCACCGCCAGCTTGGAGGCGCCGTAGGGGTTGGTCGGGCGGGTCGGGGCGGTCTCGGTGATCGGGGTCCCCTCGGGCTCGCCGTAGGTCGCCGCGGTCGAGGAGAACACGATGCGCCGCACGCCGTGACCGCGCATGGCCTCCAGCAGCGCGAGGGTGCCGCCGAGGTTGTTGGACCAGTACAGCGACGGCTTCTCCACCGACTCGCCGACGAGCGAGCGGGCCGCGAAGTGCAGCACGCCGTCGAACGACGGGTCAAGGACGCCGGCCGCCTCGGCGATCGGGGCCTCGGCGAACGAAGCGCCGGCGGGCACCGCGTCGGCGTGCCCCGTGGACAGGTCGTCCAGGACGGTGACCTCGTGGCCCGCCTCGACGAGCTGTGCGGCCACGGCGCTCCCGATGTAGCCCGCGCCCCCGGTTACCAGCAGCTTCACTTGCCCGGCCTCCGTTCGATCGTGTGTGATCGTGTTTGATTTTGTAGGTCTATCGTCTAGCTTACGCGCCTCCGGCGGCAAGCGGACAAGGGGCAGCGGGTACGCTGACCAGATCATCCTGAGCGCCTCACCCGAACGGACATCGACGTGCACAACGTCGCGGCCAACATCGTCCTGGTCCTCGTCTTCGTCCTGATCGGCGGGTTCTTCGCCGCGGCCGAGATGGCCCTGGTCTCCCTGCGTGAGAGCCAGATCCGGCGGCTGGCCGAGGAGGGCCGGCGTGGCGCGCGTGTGGCGCGGCTGGCCCGCGACCCCAACCGCTTCCTGTCGGCCGTGCAGATCGGGGTGACCGTCGCCACCGTGCTGTCGGCCGCCGTCGGCGCCGACACGCTGGCCGGCCAGCTCCAGCCCGTCATCGCCCGCTCCGGGCTGCCCGCGGCCTCCGCCCGGCCGCTGGCGCTGGTGGTGGTCACCCTCGCGATCTCCTACGTGACGCTGGTCCTCGGCGAGCTGGCGCCCAAACGCCTGGCCCTGCAGCGGGCCGAAGGGCTGTCCATGGTGGTCGCCCCGTTCCTTGACCGGCTGGCCGCGCTGTCGCGCCCGGTGATCTGGCTGCTGTCGAAGTCCACCGACGGGGTGGTCAAGCTGCTCGGCGGCAACCCCCAGGCCGACCGCGCCGAGATGACCACCGAGGAACTGCGGGACATGGTCGTCGGCCACCAGGAGCTCACCAAGGACGAGCGCGACCTGATCGACGAGGTCTTCACCGCCGGGAAGCGCCACCTGCGCGAGGTGATGCTGCCGCGCACCGAGGTGGAGTTCATGGCGCTGGACACGCCTCTGGCCGAGGCGGCGATCCTGGCGGCGGCGATGCCGCACTCCCGGTTCCCCGTCTACCGCGACTCCTACGATGACATCGTCGGGTTCGTCCACGTCCGCGACCTGCTCGATCCGGTGCTCACCGGGCGCATCGAGCCGATCGGCGAGCTGGTGCCCATCAGGCCGGTCAAGCTGCTGCCGGCCACCAAGCGGGTTCTGCCCACGCTGAGCGAGATGCGCGACGACGGCCAGCATCTGGCGATCGTCGTCGACGAGTACGGCGGCACGGCCGGCATCGTCACCATGGAGGACCTGGTCGAGCAGCTCACCGGCGACATCCGCGACGAGTACGACGCCGACGGCGAGTCCGTGCGCCTGGTCGCCGGCGAGATGGAGATCGACGGCCTGGTCAACCTTCCGGACTTCGCCGCCGAGACCGGCATCGAGCTCGAGGCGGGCCCGTACGAGACGCTCGGCGGCTACGTCATGGCCGCGCTCGGCCACCTGCCCGAGATGGGGGAGCAAATCGAGCGGCCCGCCTGCACGCTGATCGTCACCGAGATGGACGGCCGCCGCGTCGCCCGCGTCCGCGTCATCAGAAAGGTCGTCGCGCCCCCTGCCGAGGACCCTGAGGAGGCCCGGGACCCCTCCTGATCCACGGGGACATGCCCCGTGCGCGAGTCGCGGACGGTCCCCGACTCCTGACACAATTGAGTGCTATGGCCAGACCTCGCGTGCTCTCCGGCATCCAGCCCACCGCCGAGTCCTTCCACCTCGGCAACTTCCTCGGCGCCGTGCGCCAGTGGGTCGACATGCAGGAGACCCACGACGCGTTCTACTTCATCGCCGACCTGCACGCGATCACCGTGAACCCGTCGGCCGCCGACCTGCGCCGCCGCACGCGCGTGTCCGCCGCCCAGCTCTTCGGCGCCGGTCTGGACCCCGAGCGCAGCACGCTGTTCGTGCAGAGCCAGGTCCGCGAGCACAGCGAGCTCGCCTGGATCCTCATGTGCAACACCGGCATGGGCGAGGCCGCCCGCATGACCCAGTTCAAGGACAAGTCGGCTAAATACGGCGAGAGCTCGGCCGGGGTGGGCCTGTTCACCTATCCGATCCTCCAGGCCGCCGACATCCTGATGTACCAGGCCGACTTCGTGCCGGTCGGCGCCGACCAGAAGCAGCACCTGGAGCTCACCCGCGACCTGGCCCAGCGCTTCAACAGCAGGTACGGCCAGACCTTCAACCTCCCCGCGCCGTTCATCCCCAAGGAGGTCGAGAAGATCACCGACCTCCAGGATCCGCTGGCGAAGATGTCCAAGTCCTCCTCCAGCCCGCAGGGCCTCCTGGAGGTCCTGGAGGAGCCGGGGCCGCTGCGCAAGAAGGTCATGCGCGCGGTGACCGACACCGGCTCCGAGGTCGTCGCCGACCCCGAGAACAAGCCCGGCGTCACCAACCTGCTGCGCATCCAGTCGGTGCTCAGCGGCACGCCGATCCCCGAGCTGGAGGCCCGCTACGCCGGCCTCGGCTACGGCGCCTTCAAAAAGGACGTCGCCGAGGTGGTCGTCGAGGCCTTCGCGCCGATCCGCGAGCGCACCGAGAAGCTCCTGGCCGACGAGGCCGAGCTCGACCGCCTGCTCGCCGTCGGCGCCGCCCGCGCCTCGGCCGTGGCCCGCGAGACCATGGAGGCCGTCCGCGACCGGGTCGGCTTCCTGCCCAAGCTCTGACCACACCGTCCCGGTGCCCGAAGGCCCCGCGGGCGGGCTCGCATACCGTACACCTGTGGGGTAGATGGCCTGCATGGGAAGCACGTGGGCCTCGATCCTGCGCACGATCGAGGCCGTCAAGCGGTGGGGCCGGGTCAGGACCGAACGCTCCCGCGTGCGCTGGCCGTGGCTGGACCACCTGATCCGCACCTTCCACCGCTACCAGAGCCAGCGGGGCGACCGGCTGGCGGGCGCGGTGACCTACTTCGCCTTCCTGTCGTTCTTCCCCCTGCTGGCGCTGGCGTTCGCCCTGTTCGGGTACGTGCTCACGCTGCGGCCGGACGCGCTGACCACGCTGGTGAAGGCCATCGACCAGCAGCTTCCCGGCCTGGCCGACCAGTTGCGCGTCCAGGACCTCGCCACGGCCCGGGGCAGCGCGGGCGTCATCGGCCTGCTCGGCCTGCTGTACGCGGGTCTCGGCGTCGTGGACGCGCTGCGCGACGCCGTCCACGAGATCTGCGTGAGCTGCGAGCCGCCGATGAACTGGTTCGTCGGCAAGCTGCGCGACCTGGTCGCCCTGCTGCTGATGGGCCTGACGCTCGTGGTGTCGGTCCTGGTCGGCGGGTTCGCCGTGCAGGCCACCGGCACGATCGTCGGCTGGCTCGGGCTGGCCGACTCGGTCGTGGCCGCGGCGCTCGTGCGGACGGCCGGCGTGCTGATCAGCATCGCCGCCGACATGCTCGTCTTCCTGGTCATCCTCGGCTGGATGGGCAAGGTGGGCGAACCCCTGTTCACCACGCTGAAGGGCGCGCTGCTCGGCGCCGTCGGCTTCGGCGCGCTCAAGCAGGCGGCCACGCTGCTCCTCTCGCACACCCTCAGCAACCCGATCTACGGCACGTTCGCGGTGATCGTCGGCCTGCTGGTGTGGCTCAACCTGTCCAGCCGCTGGGTGTTGTACGTCGCCGCCTGGACCTCCACCGCCAACGGCGCCCCGCCTCCCGAGCCGACCCCCGCGCCCGCCGGCGGGTACGAGTGAGGGCCCGCCGCGCACACATCTATACAGCGCTGAGCACGTTCGATACAGAGTGAGGGGCCCGCTGAGCGGTCACACCTCGGACGGCTCCTCGCGCCGGGTGCGGGAGCGGCGGCGCACGCCGTAGACGACCCACACCACGCCGCCGAGCAGGCCCGCGGCCACGACGCCGGCGCCGATGCCGACCAGGGGGGAGTCCTGCGCCGCGACGACGGGCCGGGGCGAGACGGCGGGGACGGCGCCGGGCGGGCCGCCGACCGGCTTGGTCGGCTTGACGTCGGGGACGGGGGAGACCAGGGTGCCGACGGCGGCCACGTGGCCCCGGGAGGCGAACCCCCAGTCGAGCAGCTCCTTGACCTCCTCCCAGAACCCGCCCTCGTGGTGCATGATCGAGACGATGATGGTGTGCCCGTCGCGCCGGGCCGCGCCGGCGAAGCTGCCGAGCGCCTTGGTCGTCCAGCCGTTCTTGACGCCCATCATGCCGGGGTAGCGGCCGAGCAGCCGGTTGTGGTTGGCCATCTCGTAGTGCTTGCCGCCGGGGGCGGGGAAGTTCGCCACCTTGGTGCCGACGTATTCCCGGAAGTCGGCGTTGGCCAGCCCGGCGCGGGCGATGAGCGCCAGGTCGTAGGCCGAGCTGCTCTGGCCGGGCTTGTCGAGGCCGTTCGGCGTCTTGGCGACGGTGTCCAGCGCCTGCAGCCGCTTGGCCTCGGCGTTCATGTCGGCCAGGGTGCGGGGCAGGCCGCCGTTGGCCTCGGCGAGCGCGACGGCCGCGTCGTTGCCGGAGACCATCATCAGCGCGCGGAGCAGGTCGCGCACCCGGTAGATCTTGTGCTGGGTGAGCCCGACGGCGCTGCCCTCGACGTTGCACGCCTCGGCGCTAGGCTTGATCAGCTTGGTCTTGTCGAGCTTGGGGATGAGCGTGACGGCCGTGAGCATCTTCAGGGTGCTGGCCGGCAGGTAGCGCCCGTGCGGGTCCTTGGCGGCCAGTACCTCGCCGGTGTCGCCGTCGGCCACCACGAAGGCCGACGCCCCGGTCTTCGGCAGGGCCGCGGCCGCCGGGTCGACCACCACGCCGTGGCGGCCGAGCATCCCGCCGCCGACGGGCGCGGTGTCGTCGGTCGCCGAACGCGCCTGGGCGGGGGTGACGAGCGTGAGCCCCCCGGCGAGCGCGAGCGCGCTGACTGCTGATACGTGCTTCATCCCCATAGGGAATTCAGAGTAGCTTTGTCGCTTTTCACGTGGGGCAAGACACGACAAAGATCGCGAGTGTGCCTGGTCAGTAACCGTGGAGGTACCATGGAGGCGGTGAAGATGACACGACGTATGGCCGGCTTTCTGCTGGTCCTGGCCGCTTTCATGGTCGTCGAGTGGGTCATGCTCGGGTTCAACCTCGCCGACGGGCATCCCACGGCCTTCTATGTGGTGCACGGCATCCTGATCGTCGTCAACGTGGTGCTCGCCGTCGTGGTCGGGGTCATCGGCTGGCGCGCCTGGCGTCCGCGGCGCCCCGCCGATCGCTGAGCCTGGCCTCCGTCCGCATATAAGCCCTCCTGCGCGGGCAGAGACGGTTAACGACCGTTTTGCGGTTGACCATGCATGAGTGGGTACCTCCTCCGGTCTGGTGGCCAAAGTGCGGAAAGCCGTAAGTCGGGACGTACTGGGGTGACCGTAGGGTTGGCCGATGCCGTCGCGAAGGCGGAGACTCGGCCTTGGGACCTTTCGCATGGAGGCGTGCTGTGCCAATCGAGTTCAATCCTTCGCGCGGCCCGACACTGGGCGTCGAATGGGAACTCCAGCTTGTCGACAAGCGCACCCGCCGTCTGCGCCAGGACGCGCGCCTGGTGCTGGACGCGGTCCCCGAGTTGAGCGAGAGCCCGCGTCCGAAGGTCATGCACGAGCTGATGCAGTCCCAGCTCGAGGTGATCACCGACGTGTGCCACACGGTGTCGGAGGCCGTGCGCGACCTGCGCACCACCATCGACCGCCTGCGGCAGGTGGTCGACCCGCAGGGGATGGCCCTGGCCTGCACCGGCACCCACGCCATCAGCGACTGGCGCGAGGCCGTCTACGCCCCCGTCCAGCGGTACACCGAGCTGGTCGAGGAGATGCAGTGGCTGGCATGGAGGATCCAAACATTTGGCGTACATGTCCACGTGGGGGTGCGGGAAAGGGATAAAGTCATCCCCATCGTCAACGCACTTGCGGCCTACCTGCCGCATTTCCTCGCGCTGACGGCCTCCAGCCCTTACTGGGGCGGCCAAGACACCGGGCTCGCCTCCAGCAGGGCCATCGTCTTCGGTTCTCTGCCGACAGCGGGACCGCCGCAGATGCTGGCCGACTGGGCCGAGTTCGAAGAGTACATGGACACCCTGAAGCGCGCGGGGACCATCAAGAGCATTAAGGAAGTGTGGTGGGACATCCGGCCACACCCCGACTTCGGCACGATTGAGATTCGAATGTTCGACGGTATACCGACCCTTCGGGAGGTCGGGATGGTGACGGCGTTGTCGCAGTGCCTCGTGCAGCAGTTCGACCAGCAGCTCGATCGCGGGTATCGCCTTCCGCACCCCGCGCCCTGGGTCGTGCGCGACAACAAGTGGCGGGCCACCCGCTACGGGCTGGACGCCTACGTCATCACCGACGACCACGGATCGACCGCGCCGATGCGCGACATGCTCTATGAGCTGACGCGCGAGCTCGCCCCGGTGGCCGAACGCCTCGGCTGCCCCGAAGAGCTCGCCACCATCACCGACGTGGTGGAGCAGGGCAACTCCTGCGAGCGCCAGCGCGCGATTCTCACCGGAGGCGGCACCCTGGACGACATCGTCGACGCGACGATCGTCGAACTCGCGGAGGACCGCTTCGTCACCACCAACCTGCGAACGTCGAACGGGGCGATGGGCCATGCCGGCAAGTGATCTAAGGGGCGAGCTCGACGCGTTCCTGGGCGCTCACAACGACTCCCTGATCGGGTTCCGGCGTGACCTGCACGCCCACCCCGAACTCGGTTTCGTCGAGCACAGGACCACCGAGCGAATCGCCGAGCGGCTCGCCGCCGCCGGGCTCGTCCCGACCCCCCTGCCCCGCGGCACCGGCCTGATCTGCGACATCGGCAGCGGAGGCGGCCACACCGTCGCCCTGCGCGCCGACATCGACGCCCTTCCGCTGCCCGACGAGAAGGACGTGTCCTACCGCTCGACCGTCCCGGGCGTGTGCCACGCCTGCGGCCACGACGTGCACACCGCGATCGTCCTCGGCACCGGGCTGTTCCTGGCCGAGCAGGCGGCGGCCGGCCTGCTGCCCGGGCGGGTGCGCCTGATCTTCCAGCCCGCCGAGGAGGTCATGCCCGGCGGCGCGCTGAAGGTGCTGGAGGCCGGCGGCATCAGCGGCGTCGACCGCATATTCGGCCTGCACTGCGACCCCCGCGTGGAGGTCGGCAAGCTCGGGCTGCGCGTCGGCCCGATCACCGGCGCCTGCGACAAGGTCAGCGTCCGCGTCGCCGGCCCCGGCGGCCACACCGCCCGCCCTCACCTGACCGCCGACCTCGTCTTCGCCCTCGCCAAGATCGTCACCGAGCTGCCGGCCGCCCTGAGCCGCCGCGTCGACCCCCGCTCGTCGCTGTCGCTGGTGTGGGGCCGGGTCCAGGCGGGCTCGGTCGCCAACGCCATCCCCGACGACGGCGTCGCCGAGGGCACCATCCGCTGCCTGGACGAGCAGGCCTGGCACGAGGCCCCCGATCTGTTCAAGTCGCTGCTGGACTCGGTCGCCATCGCCTACGGCGTCGAGGCCGAGATGAACTACCTGCGCGGCGTCCCGCCGACCATCAACGAGGCCACCAGCGTGCACATGCTCCGCGAGGCGGCCCACCAGGTGCTCGGCCTGGAGTCCACCGTCCCCACGCCGCAGTCCCTCGGTGGCGAGGACTTCGGGTGGTACCTGGAGTCGGTGCCCGGCGCCTACGCCCGGCTCGGGGTGCGCGCCCCGGGGGAGACCCGGCAGATGGACATCCACCAGGGCACCTTCGACGTGGACGAGAGCTGCATCGGCGTCGGCGTGCGTGTGATGGCCGCCACAGCCCTGACCTCTCTGTGGGACGGATGCACCGTCTCGGCCGAGAGGTCCGACGCGCAGCCCGTCACCGCCTGACGGCGCCAGGCCCGACGGGGACGTCCGAAAGGCGGCTCCCCGTCTCCCCATCTCGCGGTTCCGCAGGTCACAGGGTGGCGTGAGCTGCATAACGGACCTATTTCGGAGCCGGGCGGCGGTTTGGCCAACACCGGTCAAACAACTATCTTCCGTGCAGGGTTGCCGTGCGGTCTGCTTCGCGCGTGCACACGAGTTGGACGGCGAAGAACACGGAAGGAGTCACCTTGCTCCGCATTCACGCAGGCAAGTTGGCCGCCACGACCGCGGTGAGCGCCATGCTCATGGCCGTAGCGGCATGTGGTGGCAGCGGATCGGAAGGCACCGACGCGGCGTCCCCGGGCGCGTCGAGCGAGGCCTCCGCGCCGGCGGCCGCAGGGCCCAAGGTCGGCCTGGCGTACGACATCGGCGGGCGCGGTGACCAGTCGTTCAACGACGCCGCCGCCGCGGGCCTGGAGAAGGCCAAGACCGATCTGAAGATCACCGACGCCAAGGAGCTCGAGGCGGGGGCCGGCGAGACCGGCGCGCAGAAGGAGCAGCGGCTCCGCCTGCTCGCCCAGAGCGGCTACAACCCGGTCATCGCGGTCGGCTTCGCCTACTCCGAGGCGATCAAGAAGGTCGCGGGCGAGTTCCCCGACACCAAGTTCGCGATCATCGACGACGCCGCCCAGGGGCCGAACATCTCCAACCTGGTGTTCGCCGAGAACGAGGGCTCCTTCCTGGTCGGCGCCGCCGCGGCGATGAAGACCAAGAAGGACCACATCGGCTTCGTCGGCGGCGTGCAGGTGCCGCTGATCAAGAAGTTCGAGGTCGGCTTCACCAAGGGCGCCCAGTCCGTCAAGCCCGACATCAAGGTCGACGTCAAGTACCTCACCCAGCCGCCGGACTTCGGCGGGTTCAACGACCCGGCCAAGGGCAAGACCGCCGCGCAGGGCATGTACGACGCCGGCGCCGACATCGTCTACCAGGCCGCGGGCGGCTCGGGCGGCGGCGTCTTCGAGGCGGCCAAGGAGTCCAAGGCGCTGGCCATCGGCGTGGACTCCGACCAGGCCCTCACGGCCGACGAGAGTGTGCGCAGTGTCATCATGACCTCCATGCTCAAGAAGGTCGACGTCGCGGTGTTCGACTTCCTCAAGAGCTACGTGGACGGCACCGTCAAGGCGGGCCCGACGACCTACGACCTCAAGGCCGGGGGCGTCGACTTCTCCACCACCGGCGGCCAGGTCGACGACATCAAGAACAAGCTCGACGAGTACAAGCAGAAGATCATCAGCGGCGAGATCAAGGTTCCCTCCGAGTGATCCGCTGACGGTCCAGGGGCCCGGGTCCGCATCACCGGGCCCCTTGGGCTACTGTCGGTTCACCGCTCAGCCACGCGAGGCCGCGGCACCCGCCCGCGGCCGGCCCGCGTGCCGGTTACGGCTCCGCCCGCGGGCGCGGGCCGCGATTCCAGAGCCCCGTCAGATCCGCCGACACGGCCGGCCGCCGTGCCCCACCGGGCGCCGGCCGCGCCACCGAGGCCGTCCGCATGGAGGAGGCCGCCATCAGCACTTCGACTTCTTCGGCTCCCGCCACGGAGCCCGCCGTCGAGCTCGAGGGGATCACCAAACGATTCCCCGGCGTCGTCGCCAACCGTGACATCCGTCTCACCGTGCTGCGCGGGCACGTGCACGCCATCGTCGGCGAGAACGGCGCGGGCAAGTCCACGCTCATGAAGATCCTATACGGCATGCAGCGGCCGGACGAAGGCGTGATCCGCGTCAACGGGTCGCCCGTCTCCTTCCGCACGCCGGGGGACGCCATCGCCGCCGGCATCGGCATGGTGCACCAGCACTTCATGCTCGCCGACAACCTCACCGTCCTGGAGAACATCATCCTGGGCAGCGAGCCGCGCAAGGGCGGCATCGGCATCGACTTCGCCGCCGCCCGCCGGAAGATCAAGGAGATCTCCGACGCCTACGGCCTCGGCGTCTCCCCTGACGTCCTGGTCGAGGACCTCGGCGTGGGCGCCCGGCAGCGCGTCGAGATCCTCAAGGTCCTCTACCGCGGCGCGCGCATCCTGATCCTGGACGAGCCGACCGCCGTGCTGGTGCCCCAGGAGGTCGACGAGCTGTTCGACAACCTGCGCGGACTGGTCCGCGAGGGCCTCACCATCATCTTCATCTCCCACAAGCTGGACGAGGTGCTGCGCGTCGCCGACGCCATCACGGTCATCCGGCGCGGCACCACCGTGGCGAGCGTGGACCCGGGGGACGTCACGGCCCGGCGGCTCGCCGAGCTGATGGTGGGCAGCGAGCTGCCCAGCCCCGAGACGCGCGAGTCGACGGTCACCGACCAGGTGGCCCTCGCCGTGCGCGGCCTGACCGTGCGCGCCGGCGACGGACGGGCGGTCGTGGAGGACGTCTCGTTCGACATCCGCAAGGGCGAGGTGCTCGGCATCGCCGGCGTCGAGGGCAACGGGCAGGCCGAACTGGTCGAGGCCATCATGGGCATGCGCCCCGCCGAGGGGACAATCACCCTGGACGGCGCCGACATCTCCGCCTGGGCGACGTTGCGCAGGCGCGAGGGCGGCATCGGCTACATCCCCGAGGACCGCCACCGGCACGGCCTGCTGCTCGGCGCCCCCCTCTGGGAGAACCGCATCCTCGGCCACCAGACCCGCAGGCCCAACGTCAAGGGGCCGTGGATCGACCGGGCCGGCGCCCGCGCCGACACCGAGCGCATCGTCCGCGAGTACGACGTGCGCACCCCCGGCATCGACGTGGACGCCATGGCGCTGTCCGGCGGCAACCAGCAGAAGCTCATCGTCGGCCGCGAGATGAGCAGCGAGCCGGTCGTCCTGATCGCCTCCCACCCCACGCGGGGCGTGGACGTGGGCGCGCAGGCCGCCATCTGGGACCACCTGCGGGCCGCGCGCGCCAGAGGGCTGGCCGTCCTGCTGATCTCGGCCGACCTCGACGAGCTGATCGGCCTGTCGGACTCCCTGAAGGTCATCCTGCGCGGCCGCATGGTCGCCGACGTGGATCCGGCGACCGTGACCCCCGAACAGCTCGGCTCCGCCATGACCGGCGCCACGGCCGAGCCCGCGGACCAGCTACCGGCCGCCTCCGACGGCCCTGAGCGACTCGGCTCGGCGGCGGCCGAGGCCGGGGAGGAAGCATGAGTTCGTCCTTCACCGACCGGCTGCTCGGCAGGGTCAGGCTCGGCGGCGTCCTCGCGCTGGCCGCCCCCGTCCTGGCCGTCGTCTTCGCCGGCGTCGTTACCTCGATCATCCTGCTGCTCAACGGCAACCAGCCGTTCCAGACGCTCGGGCTGCTGCTGGACTTCAGCGCCACCCCCTCCATCCAGGTGCTGATCCTCAACACCGCCACCACCTACTACATCTCCGCCCTCGCCGTGGCGATCGGGTTCCGGATGAACCTGTTCAACATCGGCGTGGACGGCCAGTACCGCCTGGCCGTGCTGGTCGCCGCCGCGGTCGGCGGCGCGGTCACCCTGCCCGGCCCCCTGCACGTCGGCGTCATCATGCTGGTCGCCGTGCTCGTCGGCGGCCTGTGGGCGTCGATCGCCGCGGTGCTGAAGACCGCGCGCGGGGTCAGCGAGGTCATCTCCACGATCATGCTGAACGCCATCGCCACCGGCTTCGGCGCCTGGCTGCTCACTCCCGGCCGGCTGGCCGTCCTGAACGGCAACAACGTCGGCACCAAGCCCATCGGCCCGTCCGGGCACTTCCCCGGCATCGCGCTCGTCTCCGGCACCCAGGCCAAGGTGTTCGGGATGATCATCGTGGCGGCCGTGCTCGGCGTGGCCTACCACGTCGTGCTGAACCGCACCCGCTTCGGCTTCGACCTGCGGGCCACCGGCCGGTCGGAGACGGCGGCCGTCGCCAGCGGCATCAACGTCAAGAAGATGGTGCTGTACACGATGATCCTGTCCGGCGCGGTCGCCGGGCTCGTCGGCCTGCCGCAGCTGCTCGGCGCGTCGTACTCCTACAGCCTGGACTTTCCGGCGGGCCTGGGCTTCACCGGCATCGCGATCGCCCTGATGGGACGCAACAACCCGATCGGCATCGCCGTGGGCGCCCTGCTGTGGAGCTTCCTGGACAACTCCAACGACATCCTGGACTTCAACGGCATCCCCAAGGAGATCGTGATCATCATGCAGGGCACCATCGTGCTCTCGGTCATCATCGCCTACGAGCTGGTCCACCGGTACCGCGCGGTGGCCGAGCAGCGCCGGGTCAGCCGCCAGCTGTCCACCGCGGCCCCCACCGAGCCCCAGGGAGCGGCCGTATGACGGTCACCGGCCTGTCCGCCAAGGCGCCGGCCGCGCCCCCGGCCGCCCGGCGTCTCACGCTCAACTGGCAGGTGGCCCTGCTGGGCGTCCTGGCGCTGCTGGTCATGATGTCGCTCGCCCGGGTCGTCACCGGCGCCAACGACATCACCTCCGGCGGCACCATCGGCGCGGCCATCGGGCTCGCCGTCCCCATCGGCCTGGCCGCCCTCGGCGGACTGTGGTCCGAGCGGTCCGGCGTGGTCAACATCGGCCTCGAAGGCATGATGATCCTCGGCACCTGGTGCGGCGCCTGGGGTGCGCTGACCTTCGGCACCCCGTGGGCCGGCGTCATCGCCGGGACCATCGGCGGGGCGCTGGGCGGTCTGCTGCACGCCGTCGCGACCGTCACCTTCGGCGTCGACCACATCATCTCCGGCGTCGCGATCACCCTGCTCGGCCAGGGTGTCACCCAGTACCTGTCCAAGCTGGTGTTCGTCGGCATGAAGGGCGGCGGCGAGACCCAGTCGCCGCGCATCCCGCCCATCGAGACCGTCAGCGTCCCCGGCATCGGCACGCCGCTGCGCGACCTGGCCAACACGCACGTGTTCCTGCTCTCGGACCTCGCCGGCGTGCTCTACGGCGTGACGCAGAACGTGTCGCTGTTCGTCATCCTCGCCATCCTGCTCGTCCCGCTCAGCTTCTACCTGCTGTGGCGCACGGCCTTCGGGCTGCGCCTGCGCTCGTGCGGCGAGAGCCCGGTGGCCGCCGAGTCGCTCGGCGTCAACGTGTACCTGTACAAGTACCTCGCCGTCGTGGTCTCCGGAGCCCTGGCCGGGCTCGGCGGCGCGTTCCTGTCGATCGTGGCCGCGGGCATCTACCGGGAGGGCCAGACCGGCGGGCGCGGCTTCATCGGCCTCGCCGCCATGATCTTCGGCAACTGGCGGCCGGGCGGCCTGGCCGGCGGCGCGCTGCTGTTCGGGTACACCGACGCCCTGCAACTGCGCCAGGGCGGCACCTCGGTCCACGCGCTGCTGCTGGTCGTCGCGATGCTGCTCGCCGCGTTCGCCGTCTACCAGCTCGTACGGCAGCAGCGGGGCCGCGCGGCGCTGTTCACCGGGATCTTCGCGGTCCTGGTCTTCGCGGTGTTCGCCACCACCGACACCGTGCCCGAGCAGTTCACCTCCTTCACGCCGCACCTCACGACGTTGCTGGTGCTGTCGCTGGCCTCCCAGCGGCTGCGCATGCCGGCGACCGACGGCCTGCCGTACCGCAAGGGCCAGGCCACGTGAGACGGCCGTACCGCCACACGGGCCAGGCCACGGGACGGCCACGCCACGACAACAGGCGGGCCGGCGCGAGCCGGCCGTGCCATGACCGACGCCATCGGAACCACGGGGGAACCAGCACGTGAGCGACACCGGCACCACCGACGTCCCCATCGACTGGGACGCGCTGCGCGAGGCCGCGACCGACGCGATGGCCAACGCCTACGCGCCCTACTCCAAGTTCCCGGTGGGCGCCGCCGCGCTCGTGGACGACGGCCGCGTCGTCACCGGGTGCAACGTCGAGAACGCCTCCTACGGGCTCGGGCTGTGCGCCGAGTGCGGGCTGGTGTCGGCGCTGCACGCCTCCGGCGGCGGGCGGCTGGTGGCCTTCACGTGCGTGGACGGCCACGGCGAGCTGCTCATGCCGTGCGGCCGGTGCCGCCAGCTCCTGTTCGAGCACGGCGGTCCCGAGCTGCTCGTGGAGACCCCCGACGGCGCGTGGCGGATGGCCGAGGTCCTGCCGCACGCCTTCGGCCCCGACGATCTCTCCCGCGGCGCCTGACGCGCGACGCCGACGTCCGGCGCGTGATGTCCGGCGTGTGATGTCCGGCGTGTGATGCCTGACGCGCGACCGGCGTCCCTGGCTCGCGCGCACGCGCCTCAGGCCGCGCGCGAGCGCCCTGTCCGCCCTTCCCGGCGCCCGCCTCGCGGGCGCCGGGACCGTACCTTTCATGCCCGACCACCGTTCCGGGGGATCCTGAGTTCATGGACGCGATCGACGTCATCGTCACCAAGCGGGAGGGCCGCGAGCTCTCCTCCGAGCAGATCGCCTGGGTGGTGGACGCCTACACCCGCGGCGAGGTCGCCGACGAGCAGATGTCGGCCCTGGCCATGGCGATCCTGCTCAACGGCATGGGCCGGCGCGAGATCGGCCGGTGGACGGAGGCCATGATCCGGTCCGGGGCGCGCATGGACTGGTCCGGGCTCGACCGGCCCACCACGGACAAGCATTCGACCGGCGGCGTGGGCGACAAGATCACGCTGCCGCTCGCTCCGCTCGTGGCCGCCTGCGGCGCCTACGTCCCGCAGCTGTCCGGGCGCGGTCTCGGCCACACCGGCGGCACCCTGGACAAGCTGGAGTCGATCCCCGGCTGGCGTGCCTCCTTGTCCAACGACGAGATGCTCGCGGTCCTGCGGCAGGCCGGCGCGGTGGTGTGCGCCGCCGGCGACGGGCTCGCCCCCGCCGACAAGAAGCTCTACGCGCTGCGCGACGTCACCGGCACCGTCGAGTCGATCCCGCTGATCGCCTCGTCGATCATGTCGAAGAAGATCGCCGAGGGCACGGGCGCGCTGGTGCTCGACGTCAAGGTCGGCTCGGGCGCGTTCATGAAGAACGTCGAGACGGCCCGCGAGCTCGCCCGCACCATGGTCGACCTCGGCACCGACCACGGGGTCACCACGGTGGCCCTGCTGACCGCCATGGACCGCCCGCTGGGCCTCACGGTCGGCAACGCCCTGGAGGTGGCCGAGGCCGTCGAGGTGCTCGCCGGCGGCGGTCCGTCCGACGTCGTGGAGCTCACCGTGCTCCTCGCCCGTGAGATGCTGGCCGCGGCCGGGATGAGCGGCAAGGACCCCGCGGACGCGCTGAACGACGGCTCGGCCATGGACGCCTGGCGTCGCATGATCAGCGCGCAGGGCGGCGACCCGGACGCCGGACTGCCCGCCGCCGCCGAGACCACGCAGGTGACGGCGCCGTCCTCGGGCGTCCTCGCCACCCTGGACGCCTATCAGGTGGGGCTGGCCGCCTGGCGTCTCGGCGCGGGCAGGGCCCGCAAGGAGGACGCGGTGTCCTTCGGCGCGGGCATCACCCTGCACGCCAAGCCCGGCGACACCGTCCGCGAGGGCCAGCCGCTGCTGACCCTCCACGCCGACGACCCGTCCCGCTTCGACCGGGCCCTCCAAGCCCTCACCGGCGCCTACGCCATCACCGAGGGCCCCGTTGAACTGCTTCCACTGGTCATCGACCGCGTCACCGCCTGACCCACTCGGCGCCGGCGGTCCTGCGACGGCGCGGGGGTGAGCCTGCGAGCCTCAGCGCCGAGCGGGCCGTCGTGGCGAGGGGTCCACTCGCGCGGACTCCTTCGCTCGGTCAGCGGGGGAGGTCGGTGAGGGAGGTGTTGAGGACGGCGCGGTGGGTGGGCAGGGCCTGGCGGTGGCGTTCGATGCCGGCCTCGGTGATCTGAACGAACACCCCGCGCCGGTCGACCTCGCACATGTTGCGGCACACCAGGCCGGCCTTCTCCAGGCGGGAGATCAGGCGCGAGAGGGCGCTCTGGCTGAGGTGGACGGCGTCGGCGAGTTCCTGGACGCGGTACTTGCCGTGGTCGGACTCGACCATGCGGTCGAGGACCTCGAAGTCGCTGACACCGAGCCCATGCTTGTCGCCGAGCTCGCGCTCGAGCGCGCACCAGGTCGTGGCATGACAGGCGAGGATCTCCCGCCATGAGCTCACGACATCGACATCGTCGTCCATGACGTGACTGTAGCATGCGTCGTCAATAAATGCACGGGAATTAAATGCTTGTGCATTGAATGTATGTGCATGTACTGTCCTGTCCCATGTCCCTCACCTCACATGACCAGCGTTGGGATGCACGCCTCTGGGGGGCGCTGACCGTGCTCAGCGCCGTGATCTTCCTCGATGCGCTCGATGTCTCGATGGTGGGAGTGGCCCTACCGTCCATCCAGGCCGACCTCGGCCTGTCCACCTCCACCTTGCAGTGGGTCGTCAGCGGGTACGTCCTGGGCTACGGCGGGCTGCTCCTGCTCGGTGGGCGCACCGCCGACCTGCTCGGCCGCCGCAGGGTCTTCCTGACGGCCCTCGCGGTCTTCGCCGTGGCCTCGCTGCTCGGCGGCCTGGTCGACAACGGCAGCCTGCTCATCGTCGCCCGGTTCATCAAGGGCATCAGCGCGGCCTTCACCGCGCCCGCCGCCCTGTCGATCATCACCACGACCTTCGCCGAAGGCCCGGCCCGCAACCGGGCGCTCAGCATCTTCACCGCCTGCGGCGCCAGCGGCTTCTCCCTCGGCCTCGTCCTGTCCGGCTTCCTCACCGAGCTGGGCTGGCGCTGGACCTTCCTGAGCCCGGTGCCGGTCGCGATCATCGCCCTCGTGGCGGGCTTCAGGCTCCTGCCGCGCCACTCCGGCGAGGAGCGCACCCACGGAGGCCACGACCTGGTCGGCGCCGCCACCATCACGTTCTCGATGCTGCTGTTCGTGTTCGCCGTCGTGCAGGCCCCCGAGGCCGGCTGGGGCTCGGTGCGCACGCTGGCGAGCCTCGCGGGCGCCGTGGCCCTGCTCGCGCTGTTCGTCGTCACCGAACTGCGGGTCAAGCACCCGCTCGTCCGCCTGGCCATCCTGCGCTCGGGCCCGCTCGTGCGGGCCAACCTCGGACTGGTGGTCCTGTTCGGCTCCTACGTCAGCTTCCAGTTCGTCGCCATGCAGTACTTCCAGAACCTCCTGGGCTGGACCGCGCTGCACACCGCGCTGGCGTTCCTCCCCGCGGGTCTGCTCGTCGCCCTGACCTCCACCAAGATGGGCGACTTCGCCGACCGGTTCGGCACCGCCCGGCTGATCGCCATCGGCTCGGTGTCTCTGGTCGCCGGGTACGCCGTGTTCCTCGGCGCGGGGGAGCACCCGAGCCTGGCCACGATGGTCATCCCCGGCATGCTGCTGCTCGGCATCTCCTTCGCCCTCATGTTCCCCTCGCTGAACATTCAGGCCACCGCGGGGGTGGCCGACGACGAGCAGGGCCTGGCCTCCGGGCTGCTCAACACCTCCGGCCAGGTCGGCGGGGCGCTGATGCTCGCGGTCGTGACCGCCGTGGTGACCGCTCACGGGGGCGCGGTCACCATGCCGGCGATCAGGTCCTCGTTCGCGGTCTGCGCGGTGATCGCCCTCATCGGGCTCGGCATCGCCCTGACCGGCCTGTTCGCCCGCCGCGCGACCTCCCCGGCCGCGAAGGGCGAGCAGGAGGGCGGCGACCTGCCCGTCCTGGAGAACGCCTGATCCACGGCCGGCTCCGATCCAGGCCGGTCCGGACCGCCTCCGTCCTCCCTCCGCCCTCATGACGTCCCCTCGTCCAGGCCCTCGGTGCGCACGCGCCGGGGGCCTGGCGCACGCGGTGGCGTCCTTTCGGAGGTCAAGGGGCACATCGGACACATTTTCGGGTTACGGAGTTTCTCCGCGAACCTGTGAGGCATTCTCGGGGTCAAAGGAGTAGGCGCATTCAGTGGAGGAGCCGAGGCCATGAACAGGATCGCCGTCGCAGCCGCCCTCCTGCCTGTGGCCCTGGCCACCGCCGCCTGCGGCGCGGCGCCCGGGTCCGACACCTCCGCGAGCAGCACGCCCGCCGCGTCCTCGCCAGGCCCTACTCCGACATCCCCGGACCTGTCCGTCTCCTCACCGGCCGTGACACCAGCGGTGACGCCCGTCGTGACGCCGTCCGGGCGGACCGTCCCGACGCCGGGCGAGACGGGCGGCGTCCCGCCGGTCAGCCAGGCGCCGACCGCCGGCGCGAGCGAACCGCCCGCGCCCACGAGCACCAGGCGGGTCGCCGTCACGCGCTCTCCCGAGCGGCCGCCCGTGGTCACGGGGGCGCGGTTCGCCGCGCATCCCGGGTTCGACCGGGTCGTCATCGACCTGCGGGGCGCCAAGACCGGCTACAGCGTCGACTGGGTGCGCAAACTGTACGAGGACGGCTCGGGCAAGCTCGTGGACATCAAGGGCGGGGCGTACCTGCAGGTGATGCTCAAGCCCGCCAACGCCCACACCGAGAACGGCAGGCCGACCTTCCCCCGGACGCCCGTCCTGCGGCCCGGGCTGCCGAACCTCCTCGGCGTCGTGCGCACCGGCGACTACGAGGGCGTCGTCACCGTGGCGCTCGTGCTGCGCGAGCGCGCCGGGTTCCGCGTCTTCGAGCAGTCCGACCCCGCCCGCCTGGTCATCGACGTCGCCCACTGACGCCCGGCGTCCGCCCGCCGATCCGCGGCCGGCCGGCGCGGACGGCGGAGCCGGTCGCGCACCCCCTTGGACGGAATTGGACATAGTTCTCATGTACGCCTCCTAGACTGGCCGCGTGGTACGCAGAATCGCGGGCGCGACCCGCATCCCGGTCCCGGGTGGGAAGGTCATCGACGAGTACGTCGGACGGGTCAACACCGGCGACGACCAGGTGTCCATCGCCCACATGGTGGCTCCGGCGGGATGGGAGGAGCCCGCCCAGACGCCCGAGTTCACCGAGTACACCCTCGTGCTGCGCGGCACCGTCGTGGTCGAGCACGAAGGGGGCACGACAGAGGTGCACGCCGGTGAGGCGATCACGACCCTGCCGGGCGAGAAGATCCGCTACACCGCCGGCCCCGAGGGCGCCGAGTACGTCGCGGTCTGCCTGCCCGCGTTCTCGCCCGACACCGTGAACCGCGACGAATGAGCCGGGGCTCCGGCAGACCACTCTCTAGGATGTTGCGATGACTCAGCAGCCCACACGTGACGGCATCCGCAAGGCCCCGAAGGTCCTCCTGCACGACCATCTCGACGGCGGCCTGCGGCCGCAGACGATCATCGACCTGGCCCGCGAGACCGGATACGACAGGCTGCCGAGCAAGGACGCCGACAACCTGCGCGAATGGTTCCGCGAGGCGTCCGACTCGGGGTCCCTCGAACGCTACCTGGAGACCTTCGACCACACCGTCGGGGTCATGCAGACGCGCGAGTCGCTGATCCGCGTCGCCGCCGAGTGCGCCGAGGACCTCGCCGACGACGGGGTCGTCTACGCCGAGGTCCGTTACGCCCCGGAACAGCACACCTCCGGCGGACTCAGCCTCGACCAGGTGGTCGAGGCCGTTCTGGAGGGCTTCCGGGTCGGGTCGGAGGGGCGCGGCATCCGGGTCGGCACGCTGCTGACCGCGATGCGCCACCAGGCGCGGTCCATGGAGATCGCCGAACTGGCCGTGCGCTACCGCGACGTGGGCGTCGCCGGGTTCGACATCGCCGGCGCCGAGGCCGGGTACCCGCCCACCCGCCACCTGGACGCCTTCGAGTACCTCCAGCGGGAGAACGCCCACTTCACCATCCACGCGGGCGAGGCGTTCGGGCTGCCGTCCATCTGGCAGGCCATCCAGTGGTGCGGCGCCGACCGGCTCGGGCACGGCGTGCGCATCATCGACGACATCCAGGTCGCCGAGGACGGCACCGCCAAGCTCGGCCGGCTCGCGGCCTACGTGCGCGACAAGCGCATTCCGCTGGAGATGGCCCCCACGTCGAACCTGCAGACCGGAGCGGCCTCGTCGCTCGCCGAGCACCCGATCGGCCTGCTGCGCCGCCTGTACTTCCGGGTCACCGTCAACACCGACAACAGGTTGATGAGTGACACCAGTGTGTCCCAGGAATTCGCCAACCTCGTCGAAACCTTCGACTACGGGTGGGACGATCTGCAGTGGTTCACGGTCAACGCCATGAAGTCGGCGTTCATCCCGTTCGACGAGCGGCTGGCGCTGATCAACGGTGTCATCAAGCCGGGCTTCGCGCAGCTCAAATGGCAGGCGTGAGCAGTGCGCGGGAGGCGTTAGCGTGGTGACCGCCTGCTGAACGGAAAGGTAGCGGTGAGCGAGCGGTGAAGCCACAGGTCTTCCGGTCCAAGATCGCATGGGTGCTCGGCTGGGTGTGGATGGTGTTCGCCGCGCTGAACACGGCCGACCTGATCGCCCACGGCAGCATCCCGTCGGCGCTGGTCGCGGGCGCGGTGCTCGCGGTGCTCACCGCCGCCGTCTTCGTCGGCTGCCTGCGCCCGGCCGTCCTCGCCCGCGAGGACGGCATCTTCGTGCGCAACCCGCTGCGCAACTACTTCGTGCCGTGGAAGGCCATCGACGGCATCCACGTCTCGCACGCGATCATCATCGAGTCGGGCGACGACAGCGTGCGCTGCTGGACGCCGCAGGCGAGCGCCCGCGAACGGGCCAAGGCCGTACGGCGCGGCACCGCCGGCGTCCCCGCCAAGGCCGGGCGCTACCCCAGCACCCAGCCCCAGCTCTCCAAGGCCGAGCACGCGGCGGCGCAGGCCATGGCCGGCCGCACGCATGCCGACTGGGTCGCCCAGCAGCTCACCGAACTGGTCGAGAAGAAGTCCCGCACCGCCGGCGAGAGGGCGCCCCTCACCGCCACCTGGTCCCCCTCGGCCCTCGGCGCCCTGGCCGCCGCCCTCATCCTCGTCATAGCCGCCCTCATCACCTCCTGACCACCCCCCGGCACGAGGCTTGGCCGCCGATCGTCCACCGTCTCCCCGCTGCCACTCCGGCCCCAAGGACGCCGAGGCGGCGGGTCGCGGTACGGCGGCTTCGGCGTCCCGGTTACGGCGGCCTGCTCGTCTTGTGCCGTGCCCCGTCCCGTCCGCCCCCGGCGTTCGCCCCACCAGGCGCCGAGGCGGCGGGTCGTGGCACGGCGGTTCCGGCGCCCTCGCTACGGTGGTCCACCGGCCGCTCCGGAGGTGGGGCGTGCCGTGGGCTCAGAGGCCGAGGGCAGCGGTGAGGTCGGTCTTCAGGGCGTCCAGGTCGCTCGCCGCCAGCGTCCTGGCGTCGGAGACTGTGCCGGTCACCGGGACGACGACCTCCAGGTAGCACTTCAGCTTCGGCTCGGTGCCCGACGGGCGGACCACCACGCGGGCGTCGCCGTCCAGCCGGTAGCGCAGCCCGTTCGTCGGCGGCAGGCCGTCCACGCCCGCGGTCAGGTCCTCCGCCGAACCGACCGCCCGCCCGCCGAGCGCCTGAGGCGGCCGGGAGCGCAGCCGTTCCATCGCGGCGGCGATGAGCGACAGGTCGGCGACCCTGAACGAGAGCTGCGCGGTCGCGTGCAGGCCGTACCGCTGCGCCTGCTCGTCCAGCAGGTCCAGAAGCGTCTTGCCGTCCCGCTTGGCCCGCGCCGCCATCCCGGCGACGGTGAGGGCCGCGCCGATGCCGTCCTTGTCGCGCACGGGCAGCCCCTGGTCGGACCCGACGCTGTGGCCGAGCGCCTCCTCGTACCCGTAGACCAGCCCGTCGCCGGCCTTGACGATCCACTTGAAGCCGGTGAGCGTCTCGGCATGGCGCACCCCGTGCGCCTTGGCGATCTTGGTGAGCAGGGACGAGGACACGATCGACTCGGCGACCAGGCGGTCCGGCGCGGTGGTGTGCTCGATGACGTACTCGCCGAGCAGCCCGCCGACCTCGTCGCCGGTCAGCATGCGAAAGCCGCCGTCCCGCGTGGGCACGCCCACGGAGCAGCGGTCGGCGTCCGGGTCGTTGGCGATGACCACGTCGGCGCCGGCCTTCTCGGCCAGCCGCAGCGCCAGGTCCATCGCGCCCGGCTCCTCCGGGTTCGGGAAGGCCACCGTCGGGAAGTCGGGGTCGGGGGCGAACTGGGCCTCGACCACCGCGGGCGGCTCGAACCCGGCGACGGCGAAGGCTTGCAGCAGGAGCTCCCCGCCCACCCCGTGCATCGGGGTGTAGACGGTGCGCAGGTCGCGATCGTCCCCGATCGGCAGCGCGGTGATCGCGGCCAGGTACGGCTCGACGATGTCCGCCTCGCTCAGCGTCCGCCACTCCTGGCCCAGCGGCAGCCGGTCCACCGGGCCGACGGCGTCGATCGCCGCCGAGATCTCCACGTCGAGCGGCGGGACGATCTGGGCGCCGTCCCCCCAGTAGACCTTGTAGCCGTTGTCGCGCGGCGGGTTGTGGGAGGCGGTGACCATGACGCCGGCGTCGGCCCCAACGTGCCGCACGGCGAAGGCGAGAACGGGAGTGGGCCAGTGGTGGCCCATCAGCGAGACGCGCAACCCCGCCCCGTTCAGCACCGCCGCCGAGTCGCGGGCGAACACGTCGGAGTTGTGCCGGGCGTCGTACCCGATCACGACGTGCCCGCCCGGCCCCAGCCGCGCGGCCAGCCCGGCGGCCGCCCGCATGACGGTCACGCGGTTCATCCGGTTCGGCCCCGCGCCCAGCTCGCCGCGCAGCCCGGCCGTGCCGAACTCCAGCTTGGCCCCGAACCGGTCCTGGAGCGCCGCGGTGTCGCCGCCGTCGAGGATCCGCCTGAGCTCCTGCCGGGTCTCAGGGTCGGGATCCTGCGCCAGCCACTCCTCCGCCCGCCGCACGAGATCGGACATCACACCCCTTTGCTCGCATTTTTGCCTCACCCGCCGCCCGAACTAAGGGGCCCTACAGCTTGTTGACGACCTTGGCCAGCAGGACGCCCATGCGGGCCGCTGTGGCCCTGCCGACCTCCAGGACCTCCTCGTGGTTCAGCGGCTCGCCGGCCAGCCCGGCGCCCGGGTTGGTCACCAGCGAGATGCCCAGCACCTCGGCCCCGGCCTCGCGCGCGGCGACGGCCTCCAGGACGGTGGACATGCCGACCAGGTCCCCGCCCAGCGTCCGCAGCATGCGGATCTCCGCCGGGGTCTCGTAGGTCGGCCCGCGGAAGGCGACGTACACGCCCTCGGCCAGCGACGGGTCGGCCTCGCGCGCGAGCTCGCGCAGCCGCCGCGAGTAGACCTCGGTCAGGTCGATGAAGGTCGCGCCCGTGATCGGGTTGGCGCCGGTCAGGTTGATGTGGTCGCTGATCAGCACCGGGTCGCCGACGTCCTGCGTCTCGGGCCGCAGCCCGCCGGCCGCGTTGGTCAGCACGACCGTGCCCGCCCCGGCCGCGACGGCCGTCCGCACGCCGTGGACCACCGGCTCCACGCCCCGGCCCTCGTACAGGTGGGTGCGGCCCAGGAAGATGAGCGCCTTCCTGCCCGACTCGGTCTCGACCGCCCTGACCTTCCCGGCGTGGCCGGCCACCGACGGCGCGGCGAACCCCGGCACCTCGGTCACGTCGTGCTCGGCGATCGTCGTCCCGATGGCGTCGGCGGCCGGGACCCACCCCGACCCCATGACCAGCGCGACATCGAAGGACTCAACCCCGGTGAGGGCCTTCAGCACCCCCGCCGCCTCCGCGGCCAGTGAATAAGCGTCTTTGCTCACGCTCACCGAGGCTACAACCGGATGCCTCCCACCAACACACGCCGGTACCCGTGCACCCGCGCACGTGACCCGGGCCGCCGAGGCGAATCGGCGGAAGCCAAGGGGCGTCAGTTCGAGGAGATGATCCCGACGACGTTCTCCGCAGGGATGGTGCCGTCGCCCAGAGACTTCTGGAAGGAGCGGGAGTCGATGGCCGCGTCGCGGTTGTCCCCCATGGTCCAGATGCGCCCCGGTGGCACCGTGACGGGACCGAAGCTCCGGTAGCCGGACGAGCGAGCGATGTAAGGCTCGTCCAGGAACTCAGGCGAACATCAGGCTTCAGGACAGGCGTACGAGGCGTGGCGGTTGGGGGTGCAGCAGGTGATGTTGAGGGTGAGGAATCTGCCGGCTGTCAGCCAGATGCCCCATTGGACGTCCACGCCGCCGGTGAGTGACTCCTCGGCGTTGGCCAGGCGGGTGTCCAGGCCGATGCGGGCCTCGCCGGCCGGGTGGAGGAAGGACGGCTCGGCGGCCCTGTAGCGTTCGGCCAGCCAGGTCAGTGCCTCGGCGACGGTCTCCGGGGAGGTGTCGATCATGCTGGCGGGTTTGAGCAGCCAGTCGCAGGTCCGCATGGGAGGCAGAGGCGAGGCTCGGAACGCGGCGAGGTCCCCAGGAGGCAGCGGCGGGCGGCGTTCGCCTTCCCGGCGCTGGTCGTCGCCGATTCCCGTCCACGAGTAGCAGTGAAAGTGCATGAACGCCCCGTACGGTGAGGGTGGCTCCCGCCTGTCTGCGGCGGGCGGGAGCCACCCGGGGTGATGGTCTCGCTAGATGGTGGTCATGCCGGCGGTGCGCAGCTCGGAACCGCTGAAGCGGAGCGTCCCGGCATCCGGGTTCTTGCTGTCACGCAGGGCGAACGCGTCGTCCACGCCCAAAATGTGGGCCAACTCGACGCACGCCTCGCCCTCCTCGCCCGTGTTTCCGCCGCACATCCGGGTGAACGCGATGCCGGTGAGGTCGCGGTCGTACAGGTCATCCATGTGATGGTCTTCCTTCCTGATGGAGGTGGGACCGCCCGGCGGGTCCGCCGGACGATTGACGGCCGGAGCCCGTGTCCGCTCACCCGAGTCGCCGTTCTGGCGGGCGATCTCGTCCTGGACGACTAGAGCCATCACCAGGGACACGGCGTCGGGACGGGCCAAGCCGGGCAGTAGGCCGGTGCAGCAGGACGGGGCGGCGGGGCTCATCTTGCTCTCGCGGGGATAGGGGCCGGGGACAGGACGGCCTCCAGCTCGGCGTCGCGCATCAGTTCTCGTAGGTCGTGGACCGTGGTCGCTTCGACCATCAGCGGGGCGGGGTGCCAGGAGGCGATGGCGAGGAACCGCCTGCTGCCTACGCCGTAGGAGATGAACCAGGCCGGTTCCAGTTGGTCGAGTTGGGCGGCGGCGGCCCGCTGAGGCAGGTCCCAGCGCCTGGGCCGGACGGGGCCGGGAGGTACGCCACCCACCCTGTGCCGTCCCGGTCGCCGGCCCGGCGGTCGTCCCGCTTGCGGTCGCCGATTCATGGGCCGTCCGGGTCGCCGGCTCGTGAGGCGTTCTGGTCGCCGGTTCATGACGCCGCTCCGGCCGGATACGGCTCGTGCCGGTCACGAGCCGGCGAGTTGTGGTCCGGCGACGTGGGGGGCTGGTGGGGACTCCAACCGACCTCGATCGCCGGGGCGTGCCTGATCTTTCGCATCGGCCTGGGCTCGCCTTTCTGATCAAGGACCGGCCTGGCGTTCCCAGCGTCGGGCCGGTTCGCTTTACGCAGGTCTTTCTGCCTGGTCGATGTCATAGTGGAAGAGCTTTGGGAGCGGTCCAAGAGGAATGTTGATGGGATGCGCATTCCCATCGATCCATCACGGGGAGTTGTTCATGCCGCGCGCGTGCGAGCCGGTCGTCCTCGACGAGTCGCCATGGCATCTACTGGGTGCTTATATGCGCCATTGGCGGGAGGAAGTGCGCAGTATTTCGCAGCGTGAGCTGGCCAGGGCCGCCTTCGTCGATCAGGGCGAGCTGTCCCGGTGGGAACGTGGGCTCGCGCGCCCGCGCGCCGATCACATCAAAGGGATTGATGATGCTCTGGGGGCTGAGGGGCGACTTGTAACGCTTTATGGGTTGGTTGTGGAAATCGACCGGCTACGTACACTCGCAACAAAGGAGAATTCCGACGAGGAGGTCGCCACGGAACGCCGACAGCTTCTGCGATTCGCCGCCACGAGCGCTGCCTTCGGAGCGTTCGGCATGCCAGGCGAACCCGTTCGCCGGCTTCTCAGCCTGTCTCTGAACCACGATTTCCGCAGCGTGGCAGAGTGGGAGGTGAGCTGCGCCGATCATCTGCACGCGCTGCGCACCCGGCCGCCCGCGCAGGTGGCCGCGGACCTGGCGATCGACCTGATGACGATACGCAGGCAGTTGGATGCCTGCGCCCCCGCCGAGCTGGCCGGGTTGCACCGCGTCACGGCCACGCTCTCGGCCATCCTCGCGAACGCGCTGACCCGCCGCGGCGATCACGGTGCCGCGATCCGCTGGTGGCGCACCGCCCGCCAGTCGGCCGACCTCTCCGGTGACTTCGGGCTCCGCCTGCTCGTACGTGGCGAGGAGGCCGGGCACGGACTGTACGGCCAGCGCGCCCCCGAGACCGTCATCCGCCTGGTCGAGTCCGCAGAACAGATCGCCGGGAAGCCGAGCGTCGACTTCATGACCACGCGGGCAAAGGCGCTGTCCATGCTCGGCCGGCATGAGGAGGCGAAGCGGACCTTGCACGCACTCCTCCGGCTCGCCGAGACCGACAGTCCCTCCGACCCATGGGGCTTCTGGAGTGCGAGTCAGGTTCATTTCGCGGAGAGCTGGGTCCTCGCCGGCGCCGGCGAGGAGGCCGCGGCGGCCAGAGCCCGCGATGACGTGCTCAGACTCACTCGGGACTACCAGTACAAGGCGAACATCGCCCTGCATGGAGCGCTGTGCACGGTCGTTCAAGGTGGTACGGACGAAGGGGTGCGGCAGGCGGCGGGGACGATCGGCGGGATGTCGTCGGCGTACCGCAGCACCCACATCCTGGAGACAGGACGCATGGTGCTCCGCGCCGTTTCCATCGCCCAGCAAGCCCGGCCGGCGGTCATGGAGTTCCGTGAGGTCCTTGCCACCACCGAAGCCTCGAAGCACGCCTGAACTCGACCACGATGACGCTTCACCGACGGGTTCGGCGCGAGCTGCGACGTGCAGGAAGAGGCCCCGTGACGCCGGGCGCCACGGGGCCGGGGTCAGCGGCGCAGGGGTTTGAGCGCGACGTAGACGACGCCCGCGATGAGGAAGCCCGCCTCGAACGTGATGTCGCCCACCGCGGGGAACCGGCTCGGGACCAGGCCCACGTACAACTCCTGGTTGCAGAAAAGCCACACCGACAACACCACGCCGGCGAGCATGGCGATCGGCCCCGCGGGGCTGCGGTGCGACCGGTCGTACAGGCGGGCCAGGGGCACCTCCCCGCGGCTCAGGTACTGGTCGGCCAGCACGACGGCCAGCCACGGGCCGATCCAGTACGAGATGACGAGCAGGAACGACTCGTACTTGTGGCCCGCGTCCTCAAGTCCGGTGAGAGCCACGACGAAGCCCACGACGCCGCACGCGACAGCGGTGAGCGCGCGGCGCATCGTGAGCGGGAGGCGCACGCCCATGGTGAGCAGGGACATCGCGCCAGAGTAGACGTTCAGCGCGTTCGCCGAGACGGCGCCGAGCGCGATGGCCAGCAGGGTCAGGCCGGCGATCAGGCCGGGCAAGTGCGAAGTGAAGGCGGTGGTGGGCTGCCCGAGGGCGTCGCCGCCGATGGTGACCGACGCCGCGCCCACCACCTCCAGCAGCACGCACGGGACGAACACGCCGAGCCCGGCCGCGAGCCCCACGGCCCGCTTGCCGGCGTCCGGCGGCAGGTAGCGGGTGTAGTCGGCGGCGTAGGGGTTCCAGCCGGCGGCGTACCCGAAGGTGGCGCCGACGGTGAGCAGGAACCCACCGAGTCCGCCGCCGCTGCCCGCGAACCCTGGGTCCGCCTTGGTCAGGATGATCGCCGACGCGACCAGGAAGATCACGGCGAGCACCAGGAAGGCGTACCGCTCGAACGCCTGCACCAGGTTGTGCCCGAAGAAGCCGAGCACCACCATCACCGCGACCACGACCACCAGGCACAGCCACGCCGGCAGCCCGGTCAGCGTGTTGAGCGCCAGCGCCCCGCTGACGCTGTTCACCGCGAACCAGCCGATGCCGGCCGCCACCGTGTTGAACGCCGAGGGCAGCAGGTTGCCCCAGTACCCGAACGGCAGCCGCCCGAGCACCATCTGCGGCACTCCGGCCGCCGGGCCGCGCGCCGACAGCACGCCGTGCGACAGCGCGCCGAGCCCGGTGCCCACGGTGACCGCCAGCACGGCCTGCCAGAAGCTCAGCCCGAACGCGGCGACCGCCAGCACGCCGAGGAAGATGGTCGCGAATTCGAGGTTGGGGGACATCCACGTCCACACCAGTTGCCGTGGCGTGCCGTGCCGGTCGGCCAGGGGGATGAACTCGACACCGCCGGGTTCCACCGCGGTGACCTTCGCGCCATAGTCGCCTTCGCGTACTGCGACGCCGGGGGGTTCCAGAACCGTCATACCGTGATCGCCTTCAGTTTCTCCATGAGGTACTCGTGCGCGATGACCGGAGGATGCGCGACCGTGCCGATCGGCGGCCCCAGGGACTGCACCTCCGCCAGGGGGTCGCACTCGTAGAAGTAGATGAGGGACACCAGTTCCTCGTCCGGGGCGCTCGGGTCGGGCGGCAGCACCCGGTGCCGCGTGGAGCGCCAGCGGTCGCCGGTCCAGCGGGCGAGCAGGTCGCCGATGTTGATGGTGAAGGAGTCCTCGGCGTACGGCGCGTCGATCCACTCGCCGTCCCGGGTGAACACCTGCAAGCCGCCGACGCCCTGCTGCCGGTCGAGGACGGTCACCGTGCCGAAGTCGGTGTGCGGGCCGATGCGGAACTGGCCGGGCTCGGGCGGGCCGACCTGCGACAGCGGAGGGTATCTGTTGATGTTCATCGTGTACGACGGGTGGCCGGCCCGCGAGGTGAAGAAGCCGTCCGGCAGGCCGAGCGCCGCCGCGCAGACGACCAGCAGCTCATCGGCCAGGGCGCGCATGCGGGCCAGATACTCGGTGACCAGGCTCCGCAGCTCGGGCACCTCCGGTGGCCACACGTTCCGCAGGAACCACTCGGCGTCGATCACCGGGTCGCCGATCGGGTCGTCGGCGCCCACCGCGAACGTCTCCTTCAGGTCCGGCGGGGTGGGAGTGCCCTCGGCGTACCCGTTGGCCTCCACGCCGGGCGGCAGCCAGCCCCGGCCGCCGACGGTGACGGCGTAGCGCCGCTTCACCTCCTCGGGCAGCGCGAAGAACCGTTTGGCCGCGGCCCGCACCCCGGCACGTAGCTCCGGGGGCACCCCGTGGCCGGTGACGAGGAGGAAGCCGATTTCGCGCAGCGCCTGGTCGACCTGCCCCGCCACCTGGGCGCGATCGGCGGCGTCGCCCTGGAACCATGGGGTCAGATCGATGATCGGGACCGTCTTCATGGGTCATGAATCCTCTCCGATGTCCTCGTTCCACAGCGCCGGGTTGGCGGCGATGAACGCGGTCATCAGCTCGACGCATTCGGGGGAGTCCAGCACCGTGACGGACACGCCGTTCTCCGCGAGCCACTCGTGCTGCCCGGTGAAGGTGCGGCTCTCGCCGACGACGAGGCCGGTGATGCCGAACTGGCGGATAAGCCCGCTGCAGTACCAGCACGGGGACAGGGTGGTCACCATGGTGGTGCCCCGGTACGTCCGCTGGCGTCCCGCGTTCCGGAACGCCGCGGTCTCCCCGTGCACCGAGGGGTCGCCGTCCTGGACGCGGCGGTTGCGTCCCCGGCCGAGCAGGCGCCCGTCCGGGCCGAACAGGGCCGCGCCGATGGGAATGCCGCCCTCGGCGAGCCCTTTACTGGCCTCCTCCAGCGCGATGGCGAGCATCGTGACCGGGTCGGCGGCTTCGCTGGTCATAGGGCAACTATCTCCCGGGAGGCGCCCGGCGAGAACGGGCAGATCGTCCGTATTATGGCCACCTTCACCGGACAATCCGTAAAGCGGGTAGGTATGCCGCTCACGCTTCGCGAACTGCTGGCCTTCGACGTACTGCGCGAGGCCCGGCCGCGCATACTCGCGGGCGATGCATCGCTGGACCGCGTGGTGCGCTGGGTGCACTCCAGCGAGATCTACGAGATCGGGCCGCTGCTCACCGGGGGCGAGCTGCTGCTCACCACCGGGCTCGGGCTCGCGGGCACCGACGCGGGCGCGCGGCGGCACTACCTGCGCGAGATCGCGCAGCGAGGGGTGGCGGGGGTCGCGCTGGAACTCGGCCGCACCTTCCCCGAGACGCCGCGTGAGCTGGTAGAGGAGGCGCGGCGGCAGGAGCTGCCGTTCATCGCGCTGCACGCGGTGGTGCCGTTCATCCGGATCACCGAGCACGCCAACACGCTGATCGTCGACTACGCCAGCCGGCGGCTGCGCCTCGGGGACCGGGCCACCCGGGCGCTCAACGAGACGCTCATCGCGGGGGCCGGGGTGGCCGGGGTGCTCGCCACCGGGGCCGAGGTGATCGGGGCGCCGCTGGTGCTGGTGGCGGCGAGCGGGGCGCTGGTCGCCGCGCACGGTGTGGCGGGCGACCGGGAGGCGTGGCGGGCCGTGGAGCACGCCGCGTGCGAGACGCCGGTCACCCTGCACGGGGGGCCCTGGGGACGGCTGGTGGCGGGGCCCGGGTCGGCGCTGCCCGGCGAGGACCTGATGATCGCGCTGGAGCGGACGGCTGTCGCGCTGGCCCTGGCGATGCTACGCACCGGCAGCCCGCCGAGCGAGCGGGACCGGCAGGTGTCCGCGCTGCTGCGCGACCTGATCGAGGGCACCGCCGAGGCGGACGCGGCGGTGCGGGCCATGATGGCGGGGTTCCAGCTGCCGCCCGGCCACGTGTTGGTCGGGGTGGCCGCCGAAGCGGTGGAGACCGCGGCGGCGCTGGCCGTCGTCGACCGGGCCGCGCACATCCTGCACACCTCCGCGATCCGCGGCCGGGTGTCACGCCTGGTACTCGGAGCCTTGGCCGTCCCCCCTTCCCTGACGGACACGGTGGGCGCCGCCGCCCAGGCTTTGGAGGAGGCCTTGCGCCGGCTCAGTGCCACCCAGCTCCACGTCGCCGTGGGGCACCCCGTCGTGGACCTGACCGATCTCGGCCCCTCACTCCGCGACGCCCGGGCCGCCCTGGGCCTGCGCCGCGTCACTCCCGTCGTCACTACCCGCGCCCTGGCCCTGGACCTGGAACTCACCCGCCACTTCGACCCCTCCCACGCGGCGGACCTGGTCCGCCGCGCCATCAGACCCCTGGTCGACTGGGACCGCACCCACCGCACCGACCTGGTGACAACCCTGGAAACCTTCCTTCTCCACGGCTGCAGCGCCACCCGCACCGCCGCCGCCCTCCACCTGGGCCGCCAATCCTTCTACCAACGCCTCCACCGCATAGAAACCCTCCTGGGACACCCGGTCACCGACCCCACCGTCCACACCGCCCTTCTACTGGCCACCACCGCCCACCGCCTCCTTCGCTGACCATCCAGCAGACCCCGCCGGGCGCGTCGGCCGTGTGAGCGGTACGCGCAGGGAACGCAGGCCCGGCGAGTGTCCATGCTCGTGAGACGGGCTCGGGGCGCACACGGGGACGTCGCGCGTCCATCGGCTCGCGTCAGCCCGTCCCCGTGTCCGTCACCTCGGCCGTATGGGCTATGGGACCTGGCCCGGCTTGTCGACGATGCCGGAGGCGAGTTCCACGTCGGCGAAGACGGCGCCCTTGCGGAAGGCGACCTCGCCGTTGATCAGTTCGTCGCGCAGCCAGATGGTCTGGTCGGCCATCGCCCGGTAGGTGCGGGGATCGAGGATGAGGTAGCGGCGTGTCGTTTCCTCGCCCTCGGTGCGCCGGAACAGGCCGAGCCCTGTTCGTCCGGTCGCGTCCCTGACGCCCTGCTCGATCGCCACTCCCGGGATCTTCGCCATCGCGCGGAAGATGGCCGCCTCCAGCTTGGGCGGCATGACCGCCTGCTGGCCGAGATACAACGACAGGATTCGATAGGCCCGCGAGTTCGGGTCCTCGACGACCTTGGACTGTGCCTCCTCCTTGGGGTAGTCGACCCAGTGCCGGTCGCCTTTGACGTGGCGGAGCAGCTTGTCCGGGTCGGTCGGGAGCTTGAGCAGCTTCTCGCGGTACTGCTGAGGTGAGAGATCGTCGTCGTCCGGATCGGGCGGCACATCGCTCACCTTGAACTTCCCCTTGAAGTCCCACCCGGCGGTCTGCTTGCCGTCGTAACGCGTCCATCCCTCCCGCACCGTGGTCTCGCCGTCCGCGGGTTGCCTGTCGAGGCTCTTGGTGTACACCCACTGGTCGGCCCGGGGTTCGGGCGCGAGAGTTCGCTTCTCCACGGTCTTCGCCGCCTTCTCCAGCACCGTCTCGGAGTTCAGCAGAACGGTCCGAACGGGGGGAGTGCCCGGAACCTCCGGCGTGCTCCGCGACATCGGCACGGCGATCGCGACGACCAGCACGGCGGCCACCGCCGCGATCAGCAAGGACGGCATGAGCGCGAACCTCCGCCCGTCCCGGATCACCCGGCGGCGGACGCCGCCCAGCCGGTCGGCGTCCGGCGTCGGCGCCTCGGCGCGCATCTCGCCGAGGATCTTCAGGTCATCCATGGTCGGCGTCCTCCTCGTCGGTGGCGACGGCGGACGGATCGAGGCCGCCCAACGCCGCGCGGGTCTTCTTCCTGGCGCGATGCAGCCGCGAGCGAACGGTTCCGATGGGTATGCCGAGGGAGAGGGCCACCTCCTCGTAGCTCAGATCGGCCCAGGCGATCAACAGCAGGACCTCGCGGTCCTCCGGCGACAGCAGCGCGAGCGCCCCCGCGAGATCGCGCTGCGCCGCCGATGCGGAGACGCGGGCCTCGACGCGGTCGGCGTAGCTCTCCGCCACCTCATCGACGCCGGTCCTGGCCAAGGCGAGATAGAACCGCACCTCCGTGCGGCGGTGCTTGCCGATCAGGTTGGCGGCGATGCCGTACAGCCAGGGGCGGGCATTGGGGTGGCGGGCGTCGTAACGGTCGCGGCGCCTGAAGGCGGCCAGGAACGTGTCCGCCACGACGTCGTCGGCCAGTGAATCGCCCAGCCGTCGGGTTACATAACGGTGCAAAGCGGGCGCGTGCCGGTCGAACAGGACCCCGAAGGCCGCGGGATCGCGTCTGGACCGCTGGATCAGCTCCGCGTCCTCCAGAATCGCTTCGGCTGTCAAGCCTGTGCTCCGTTCCTCGGTGTGGTCACCCTCTTTCACCCGAACCCCCGGCGGCGGTTCTCGCCCCGCCGCCGGGGCATCCACCACCTGTGGCGGGAGGTGGAGAGCGCTGCCACACTTCCCCGGTGACCTCACTCCCCCTCGCTCCGCCGAGAGCGGTGATCGCCGCGCGGCGTCACCGGTTCGGCGCGAGCCTCATCGATACGCTGATCCTGACCGTGCCCGGGGTCGCCATCCGCGCCGTGGCCTTGAGCGGTCCCGCGACGGACGGCGGCGAGCAGGCCGCCGGGTCCGGTTGGCTCGACCTCTGGTTCGCCAACCCCTATGCCGGAAACCCGTTCTGGTACCTCGACGTCGCGGTGGCCGTCATGTGGTTGCTGTACTTGTGGATCTGTCACGCCTACTGGGGACAGACCATCGGAAAGCGGCTGTGCCGGCTGCGGGTCGTCCGTGCTGACGGCACCCCTTTGACGCCGTCCCAAGCCGGAGTGCGGTCTGTCGTCTCCGCGGCGGGGAACTCGATCCCCTACGTGGGGCTTCTCTTCTCGCTGGTGGACGGCCTGTGGATCTTCGGCCCGAGTAAGAGGTGCCTGCATGACGTCGTGGCGGGCACCGTCGTGGTCGATCTGAAGGCCGTGGCGGGGGAGACCGGCGGTCGCTCGGGTCGCCCCCTCGTCCTCACCATCGGGTTGCTGGTGATCGCCCTGCCGTTCGCGTGGTTCCTCTGGATCGCCTGGGGCTGAGGTCCTGGGCAGGAGGTCCGGGCCCCGTGGTACCGGGCGAAACGCGTATTGCGTAACGTTCGTCAGGAAATGGGATTTCGGTGGTGAGGCAGGCGGCCGGAGGGCGCGGGCATGGGTGAGCTGGTCGAGCGGGCGGCGAAACTGGACGCCGAGGACCCCTTGCGGCGGGTCCGGGACGAGTTCGACCTGGACCCCGAGGTCGTCTACCTGGACGGGAACTCGCTGGGAGCGCCGCTGCGCCGGGTGGCCGAGCGGGTCGAGCAGGTCGTCCGCGAGCAGTGGGGCCGCAGGCTGATCAGGTCGTGGCCGGAGGGCTGGTGGACGGCGCCGGAACGGGTGGGGGAGAAGATCGCCCCGCTCGTCGGCGCCGCGCCGGGCCAGGTGGTCGTGGCCGACTCGACCAGCGTGAACCTTTTCAAGGCGCTCGTGGCGGCCGTGCGCATGGCTCCGGGACGGCGCGAGATCGTCGTGGACGCCGCGACGTTCCCGACCGACGGGTACATCGCCGAGTCGGTGGCCGAGCTGACCGGCACGGTGCTGCGTCCCGTCCTGCCCGACGCCCTCGACGAGGCGCTCGGCGACCGGACGGCGGTGGTCCTGCTCAACCACGTGGACTACAGGACCGGGCGGCTGTACGACATGGCGGCCGCCACGGCGAAGGTCCACGCGGCCGGTGCGAGGGTCGTGTGGGACCTGTGCCACAGCGTCGGCGTGCTGCCCATCGCGCTGGACGCGCTGCGGGTGGACCTCGCCGTCGGCTGCACCTACAAGTTCCTCAACGGCGGTCCCGGGTCGCCCGCCTTCATCTACGTGCCGAACCGCCTGCAGGCGGAGTTCCGCCAGCCGCTGTCCGGCTGGGGCGGGCACCGCGACCCCTTCGCGATGGACGCCCGGTACGAGCCCGCGCCCGGCATCGCCCGCGCCCGCGCCGGCACTCCCGACATCCTCTCGCTGCTGGCCCTGGACGCCGCGCTGGACGTCTGGCAGGAGGTCGACCTGGTGGACGTGCGCGCCAAAGGGCTCGCGCTGACCGAGTTCTTCATGGACTGCGCGGACGAGCTGCTCGGCGGCGCCGTCGAGGTGGTGACGCCGCGCGACGACCGGCGCGGCCACCAGGTGTCCCTGCGCCACCCGGACGCCGAGACGCTGGTCGCCGAGCTGACCGCCCGTGACGTCATCGGCGACTACCGCACCCCCGACATCCTGCGCCTCGGCTTCGCACCCCTGTATGTCCGCTACCAGGACGCCCTGGAAGCCGCGACATCCCTCGCGGCCCTCCTCGCCAGGTCAGGCTGAGCGACGGCTCAGCCCCCGATGGAGGTGCAGGGGCGGGTGCGGAGGTCGGCGACGTAGTCGTCCGGGGCGCCGGCCTTCTCGGCGGCGTCCGCCAGGATGCCGAGGTAGCGGGCCGAGGGCAGGCCGCCCTCGTAGTCGTTGAGCACGTAGAACCAGGCGACGACCTCGCCGTCCAGGGTGGCGACGCGCAGGCGGACCTTGTGGTAGAGGCCGAGCACGGCGCCCTCCCACTGGTCCAGGGAGGTCTCATCCCACTCGGGCACGTCGTAGAGGACGACGAAGACGTGCTCGTCGGGGTCCTCGGCGATCGTGGCGAGCGCGCCCTCCCAGCCGACGTCCTCTCCACCGAAGGTCAGGCGCCAGCCTTGCAGCCAGCCCGTCCCGCGCATGGGCGAGTGAGGAGCCCGCTGAGCCATCTGCTTCGGGTCCATGTTGCTGCCATAGGCGGCGTAAACCGGCACGGCACACAAGACTAATCCAAGATCGGCGCGCGGATCCGGCCTCGCGGTTTCAACACGCGCGGAACCGTGGCCGACCAGCGCCGTTCTTCCGGTGATCGACACCACTACCGTGGATTCATAGGGGTTTTCCGGGGCTAATCAACCTTTTTTACTGGTCTTCGAGGGTTTAGGCCGGGTATTGCATGCCTCGCACTGCTCGTCATGCGGGACAATGGGGTACGTGACGAGGATTGTGATCATTGGTGGCGGGCCCGGCGGTTACGAGGCGGCGCTGGTCGGCGCCCAGCTCGGAGCCGAGGTCACCGTGGTCGAACGCGACGGTCCCGGCGGAGCCTGCGTGCTCACCGACTGCGTGCCGTCCAAGACCATGATCGCCACATCCGTCCGCAAGCAGGCCCTGCTGGACGCCTCCTCCCTCGGCGTGAACTTCACCGGCGGCCCCGACGGCGACGTCGGCGGCGTGCGGGCCGACATGCCGCTGGTCAACAAGCGCGTCAAGGAGCTGGCCGCCCACCAGTCGGCCGACATCGCCGCCCGCCTCGCCGCCGAGGGCGTCCAGGTCGTCCAGGGCGCGGGACGGCTGGTCGACCCGCAGGTCGTCCGGGTCGGCGACCAGACCATCAGGGCGGACGTCGTCATCGTCGCCACCGGCGCCACCCCGCGCGTCCTGCCGGGAGCCGAACCGGACGGGGAGCGGGTGCTCAACTGGCGCCAGCTCTACGACCTTCCCGAGCTGCCCGAGCACCTCATCGTCGTCGGTTCGGGCGTCACCGGCGCCGAGTTCGCCGGCGCCTACCGCTCGCTCGGCTCGGAGGTCACGCTCGTCTCCTCCCGCGACCGGATGATGCCGAACGAGGACGCCGACGCGGCCGAGGTGCTGGAGGAGGTCTACCGGCGCCGCGGCATGAACGTCATGGGCAAGTCCCGCGCCTCGTCGGTCAAGCGCACCGAGGACGGCGTGGTCGTCACCCTGGAGGACGGCCGGACGGCGGAGGGCAGCCACTGCCTGATGACCGTCGGCATGGTCCCGAACACCTCAGGCATCGGCCTCGAGGGAGCCGGCGTCACGCTGGACCGCAACGGCTTCGTGCAGGTCGACAAGGTCTCGCGCACTTCCGCCCCCGGCGTCTACGCCGCCGGCGACTGCACCGGCGTGCTGATGCTGGCCTCGGTGGCGGCCATGCAGGGCCGCATCGCCGTGTGGCACGCGCTCGGCGAGGCCGTGCAGCCGCTGCGCCTGGCCACCGTCGCCTCGACGATCTTCACCGATCCCGAGATCGCCGCCGTCGGCATCGCCGAACGGCAGATCCAGGCCGGAGAGGTCGAGGCGAACATCGTCAAGCTGCCCCTGGCCACCAACGCCCGGGCCAAGATGCAGGGCTTCAACGACGGTTTCGTGAAGCTCTTCTGCCGGCCGAACACCGGCATCGTGCTCGGTGGGGTCGTCGTCGCCCCGCGCGCCTCGGAGCTGATCCTCGCGGTGTCGCTCGCCGTCCAGCACCGGCTCACCGTGGACCAGATCGCCCACACCTTCGCGGTCTACCCCTCGCTCGCCGGCTCGATCACCGAGGCCGCCCGCCGCCTGATGCTCCCCGGCGCGACCATCATCTGATCCCGCCTCGCCGTCGCCCGGTCTCGGCCCGGTCAGGTGAGGCGGGAGCGGACGCGGGTGAGGGCCTCGTGGCCGTGGTGGAGGGCCGCCGCGACCCCGGCCAGCTCGGGCTCGGAGCGGGCGTTGGTCAGGGAGTGCTTGGCGGCCTCGTAGGCGTCCAGCGCGCGCCGCCAGTCCTGGTCCACGCTGCCGGTGTTCATGTGGTTGATCTTGTAGTCGAAGTCGAGCGCGTCGATCTCCTCGCCCAACCTGATCACGTTCTCCTCCGCGGCGCGCCGGGCGCCGGCGAACCGCGCCGCCCGCTCGACCCTGCGCCGGTGCGACAGGCCCCAGAAGATCAGCGTCAGGCTCAGGCCCACGCCGCTGAGGATCACCAGGACCAGGCCCAGCCCGCCCTTGCCCCGGGAGGCCGCCGGCTGCCCGAAGTCGGACGTGGTGTCACCGGCGTCCTCGGGCAGGTCCTCGGTGCTGCCCTTCGCGTCGCTGGGGACGTCCTTGGGCTCGCCGAGCGCCCCGGTCAGGTCGAGGTCGTCGGCCTGGGTGAAGGACGCCTGCTCGACCGTCGCCCCGTGCAGGTCGGCGCCGTCCATCTCGGCCTGGGTGAACTCGGCCTCGCTGAGGTTGGCGCCCTTGAACACCGCGAACTGGAGCTTGGCCTGCCCCAGCTTCGCCTCGTGCATCTTGGCCTTGGTGAAGTCGGCGTTCCTGGCCTGCAACTGGCCGAGGGTGGCCTCGTTGAGATCGGCGCCGGAGAGCTTGGCGTCGGTCAGGTTGGCCTGGGTCATCTCGGCCCGTGCCATGACCGCGCCGGTGAGGTCGGCGTGCGGCAGCTCGGCCTGGCCGGCGTCGGCGTCGGTGAGCACGGCGTTCCTGAGGGTCGCGTGCTTGGCGTGGAGCTGGCCGAGGTCGGCGTTGGACAGGTCGGCGCCGGTCAGGTCGGCGTACTCCAGGTGCGCCTGGGTGAAGTCGGCCTCCTTCATGGAGGCGTTGCGCAGGATCGCCCCGGAAAGGTCCTTCTGGGTGAAGTCCACCTCGTCCAGCTTGGCGTTCGTCAGGTCCGCGCAGCGCAGGTTCTCCGGAAGGGCGGCCCCGTCGGTGAAGTCCTTGCCGCGGAGCTTCACCCCGGACCCGGGCTTGCAGGGCGCCGCCAGCGCTGTGTGCGCCGCCGTGGCGGCGGCAGGGGACGCCGCCGACGCCGGCACGGCGGGGACGGCGAGAACGAACAGCCCGGACATCAGGGCCAGGGGGATGGAACGACGCAACGCAAGCCTCCTCGACAACTGGGCCGAGTGTGGCAGGTGATCATATACGGCGGGTTGCACCCACCTTGCAGATCGCTTTCGCGTGCACCGGTGCCCCGCCGTACGACGGCCCCGGCATCGCCGTCCCACGACCCGCCGCCCCGGCGCCGATCACATCCAGCACCCTGTCGGGTGAGGAGACCGGGGTCAAGGCGGGCAAGGGAAGAGCCCCGGCCGCGTGCGCGGGCCGGGGCTCTGTGTCTGAGGAGAGGGGTTACCAGTCGCCGCCGCCGCCGAAGTCGCCGCCGCCGAAGTCGCCACCGCCACCCCAGTCGCCGCCACCTCCCCAGTCGCCGCCGCCACCGCCGAAGTCGCCGCCGCCGGACTCGGCGCCCTGGGCGAAGCCGGCGTCGTACCCGGCGCCGTAACCGCCGCCGCCCCAGCCGCCGAAGGATCCGCCGAGCATGGTGCCGATGAGCATGCCGGTCATCAGGTCGCCGCCGAAGCCGCCGTAGTAGCCGGAGGCGTAGGGGGCGTACGCGGGGCCCGCGTCCCAGTAGGGACGGCGCTGGCCGTCGACCATGACCTCGCGCATGTGCGGGTCGAAGCCCTGCTCCACGCGCTGCGCGTCGGCGGCGCAGGCAGGGACGTCGCGCGGGGCGCCGCCGGGCGGGGCCCACAGGACGTCGCGCGCGGACGGGCCGTGCTGCGGGTTGAAGAAGCAGGGGGCGCGCCGCTCGGGGAGCGGCTCGTTGTTCACCCGGGCCTTGACGCACGCGAGGGCGTAGCGGCCCTCTTCGAGGGCGGTGGTCACGCCGCGCAGGTCGTCCGCGCGCTTGACCGCGGTCAGCTCGTTCTTGGCCCGCTCGTAGGCGTCCAGGGCCTGCTGCCAGTCGCCGCTGGTCTTGGCCTGGTTGTCCGACACCTTGACGTCGAGGTCCAGCGCGGTGATCTCCTCGCCGAACTTGGTGACGTCCTCCTCGACGGTCTGCTTGACCTGGGCGAGCTCGGCGGCCTCGCGGGCCTCGCGCTTGCGCTTCTTGCTGCGGGAGATGAAGAAGATGCCGAGGCCGCCCACGACGGCCAGGACCAGGATGCCGATGAGCACCCCGCCGCCGCCACCGCCGCCCGCGGCGCTGCCGGCCTTGAGCGCGCCCTTGGTGTCACCGCTCACGGCCTTGTCGACCCGGTGGACGAAGTCCTCCATGCCGGAGACGACGTCCTTGTTGTTGCTGGTGGCCGCGGTGGCGAGCTGGCCCGCCAGGCCCGTCTTGCGGATCGCGCTCGACCCGGCGAACAGCGTGGTGCCGTCCAGGACGGCGACCGTGGCACGCGGACGGCCCTCGGCGGCGAGGGCCCGGCCGAGCGCGGTGATCAGCGGGCCCGCCGAGGCGCTGTCGGTGACGGTGCCGTCGGCCAGCGCGGCGACGTAGATCTTGCTGTCGGCGCCCTTGAGGGTCTTGCGCATGTCCGAGAGCTGGCTGGAGCTGAGCGAGACGCCGGGGGCGACGTAGAGGGGGTCGCCCGTCTTCCAGGCGGCGATGATCGTGTTGGGATCCGGGGGGGCCGCGGCCTGTGCCGCGTGCGGCAAGGCGAACAGCGTCAGCAGTCCGGCCAGCACGGCCACGAACGTGGCAGTGGCGCGGCGCATCGTATGAGTGGTCACGGCTTTATGCCTCCTTCGTCCTACAGGACGAATGGCGGGTCGTCTGAGTTCCTCGGTACGCCACCGTATCTCCACGCGTACGCGAAGTCGCGACAGACGCGTACGCAAATGATCTCCTCGCGCATGCGACATCGCGACGGGCGCGTGCGTGAGATACCTTCTCGCCCATGCGGTGGCACGTCTCCTCGCGCGCGGTGGCACGTCTCCTCGCGCAGGCGACATCGCTTGCGCCGTCGCGGGAGACGCATACGAGCCGTCGCCGGAGACGCGTGTCCAGACCGCCGAGGCGCGGGGTCAGGCGTCCTTGATCTCGCAGATGGCCGCGCCCGCCGTGACCGTCTGGCCGACGGCCGCCACCAGGCCGGTGACCACGCCGGCCTTGTGCGCGGTGAGGGGCTGCTCCATCTTCATGGCCTCCAGCACCACGACCGTGTCTCCGGCCTGCACGACGTCGCCGTCAGAGGCCGCCACCTTCACGATCGTGCCCTGCATCGGACTGACCAGCGAGTCGCCGGTGGTGGCGGCGGCCGCCGCGCCCTTGCCGCCGGCGCGGCGGGACGGCTTCTTCGGCGCGGCCTGGCGCGTCATCGCCGAGGCGGCGGGCAGCACGACCTCCAGCCGCTTGCCGCCGACCTCCACGACCACCCGCTCGCGCTCGACCGGCTCCTCGGCGGCGCTCTCCCCGGCGTAGGGCTCGATCGTGCCGGTGAACTCGGTCTCGATCCACCGGGTGTGCACCGAGAACGGCTCGCCGGTGAAGGCGGGGTCGGACACGACGGCCCGGTGGAACGGCAGGACGGTGGGCATGCCCTCGACGACGAACTCCTCCAGCGCGCGGCGCGAGCGGGCCAGGGCCTCCTCGCGGGTGCGGCCGGTGACGATCAGCTTGGCGACCAGCGAGTCGAACGACTGCGGCACCGTCATGCCGGCCTCGTAGCCGGCGTCCAGGCGCACGCCGGGGCCGGCGGGGGCGCGCAGCGTGGTCAGCGTGCCCGGCGCCGGGAGGAAGTTGCGGCCGGCGTCCTCGGCGTTGATGCGGAACTCGATGGAGTGGCCGCGCACCTCGGGGTCGCCGTACCCGAGGGGCTCGCCGTCGGCGACGCGGAACATCTCGCGCACCAGGTCGATGCCGGTGACCTCTTCGCTGACCGGGTGCTCGACCTGCAGCCGGGTGTTGACCTCCAGGAAGGAGATCGTGCCGTCCTGGCCGACCAGGAACTCGCAGGTGCCCGCCCCGACGTAGCCGGCCTCCTTCAAGATCGCCTTGGAGGAGGAGTACAGCAGATCGAGCTGCTCGCCGGACAGGAACGGGGCCGGGGCCTCCTCGACGAGTTTCTGGTGGCGCCGCTGCAGCGAGCAGTCGCGCGTGGAGACCACCACGACGTTGCCGTGCCGGTCGGCGATGCACTGGGTCTCGACGTGCCGGGGCCGGTCGAGGTAGCGCTCGACGAAGCACTCGCCGCGCCCGAACGCCGTGACGGCCTCGCGCACGGCCGACTCGTACAGGTCGGGGATCTCCTCCATCGTGCGGGCGACCTTCAGGCCGCGCCCGCCGCCGCCGAAGGCGGCCTTGATCGCGATGGGCAGGCCGTGTTCGGAGGCGAAGGCGACGACCTCCTCCACGCCCGACACCGGGTCGGGGGTGCCGGCCACCAGGGGGGCGCCGACGGCCTGGGCGATGTGCCGGGCCGCGACCTTGTCGCCGAGCGCGGTGATCGCGGACGGCGGCGGCCCGATCCAGGTGAGGCCGGCGTCGATCACGGCCTGGGCGAACTCGGCGTTCTCCGCGAGGAAGCCGTAACCGGGGTGGACGGCGTCGGCTCCGGAGTCGGCGGCGACGCGCAGCAGCTTGCCGATGTCGAGGTAGGTCTCGGCGGGCGACTGCCCGCCCAGCGCGTACGCCTCGTCGGTCATGCGCACGTGCAGCGCGTCGAGGTCTTGGTCGGCGTAGACCGCGACGCCGGTGAGGCCCGCGTCCTTGCACGCCCTGGCAATCCGCACTGCTATCTCGCCACGATTGGCGATCAGGACCTTCCGCACCGAGGTCGTCCCTTTCCTCCAGAGGCCTTGCGCGCCTTCAACGGAGTGTAAGCGGGCTTTGATCCGCCGTGAGCCCCTACCCCCCCGCTTACATGCGCGTCCTACGATCGTTTGTACGGCGCGGAGCCGATAATCACTAGGTATAACCGGTGCGTCTGAGGGGTTGGCCGTCTAAAGTAGGGGCGTTTGGCTACCCACTGTGTGCGACCGATCCCGAAGGAGACCGGCCATGAGCCAGAGCTTGCTCGGCGGCGACCCCGCGGAAATGCAGAACATGGCAGCCCAGTTCACACAGCAGGCCGAGCAGGTGCGCCAGACGATGGCCGCGCTCGACCGTGAGGCGGCCAAGGTCGGCACCGCCTGGACCGGCCCGGGCGCGGTGCGTTTCGGCGGCGCCTGGCAGAACTACCGCCAGGCCTTCCAGCGGATGTCGGAGGAGCTGGCCGAGGCGTCCCGCATCATCACGACCTACCGGGGCAACATCGAGTCCGCCACCCGTTAGCCCGGTGCGCCGGGCGTGCTCGCGCGCGGCCGCCCGGGTGGCGGCCATGGCGCGAGAGAGAGTGAGGACACCGCGGCAGGACACGGCGACGGCGGACGGCGGCGGGCGGGGGCGAGCGGGCGACCGCGGCGCCTCGGTCATCGAGCTGGCGCTGATCATGCCGGTCGTGCTCGCGGTGATCCTGCTCGTCGTGCAGTTCGCGCTGGTCTTCCACGGGCGTCAGGTGGCCGACGCCGCGGCCCGTGAGGGCGCGCGCGTCGCCCGGGGCGCCGGCGCCTCCGCGGGCGGCTGGCAGTCCTCCGCCGAGGCCCGGGCGCGCGGCATCGTGCGCGCCATCGGGCCCAAGATGCTCCAGGGAGTCCAGGTGCGCGCCTGGGAGAAGGGCGACCAGCGCGGCGTGGTCGTCGAAGGCGACGCCGTCGCCGTGGTCCCCCTGTTCCCCGGAATGACCTTCAAGATCTCCTCGACGTTCGGCGGGCCCATCGAGTGCTTCCGCCCCGACGACGGCGACACCGGCTGCCAGTGACCCCCCCGGAGCCCGGAGGGGCGTCAGGGGGCGGTGAGGGCGGCCTGGACGGGCACGGGCGTGCCTGAGGTCACCAGCAGCCCGCGGCCGGGCGGGCCGCCGACGGCGCCGCGCGGCAGGCGGACGTTGAACAGGTCGCCGTCCGCCGGGCTCTGCACCGACAGCAGCAGCCCCGTCCGCGCCTTGCGCGCCTCGGCCACGAACCCCCGGTAGGCGGTCGCCAGGTCTCCCGTGGTGCCGGCGATCAGCAGGGCGTGCTCGCCGTCCCTGCCGCTGCGCAGCGTCTCCTCCAGCGCCTGTCCCAGCGGGGAGTCCGGCGAGACCAGCTCGGCGTCGTCCACGACGACGACGTACCGCTCCTGGCCGGCCACCAGCGCGGCGAGGTCCTGGACGTCGCTGGTGAGCACCCCGAGCACCCCGGGCTCGCCGGACAGCTCGCGCAGCGGGCTGCGGCGGGGGGCCACCAGGGCGACCGGGGTGTCCTGCCCGAGCAGGAACCGCACGGCCGTGACCAGCGCGGACGAGCGCCCCGACCGCGACGGCCCGGCGACCACGGCGGCCGGACCCTGCGCCAGCAGGTCGACGCCGAGCGGGGCCAGCGCGTCGCCGCCGGCGCCGAGCAGCGCCCACAGCGGCGAGGGCGGCTTGAAGCCGGGGGCCAGGTCCAGCGCCTGCGCGGCGGTGACGCGCAGGGGCAGCGCGTCCACCCGCAGCGGCGCGGCCGGCTCGGGGAAGGCCTCGGCGGCGGCGCGGGCCAGGTCCTGCAGTGCGGCGACCTGCGCCGGCCCGGACGGGTCATCGCACAGAAGGGCGATCTGGCTCTCGACGACGCCCTGTTCGCCGAGGGACATCGCCCGCCCGGGGGGCAGGAAGGACGGGATGCCGCGCGGGGGCAGGCCGGCCAGGCCGTAGTCGGCGGGGTCGGCCAGCCGCATGATCAGGCGGTCCTCGAACAGCGTCGAGATCTGGCCGAGCAGCCCCGAGCGGTCGGAGGTGACCACGGCGCGCAGTCCGACGGCCGGGCCCTCGCGCAGGAGCTGCATGAACGCCTCGAGCAGCCGTCCGTAGTCGTAGCCCTCGAACGCGGCGGTGAAGCCCTCCCAGCGGTCCAGCATCAGCACCAGCCACGGCAGCCGCGGCGCCGCCTCGCCGTCCGGGCCGCGCCGCTGGGCGGCCCTGGCCTCGGCGAGGGAGGCGTACCCGGCCTCGGCGAGGAGTTGCTGCCTGCGGCCGACCTCCTCGCGCAGCCGGGTGAGCAGCCGCTCCACCCGGTCGAGCTGGTCGCGGGTGACCACCGCGCCGCAGTGCGGCAGCGCGACCAGGGGGAGCAGGGAGCCCGACCCGCAGTCGACGGCGTGCAGGTGCAGGTCGTGCGGGGAGGCGTGGGCGGCGATGGCGCCGGCCAGGGTGCGCAGGGCCGTGGAGCGCCCGGTGCGGGCCGTCCCGGCGATCAGCAGGTGCCCGCCGTGGGCGGGGTCGAGCACGAGCGGCCTGCGGTCCTGCGCCCAGGGCATGTCGGTGACGCCGAACGCGAGCGGCGGCACCTCGCCCTGCTCGGCCGCGCCGCCGGATTCCGCACGGCCGTCCGATGGCAGCAGGAACGTGTCGGGAAGCGGCGGCAGCCAGGGGCTGGGCTGCTCTTTCACCCCCAGCATGCGGGCGGCGTCGGCGACGGCGTCCACCAGGAGGGCCAGGTCGGCGGCGGGCCCGGCGTCGGCGGCGGACGGAGCGCCCGCCTCGGGCCCGGTGCGCAGCGGATGTCCGAGGTCACGCCAGCCCACCTCGACGACCTTCGGCCCGCCGCCGCGGCGTGCGGCTGACGGCGCCCTTCCGCCGATGCGGGCGGTCTGCACGGCTTGCGCCGGTCCGGCGCCGGAGCGCACGTAGCACCGTCCGGGAGTCGCCTTGGAGATGTGCGCGGCCTCGGGCCCCGCGATCACGTCGGCCGACTCCGACGGCTCGGTGACGCGCAGCGCGATGCGCAGGGAGGTGTTGGCCTGGATGTCGGCGGTGACCACGCCGCCCGGCCGCTGTGTGGCGAGGATCAGGTGGATGCCGAGGGACCGGCCGCGCCGGGCGATGTCGACCAGGCCGTCCATGAAGTCCGGCAGCTCGGACACCATGGCCGCGAACTCGTCGATGATCAGCAGCAGGCGGGGCAGGGGCGTCGCGGCGGAGCCCCGGACGCCGTGGTCGCGCAGCTCGTGGTAGTCGTCGATGTCCTTGGCCCCGGCGGCCAGCAGCAGGCGCTCGCGCCGGCGGATCTCGGCGGCCAGGGAGGCCAGCGCCCGCTGGGTCAGATGCTCGTCGAGGTCGCTGACCATACCGACCGTGTGCGGCAGTCGAACGCACTCCTTGAACGCCGCGCCGCCCTTGTAGTCGATCAGCACGAACGTCATCTCGTCGGGCCGGTTGGCGACGGCGAGCGAGCAGATCAGCGTCTGGAGCAGCTCGGACTTGCCCGCGCCCGTGGTGCCGGCGACGAGCGCGTGCGGGCCGTCCGCGCGCAGGTCGACGCTGAACGGCCCATCGGGCCCGACGCCGATCGGCACCTCGGTGGTGCGGCCCCCCGCCCGCCACCGCGCCGCGACGGCCCGGCCGGACGGGGACAGCTCCAGCAGGTCGAGCAGGCGGACGGAGCCGGGCAGCACGGCCGCGGCGTCGTCCCTGCTGACGTCCCGCAGCGGTGCCAGCGACCGGGCGAGGCGGTCGCACCAGGCGGGCGAGACCTGGTCGGCGAGGATCTCGCCGATGGCTTCGAGCCCTCCGCCGCGCAGCCGGACGAAGCCGTCGCCCCCGCACTCGACGACCGTCGCGCACTCTTCCGGCAGCAGCCGCCGGTCCTCGTCGATGGCGATCGTGTACACCCCGGCGCGCGGCCCCTGGCGCAGGACCTGCGGCATGCCGGGCAGGGTGCGCAGCACCTGGGCGCCGTCCAGGATCAGCAGCACGTCGTAGGGCCGGTCGTCGTAGGAGGCGTACAGCGGCTCCTCGTCCGGCGTGAAGGACCGGCCCCATCCCTTGGCGGAGGTCAGCGCGCCGAGGCCGTGCGCGTCGTCGTCGCCGAGGCGCTCGGCGATCAGCGCCGACAGCTCGGCGACCCGCTGTGCCGCCGCCTCGGGGTCGGCGCCGACCAGGGCGACGCACTCGGCGTCCCTGGGCGCGCAGTGCGGCAGCCAGCGCGTCCATCCCCACTGGGCCGCGCCGTCGGCGTTGGCCGACAGCACGACCACCGCCAGGTCGCGGGGGCTGTGCAGGGTGGCGGCCGCGCCGGCCAGGGACCGGGTGAGGCCGAGCGCGACCTCGCGCGACCCGGTGACGCCCGCCACGCCGAGGCGCCGCATGGCCAGCGAGACCGGCACGGCCCCCGACAGCGGCGGCTCGGGCATCGGCGTGTCGGGCGAAGCGCCCCGTTCGGGGACGAACTCGATCTCGGCCGGCAGGTCGGCCAGGCCGATGCGCAGGCGCAGGGCGTCGGGATCGTGGCTCCTGCGCTCCCACAGGCGCCCGCGCGGCCCGGTCGCGGTGAGCAGCAGCTCGGCGGGGTCGGGGGAGGCGGCGCGGCACTCCACCTCGTTGACGGCCCTGGCCTTGTCGATCGCGGCCTCGAAGGCGGCCAGCCGCTCGCGGTAGGCCTTCATGGCCTGGCGGTACTTCTTGCGGCCGTGCCGGCGGTCGCTGATCCACTGGCCGATCATGATCGCGGGAGTCATGAAGGCGATCAGCAGGTAGAACCAGACGTGGAAGACCGCGACCAGGGTGATGCCGAGGACGGCGGGCAGGAGGGCGGCGAGCAGTTGCAGGCGCGCCCCCTCGCCGCGGCTCGGCTCGGCCGGCACCTCGAAGCGGCGGCGCCGCTCGGCCGGGCGCAGGCGCGGCGGCCGGTTGTAGGCCAGGCCGCCGTCCGGCAGGGCGTCGAGGTGCGCGTCGGCGGGCTCGGTGGCCCGCAGCACCAGCACGGAGTTCCCGCAGGCCAGCGGCGTGCCCTCCGGCCAGGGGCGGGGGGCTCCCACGGGCTCGCCCGCGAGCCTCGGGACGGTGTGCGCGGCTCCGCGCGTCAGGTCGCCGATGACCTCGGCGCCCGCGGCCACGGCGACCGGTCCCTTGCCGTGGGGGGCCCGGCCCCGCGCGCGCCGGCGGGCGGCGCGGCGGGCTCGGCGCGACGGCTTGGCGGCCCTGCCGCCGGAGGAGTACATGGACCTGACCAGCACGTCCTCCGGGGTCACCCGCACCTCGGCGGCCTCCGGCGCCAGGTGGTGATCATCGACGTGGACGGCGCAGGACGGGTCGGACCCGATGACGTGGACGCCGAGGCCCAGCCGGTGGACCGAGCCGGCGGCGGGACCGCCCACCACCCTGACCTCGACCACGCCGCCCGGCTCGGCCAGGAGGGTGGACCCCGCGGCGCGCTGGTCGAGCGTGACCAGGTCGCCGTCGCGCAGCGCGGCGGTGACCGGCGCGTCCGGGGCGAGCCGCCTGCCGTCCACCCACAGCGACGGCGCCTCGGGCGCCGTCCGCGGCCGCGGCTGCCCGCCGAGCCCGTACGGGGCGCGGGCGCGCGGCAGGCGCACGACGTTGCCGTGACGCTCGGCGGGCGAGCCGTCCAGCGCGGCGGCGAGCCCGGCGACCGTGGTCTCCTCGTCGCCGTCGACGACGACCTCACGGTGGCCGTGCTCTGAGACCACGGTAAGCATGATCCGCATGCGACGTCTCCTCCGGGTCCGGGCTCCCGCGCTTCAACGTAGCGACGGGAGTTCGGCCGGTCCGGAGGTTTACGTCAACCAGACCTGCGGGTGCCCGTCTTCGTGCTCGTCCACTTTGTTGCCGTCAGGCCCAATGACGTACCACTCGCCGCCCGACGTTGTTCCGTCCGATGCCGAGTGATTCTCCATCACTCGCGGTCCGTGGCAAGGCCGGTCGAGCTGCGGATTTCGGGAGCTTCATGCATGTTTGATGCCATATGTGGTTAATAGGGCGATTTGTACTGAGCGGCCAGCGGGGCTGCCGTTCGATGTGGCGGGACGGTTGCCCACATGGGCTGTGGGTGGAGCTGTGGACAACTGCTCGCCCTGTGGATAACTCGATGACCTTGTGGCGGGATTTCTGGCCTTGAATCGGATATCTGGCGATGATTCGGGCGGATGCGGGCCGGGGGATAACGTCGTGGTGCTGTGGATAACGCGGTGTGCATCGCCTATGTGGCGGTCCGGGCTGTCCGGGCGATCGGGAGGGAGTCTTCATGTCGGAGTACGTCCAGGTGCAGGTCGCGGTGGACGAGCGCGCCAAGGCCGCCGAGCTGGCCGCTTCGGCGGTGCGCGCCCGGCTGGCCGCCTGCGTCCAGATAGTGGGGCCGGTCACCAGCGTCTTCCGGTGGAAGGGCGAGGTGGAGACGGCCGAGGAGTACCTGCTGCTCATCAAGACCACCCAGGAGCGCTCCGGCGAGCTGTCCGAGCACATACGGCGGGCGCACCCCTACGAGACCCCCGAGATCATCCTTCTGCCCGTCGAGGGCGGCCTCCCGGCGTATCTGCGCTGGATCGACGAGGAGACCTCGCCGGACCCGGAAGGTCAAGAACGGGCAACGGGCGGTTAAGGCGGCGGCCCGCCGGGGAAAGAGCAGTGGTAAGTGTGACACGCGTTACCGGCGATACAAAGGAGAATATCCACCGATATATCCGCGCCATCGGTGTCGCGGGGACAGTTCGATTCTTGACCCTCCCGTTGACAGTCGATCCATAGTGGATAAGCATGGGTCCGGTTTCTGTCCCTGCACGTGGTGCAAGCTGCACACAATGAGATGACATTTCCGGAAAGATAAGTCAGCGACCCCCCGTCCTCCATATCCGTGACCATGCCGTTCCGCACCGTGGTCATGCGGTTCATCTCGATCGGCCCTGGCGCTGGTCGGTGTCAGCGCATGGTCGAGGCTGCCGGCCCGGTCCCCGATCCGGGAGCCCCCCACCCATGAGGATCAGCGAGAAATCCGACCGCGACGGCCGCGCGCCGTCGAACGCGGAGCGCCCGGGGTCGCCTGGCGCGCTGTCCGGGCCGGCCTCCCGCAAGCTCCCCGTGCCGCCCCGCGAGCGCAAACCCGCACTCGCGGCTCTGGCGCTGCTCCTGGTCCTCGGCGGAGCGCTGGCCACCACGCTGCTGGTCATGCGCAGCGGCGACCGCGTCTCGGCCATCCAGATCAGCCGGCAGATCGGCCCCGGCCAGCCGATCGCCACCGACGCGATGGAAGAGGTCCAGATCGCCGACACCGGCGTCGCCTACGTCCCCTGGGTCTACCGCGACCAGGTCGCCGCGACCTTCGCCCGGGTCACGCTCCTGCCCGGCACCCTGCTGACCGAGCCGATGACCAGCAGGACGAGCGAGCAGGTCGGCCCCGGCAAGGTCGTCGTCGGTCTCGCCCTCAAGGCGGGGCAGGTCCCGCTCGGCCTGCGGGCGGGCGACCACGTGCAGGTGGTGTACGTCCCGGGGTCGGGCCGGGGCGCCGCGCAGAGCAAGGTGCTGGCCCCGAGCGCGCTGGTCGAGAGCGTCGGCGACAGCGAGCGCAGCGGCTCGGGCCTGGTGTCGGTCATCGTCGACGCCACGGTCTCCCCGACGATCGCCATGTACTCCTCCAGCGGCGAGATCGCCCTGGGCAAGCTCGCCGGAGCGGGCTGAGGTGGCCCTCATCGCGCTCGCCGCCGACAAGGGGGCGCCCGGCGTCACCACCGCCGCGACGGCGCTCGGCGCCGTCTGGCCGAGGCCGGTGCTGCTGGCCGAATGCGACCCCTCCGGCGGTGACCTGGTCTACCGCCTGCCCGGCGCGGACGGCGGCGTGCTGAACCCCTCGCGCGGCCTGCTCAGCCTCGGCGCGACCGCCCGCCGGGGCCTGCGCCCCGAGCAGGTGCACGAGCACACCCAGAAGCTCGTCGGCGGGCTCGACGTCCTGACCGGCCTCACCCACGGCGAGCAGGCCGCCGGGCTCACCTGGCTGTGGGGGCCGCTCGGCCGGGCTCTCGCCGCGCTGCCCGGCGCCGACGTCCTGGCCGACTGCGGCCGGCTCGGCGCCCACCCGCAGATGGCCGACCTCATCGCCGAGGCCGAGGTGACGCTGCTGTTCACCCGGCCGAGCCTGGACCACGTGGCCCACCTGCGCGAGCGGCTCATGCTCATCGGCGGGCAGATCGGCGTGGTGGTCATCTCCGATCCCCGTTCCTACCGCGCCTCCATCGACGAGGTGCGCCGCATCGTCGCCGCCACGAGCAGGGACGTCGCCTTCGTCGCGGGCCTGGCCTACGACCCCAAGGGCGCCGAACTGCTGCGGGGCCAGTGGGGCGGCCGCCTGGACCGCTCCCTGCTGATCCGCACGGCCCGCGAGCTCGCCGGCCGCCTGGCCGCCCGCGTCGCCCCCGTCCGCGCCGCCGACCCCCTCACCGACCTGCCCCGCCCGAGAACGGGGGACCGAGCATGAGCTTCCCGACGACGCCCCGGCCCCACCGGCGGAGGGAGCCGACGAGCAGGACGCGGGCTCAGGCACGTCCCCGCCCCGGATGTGGAGCGGGCCGATGAGCGGAGTGAGGGCGTGCCGGTGGCTGGACTGAGGAGGGAGCAAGTGCGAGGAACGAGCGCTTGTGAGCGACGAGGGAAGCCGCCGGCTCAAGGACGCCCTCACTCAGCGAGCGGAGCGAGGAGATGAGCACAGACCACACGCTGGTCAAGCGGTTCCGGCAGGAGGTCGGCGATCGGCTGGCGCACCAGCGGCGGCTGGACCAGGCCAGCGGCCTGACCCCCATGTCCGGCGAGGACGAGCGCCAGTTCGCGCGGGCGCTGATCTCGCAGGTGCTCGAGGAGCACGCGCGCAACGAGATCGGCTCGGGACGCACCCCGCCGACGGCCGAGGAGGAGGAGGCCCTGGCGGCGGGCATCCACGCCGCGCTGTTCGGCGTGGGCCGGCTCCAGCCCCTGCTGGACGACCCCGAGGTCGAGAACATCGACGTCAACGGCTGCGACCGGGTGTTCGTCGGATACGCCGACGGCCAGGAGCTCGTCCACGACCCGGTGGCCGACTCCGACGAGGAGCTCGTCGAGCTGATCCAGATCCTCGCCGCCTACAGCGGCCTGTCGAGCCGCGCGTTCGACACCGCCAACCCGCAGCTCGACCTGCGCCTGCCCGACGGCTCCCGGCTGTCGGCCGTCATGGAAGTCACGGTGCGGCCCGCGGTGTCGATCCGCCGCGCGCGGCTGGGCAAGGTCTTCCTCAGTGACCTGGTGGGCAACGGCACCCTGACCCCCGAGCTCGGCCGTTTCCTGTCGTCGGCCGTCGCGGCCAGGAAGAACATCATGATCGCCGGCTCGACGAACGCCGGGAAGACCACCCTGCTGCGGGCGCTGGCCAACGAGATCCCGCCGCACGAGCGCCTGATCACCGTCGAGCGCGCGCTGGAGCTCGGCCTCGACCAGTTCCCCGAGCTGCACCCCAACGTCGTGGCCTTCGAGCACCGCCTGCCCAACTCCGAGGGCCAGGGCGAGATCACGATGGCCGAGCTGGTGCGGCGCTCGCTCCGCATGAACCCGAGCCGGGTGATCGTCGGCGAGGTGCTGGGCGACGAGATCGTCACGATGCTGAACGCCATGACGCAGGGCAACGACGGGTCGCTGTCCACCATCCACGCCAACTCCTCGATGGAGGTCTTCAACCGCATCGCCACCTACGCGCTGCAGGCCGAGGAGCGCCTGCCGATCGAGGCGACGCACATGCTGATCGCCGGCGCCATCGACTTCGTGGTCTTCATCCAGAAGCGCAACGACTACCACCAGGGCGGCCGGCTGCGGCGGTACGTCGCGAGCGTCCGCGAGGTCGCCGGCGTGGACGGGCGGGTGCTGTCCTCGGAGGTCTTCGCCCCAGGGCCGGACGGGCACGCGGTCCCGCACGCGCCCATCGCCTGCGTCGACGACCTGGCCGAGCACGGCTACGACCCGACCATGGGAGCGTGGTCGTGATGCCGCTGCCGGCCGGGCTGTTCGACCCTCTGGCGGTCCTCGCGGGAGCGGCGGCCGGCGGCGGCCTGTTCCTGCTCGGCCTGGCCCTGTACGGGGTGCGCCCGGGCCCGGCGACGCCCGACCGGAGGGCCCGGCGGCGCGAGCTGGTGCGCCGGCTGTCCACCCGCTCGGCGATCGCGACCGTCACCGGCGCCCTGGTGCTGGTCGTCACCCGCTGGCCGGTCATGGCGGCGGGCGCGGTCCTGCTCGTGCTGGCCTGGCGCGGCCTGACCGGCGGGGCCGCCGAGGAACGCGCGGCCATGACCCGCCTGGAAGGGCTGGCGGCCTGGACCGAGTCGCTCAGGGACACCATCGCGGGCGCGGCCGGTCTGGAGCAGGCGATCCCGTCGTCGATCAGGGCCGCGGCGCCGACGCTGCGGCCCCACCTGCGGGCCATGGTCGACCGCCTGCACACCCGCATGCCGCTGCCCGACGCGCTTCGCATGTTCGCCGACGAGCTGGACGACCCCTCCGCCGACCTGGTCATCGCCGCCCTCATCCTCAACGCCAAACTGCGCGGCCCGGGCCTTCGCGAGGTGCTGGGCGCGCTGGCGGTCTCGGCGCGCGAGGAGCTCGACATGCGCCGCCGCGTCGAGGCCGAGCGCCGCTCGACGCGGCGCAGCGTCCAGATCGTCGTGGGCACGGCCGTCGCCTTCGCCGCCGCCCTGGTGATCTTCAACCCGTCCTACGTCGTGGAGTACGACTCCCTGCTCGGACAGGCCGTCCTGGTCGTCGTCGCGGGCCTGTTCGGCGCGGGCTTCGCGTGGATGCGGCGGCTCGCCCGCTTCGACAAGCCCGCCCGGCTCCTCGGGCCGGTCTCCGGCGCCCCGCTGGAACGCGAACCGGTGACGGGAGGGGTGAGCGTCCATGGTTGAGAACGTGCTCGCGGGAGCGGTGTTCGGCCTCGGGGTGTTCCTGCTCGTCAGGGCGCTGTTCCCGCCTCGGCCGGGGCTGGTCGCGCGGCTGCTCGCCCTCGACTCGGCCCGCGAGGTCGACGACGCGGCGCGGCTGCGGCTGATCAACCCCGACGAGGAGGTCAGCGCCCTGCGCCGCGAGGTCGGCGTGCGGCTCGCGCAGCTGTACGCCGCGCGGGGCTGGGAGGTGCGCTCCACCCGCGCCGACCTGGCGCTGCTGGGCAAGTCGTTCGAGGGCTACCTGGCCACCAAGGTGCTGCTCGCGGTGTCCGGCCTGCTGGCGTTCCCGATCCTGGCCGGCTGGCTCACCCTGATGGAGGCGGGGGTCCCGCTCCAGGTGCCGCTGTGGGCGGCGCTGATCGTCGCCCTGGTCTTCTTCTTCCTCCCCGACCTGCAGATCCGCAGGGACGCCGCCGTCCGCCGCCGCGACTTCCGGCACGCCGTGGGCGCCTTCCTCGACCTGGTCGCCATGAACCTCGCGGGCGGCCGAGGCGTGCCGGAGGCGCTGCTGATGGCGGTGTCGGTCGGCGAGGGCGGCGACTCGCGCAACTGGGCGATGGCCCGCATCCGCGAAGCCCTGGCCAACGCCCGGATCATCGGCATCACCCCCTGGCAGGCGCTCGGCCGGCTCGGCGACGAGATCAACGTCGACGAGCTGCGCGACCTGTCGGCGGCGCTCGGCCTGGTCGCCGACGACGGCGCCAAGGTCCGGGCCTCGCTCACCGCCCGGGCCGCGACCATGCGCCGGCGCGAGCTGGCCGAGGTCGAGGGCCAGGCGGGGGAGCGTTCACAGTCCATGCTGGTCGCCCAGCTCCTGCTCTGCGCCGGCTTCGTGATCTTCCTGAGTTTTCCGGCAGCGATGAAGATGTTGGGGTCCTAGATGTTCACACCACCGTGGTTCACCTACCTGATCGCCGTACTCCACGTGCGTCTCGACCGAGCCAGGAACGCCCCCTCGCGCGGCGCCTCCGCCGTCGAATGGGTGATCATCACCGCCATCATCGCGGGCGTGGCCCTCGGCCTGGCCACGCTGATCAAAACGCTGGTCACGCAGAAGCAGGCCGAGATCCAGAGCAACTTCGGCGGCGGGGGTGGCGGTACCGGCGGAAAGCCGTGACCGCGCGCCCCGCGCCCGGCCAGGGCGCCACCGCGGCCGCCGCATCGCGCGGCGTCCCGGCGCCCGCCGGGCGGCGCGGGCGCGACCAGGGGTCGATGGCCGTCGAGACGGTGATGCTGGCCCCGGTCTTCCTGCTGTTCCTGCTGTTCCTGGTCGGCGCGGGACGCGTCGTCGAGGCGCAGGGCGAGGTCAACGGCGCCGCCAGGGACGCCGCCCGCGCCGCGTCCGTCCAGCGCACGCTGAACGCGGCCGAGGGCGCCGCCCGCGACGCCGCCCGCTCGGCGCTGGACGCGCAGTGCGCGCCGGCGGTGAGCCTCAGCGGCAGCGACTGGCGCGAGGGCGGCACCGTGCGCGCGAGCGTCACCTGCGAGTTGAAGCTCGACTTCCTCGGGTTCGGCGCGGCCAGGCGGATGAAAGGCGACTCGGTGGTGCCCTTGGAGCAGTTCCGGAGGGTCGAATGACCGCCCGGCGGCCCTCGGAGGACCGCGGGTCCATGTCGGTGTTCGTGGTGATCTTCTCGGTGGTGGTCTTCCTGCTCGCCGGCCTGCTCGTGGACGGCGGCGCGGCGATCAACGCCCGGCTGCGGGCCTCCGACGTCGCCGAGCAGGCCGCGCGGGCGGCCGCCGACCAGATCGACGTGGAGAACCTGCGCGGCACCGGGCAGGTGCGCCTGCTCGGCGACGAGCGGGTCGTCTGCGGCCGGGCCCGCGAGATCGTCGACGCGCACGACGGCGACGACGTCAAGCTCACCCGGTGCGGCGTCGCCGCCGGGCAGGTCGCGGTGACCGTCGCGGTGAGCGCCCACTGGGACGCCATGTTCCTCGCGGCGTTCGGGTTCGCGGGCTCCGACATGTCCGGCACCGCCACCGCGGGCCCCGACCCCGGCGACCAGGAGGGATAGCATGACCGCGTCGCGCAGACCCCCCGCGCGCCCGCCGTACCGGGCGGCGCCGCCGGTGCAGCGCATCCGGCCGCGGCGGACCGCAGGCGACGTGATCGCCGGCATCGCGGCGCTCGTGGCGCTGGCCGCGCTCATGGGCGGCGTCCCCTACGCCCTGCTGCGCCTGACCGGCCCCCCGCTCCCCGCCGCCCTGCTCAACGGCGACCTGCTGACCAGGCAGATCAGCACCACCACGGCCGTCGCCATCCTGGTGCTGCTGGTGTGGCTCACCTGGTTCCAGCTCGTCATCTGCGTGATCGTGGAGGTCTACTCCGGGATCCGCCGCATCGGCATGCCCGCGCGCGTGCCGCTGTCGGGCGGGCCGCAGGCGCTGGCCAACCGGCTGGTCTCCACCGCGCTGATGCTGTTCACCGTGTCCGCCGTCGCGATCCCGATCGCCGGCATCGGCTCCGCGCCGCCGCCGGCCCGTCCCGCCGTGGTGGCCGCGGCACTGACCGCGCCCATCCCCGAGGGCGGCTCCACGGCCGGGGTGATGAGCGGGTCCGCGCTGGAGGAGGTCCGCCAGGTCAAGAAGGTCTACGTGGTCCAGCCGCCGCACGGCCGCCACCACGAGAGCCTGTGGGAGATCGCCGACAAGTGCCTGGGGGACGGGCGCCGCTACCCCGAGATCTACCGGCTCAACCAGCACAAGCAGCAGCCGGACGGCAGCCGCCTGCAGATGGCCGACCTGATCCGGCCGGGCTGGGTGCTCGACATGCCGGACGACGCCAGGAACGTCCATGTCGTCCCGGTGGACGAGCGGCGGGAGACCACGCTCAAGAGGCACGCGGACGCGCCTGCCGAACTGGACGGCCGCACCCAGTTCCTGCCGTCCACCGCGGGCGAAGACGCGGCCGGGGACGACGCGCGGGGCGGCCGGAGCACCGGCGTGACCCAGCACTCCCGGCGCACCACCGGACCGGCGGAGCACGGCCGCGCGCCCTCCGCCACCGGCCACGAACAGGGCACGGCCGATCCGTCCGGCACCGGGACGCGCGGCCCGATCGCGACGACGGGGCCCATGGCGACCGGCCGGCCGTCGGCGACCGGCGATCCCACGGCGACGAGCCGGCCGTCGGTCACCGGCGGCCCGGAGGCCAAAGCCCCGGAGGCGAAGGTCCCGGAGGCGAAGGGCGATCCCGCGGCCACCAGCGGCCCCAAGGCGACGGACGCCGGCCGGGACGCGGACCGGGAGGGCGCCGGCGCCGACCGCGCCGGGCAGGCCGACCGCGCAGGGCAGGGCGGCCAAAGCGGCCAGGACGGCCAGAGTGGGCAGGGTGACCGGGCGGGGCAGGGCGGTGACGGCGAGGTGGCGAAGCGGGGACGCACCGGCGTGGGTCTGCCGCCGGCCGGGCTGCCCGAACGCGCCTACCACCTGCCGCCCCCGTCCAAGGCGCCCTCCGTCTCGGCCAAGGCGCCGAGGGCCACCGTCTCGCCGGTGGCCGAGACGCCCGAGACCCGCGACCACGGCGGCGGCCTCGACCTGCTGGAGTACCTCGCCGGCGGGTCGCTGGCCGCGGCCGGGTTGCTCGTGGCGCTCGGCCGACGCCGGCGCGAGCAGCTCTGGCACCGCGCCTTCGGCCACCGCATCCCCCGGCCGCGCGGCGACGCCGCCGGCGCGGAGGTCGCGCTGCGCCTCGGCTCCGACGCTCCCGGCAGCCGCATGCTGGACACCGGGCTGCGCCTGCTCGGCAAGCTGCTGGCCGAGCAGGGCCGCGTGCCGCCGACCATCTACGCCGTCCACCTGTCCGCCCGAGGGCTCGACCTGTGGATCCACCCGCCGGAGCAGGACGCGCCCGAGCCGTGGGAGTCGCACGACGGTGGACGCACCTGGCGGCTGCTCGCCCACGAGGGCCGCGCCATCGACGACCACGCCCTCGCGGACGTGCCCGCGCCGTACCCGGGCCTGGTCTCGCTCGGCGTGACCGAGACCGGCCGCGTGCTGATCGACCTGGAGGCCGCGCAAGGTGTGATCGCCGTCAGCGGGCACCGGGTGCGCGACGCGCTGTCCGCGCTCGCCGTCGAGCTGGCCACCAACCGCTGGTCCGACCAGATGCGCATCACGCTCGTGGGCTTCGGCGCCGACCTGGCGATGATCGCCCCCGACCGCGTCCGGGTCGCCGGCAGCCTGGCCGAGGCGCTGCCCGAGCTGGAGGCCAGGGCCGAGGAGACGGCCGCCGCCGGCGGCCACGTGCTGACCGGCCGGGTCCAGGGACGCGCCGCCGACCCCGCCTGGCCCCCGCACTACCTGCTCTCGGCGATCGCGCCCGACCCGGAGGAGGCGCGCCGCCTGGCCATGCTCGGCCGCGCGGGCACCCGGATGGCCGCCGGGTACGTCATCGCCGGGGACTTCCCGCACGCCACGTGGACCTGGCAGATCACCGACGACGGCAAGGCGAAGATAGCGGCGCTCGGCGTCACCGTGGCGGCCCAGTTACTGCCCCGCCGCCACTACGACGCGGTGATCGACCTGTTCCGCACCGCCGCGCGCAGCGACGGCGAGCCGGTGCGCGAGGAGGAGGCGCCCCGGGAGTTCACCACCACGCCCTCCATCAACGTGCGCATCCTCGGCCCGATCGAGATCGGGCCGTTGCCGCCGCTGGAGGAGGGCCGCGGCGAGCTGGCGTGCGAGATGATCGTGTACCTGGCCACCCATCCGGCCGGCGTGCATCCCGTCGTGCTCGGCGGCATCCTGTGGCCGCGCGGCGTGCAGGCCGTCGTCCGGGACGCGACGATCGCCCGGGTCGCCGACTGGCTGGGCACCGACAGCGAGGGCCGGCCGAACCTCCGCACCGACGACACCGGCCGGTTGCGGCTCGGCCCCGAGGTGCGCTCCGACTGGCAGCTGTTCCGCGAGCTGGTCCGCCGCTCCCACAACGACCCCGGCGCGCGCGCCGTGCTGCTGGACAAGGCGCTCGGCCTGGTCCGCGGCCCGCTCCTCAACGGCAGGCCGCGCGGGCGGTACGCCTGGCTCGCGGCCGACGAGCTGGAGTACGAGGTGATGGCCAGCGTGGCCGACGCCGCGCACCGGCTCTGCGAGGTCCGGCTGGCGCACGGAGACCCCGAGGCCGCCGTCGCCGCGGTACGGGCCGGGCTGCTGCTGGCCGCCGATGACGAGGGGCTCTGGCGCGACCTGCTCCGGGCCGCCCACGCCACCGGCGACCCGCTCAAGCTGCGGGCCGTCGTGGACGGGTTGCACCGCCGCGCGTCCTCCCATCCCTACGGGGGCGGGATGGCCCCCGAGACCGAGGCGCTGATCGACGAACTGCTGCCGAGCTGGCGGCTGCACTCGATGCCGTCGGCCTGACGGCCGCCGGTCCAGATGATCCGATTCGCGCATGATCGCCCGTCCAGGTGAGGAGGCAGAGGTCACGGTGGTGGCTCGGACGACACGGGGCCTGAGAGACGCGGGCGACCCATGCCGGCGCGGTACGCCGGGCCCGGGTGGGCCATGCCCGTGCGGTGATCCGGGTTCGGGCGACTCGTGCCGGTATCGCTGGAGTGATTCGAGTGACTCATGCCGATACGTGCATAACGGTGGTTCGGCCGTCCGGGGCGTGATTAGCGTCGGCGGCATGCGGATGCGGGCCGGCATGCTGGGGCGGGCCGGCCTGCGGATGCGGCCAGGCATGCTGGGGCGGCCCGGCATGCTGGGGCGGGCCGGTACGCGGGCCCGCGCCGTCCTGGCCGCCGTCATCCTGGGCGGCGGCTGCCTGCTGGGCGCCGGCTGCGCCGAGCGCGGGCCCGAGCGCCCGTTCACCCCCGGCGGCGATCTCGCCTCCAGCGGCGCCCCCGCCGATCCGTCCGCCTCCGCCGCGGACGCCCCCGGCGCGCTGTCCACCCCGTGGGCGCAGACCGTCGAGGTCACCCCGGGCATGACCGTCTCCATCGAGTGGCCCGCCGGCCTCGACGCCGAACAGCAGGCCATGGTCAAGGCGTTCACCGACGGCTACGTCGCCTCGTGGAAGGCCGTCGTCAGCCAGGGCGAGGACGACGGCTACCTCGCCGGCGTCGAAGACCAGGCGAGCCGCGACGCCTACACCTGGGTGCGCGGCTTCGTGGACCGCCGCGAGTCCGCCACCGGGTCGGCCAAGCTGTACGCCGTCCGCGTGGCCTCGGTCACCGGGCGCGGCGCGGAGGTCGACGCCTGCGTCGACGAGTCCGGCGTCCGGGTGACCGACGCCGCCGCAGGACGCCCCGTGGCCCGCCAGCCGGCCTGGACCCGCCCGCCCGCCGCCGTCTACCTGCAGGTCGCCGCCGTGCGCAAGGGCGACGACGGAGCGTTCCGGGTCCGGACCTACATGCACGCCTCCTACCCCCATCAGCGTGCGAAGGAGTGCCGCCGATGAGATCACTGCTGTCGTCCGTCCTGGCCGCCACGATGGTCACCGCTCCCATGGCCGACCCCGGGGGGCCCATGGGCGAGGGGTACCAGAACGACCGCACGAGCGGCGTCGTCCTGCGCAACTCCAAGATCGTGCTGAGCGGCGACGGGCTCGGCGCCAAGAGCGACGGCTACCGCGTCAAACGGCCCTGCTGGTACGAGCCGGGCGACAACGCCGACACCATGCTGAACCGGCAGCAGGACCAGAGCGTCCGGGAGTTCTGGTTCCACACCCACCCGGACGGCACCGAACAGGACTTCAACGCCTTCATCAAGCAGTACAAGGACAAGGTCGGCGAGAACGGCCGCTGGTGGGTGCCCGCGTACAACGCCGCCGACCCCGACGGGCTCTCCTGCTGGACGGGGCTCGAAGGGGCCGTGTGGGTGCCCGAAGGCGGCACCCCGCCGGGCGGGATCACCCTGGAGGAGCTCTACCAGCTCGCCCGGGCCGCGCTGACCGTCCCCGAACCGCAGATCAAGCTCAGCCCGGACGTCAAGAGCTACGTGAACCTGCCCACCTGGGTCTGGCTCGCGGGCGCCGGGCAGACCACGCGCTCGGTGACCGCGGAGATCCCCGGGGTCATGTCGGCCACGGTGACCGCCACCCTCGCCCGCGTCGAGATCAAGTCGGGCGCCCCCGCCGGGCGGGCGGAGGTGAAGGACGACTGCGGCCCGACCGGCCATCCCTACGTGAAGGGCGGCGCCTTCCGCTGCGGGGTGCGCTACCTGCGCGCCTCGGTCGACCAGCCGCGCAAGGTGTACGTCATGTCGGTGACCAGCGTCTGGCCGGTCACGGGCGGAGGCGACGTCGGCTTCGCCTTCCAGCCGGTCCAGGCGACGGCCACCCGGGACGTTCCCGTGGGCGAGGTCCAGACCACGGTCAGGGACGGCGCCGACGACTCCTGAACGCGGCCTCCTGAACGGGCCTCCTGAACGCGGGTCTTGGGCACGGCCCTCATATGCGGGCCTTGAACGCGGGCCTTGAACGCAGTCGGGTTCGTCCGGAACGGGGTGGATCGTTCGGCTTACGCTCGGGCCGTGCCCTTGAGAGGGTGGACCGATGACGACACTGAACGGCCTGTTGCGGAGCTGCACCGGTGAGGGAACACTGCCGGGCGCGGTGGCCCTGGTGGCGCGCGGCGACGACGTCGAGGTCGAGGCCGTCGGCTCGGCCGACGTCCACGGCGCCTCCCCGGTGAGCAGAGACTCCATCTTCCGCATCGCCTCGATCGGCAAGCCGATCGTCGCGGCGGCGGTCATGACGCTGGTCGACGACGGCCGCATCGCGCTGGACGAACCGGTCGCGAAGTGGCTGCCCGAGCTGGCCTCGCCGTCCGTGGTCCGGACGATGGACGCCCCCGTGGACGACGTGGTCCCGGCCGCCCGGCCGATCACCGTGGAGGACCTGCTCACCTTCCGCGCCGGGTACGGCTTCCCGTCCGACTTCTCGCTGCCGGCGCTCGCGCCGTTGTTCGCCGAGCTCAAGCAGGGCCCGCCGCAGCCGCAGATCGTCCCGGAGCAGGACGAGTGGATGGCGACGCTGGGCCGCATCCCGTTGTTGTGCCAGCCGGGGGACGCCTGGCTGTACAACACCTGTTCCGACATCCAGGGGGTGCTGATCGCCCGGGTCACGGGACGGCCGCTGCCCGAGTACCTCGCCGAGCGGCTGTTCGAGCCGCTCGGCATGACCGACACCGGCTTCGAGGTGCCGGCCGCCGAACGCGACCGGTTCGTCCACTTCTACCGGCTCAGCCCGGAGGGCGGGCTGGACCTCGTCGACGCCCCCGACGGGCAGTGGAGCAGCATGCCCGCGTTCCCGTCCGGCGCCGGTGGGCTGGTCTCGACCGCCGATGACTGGCTGTCGTTCGGCCGGATGCTCCTCGCCGAGGGCACCGTCGGCGGACGCCGGGTGCTGTCGAGCGCGGCGGTGCGGCAGATGACCAGCGACCACCTGACCGCGTCGCAGCGCGAAGCCGGCAGGCTGTTCCTGGAGGGGCAGGGCTGGGGGTTCGGCGGCTCGGTCGACGTCGAGGCCATCGACCCGTGGAACGTCCCCGGCCGCTACGGCTGGGTCGGCGGCACCGGAACGGCGGCGCACATCATCCCCGCCACCGGCGCGGTCACCATCCTGCTCACCCAGGTGGAGCTGGCCGGTCCGACCCCGCCCTCGGTCATGCGCGCCTTCTGGCGCTGGGCCGCCGGCGCCTGACCTCCCGAGGCGGCCCGCGGAAGAGACCGTCCCGGACAACGGGCCGTCCCGGAGAGCGGGCCGTCTTGGAGGCTGGACCGCCCCGGGGGACGGGCCGTCCCGGACAACGGGCCGTCTGGAGAAACGAAACATCGCGGGAGCGGATTCGTCGCGAAATCGGGTCGTCCCGGGAGGCGGGCGGCACGTAGCGTCGCCGGTATGAGACTGCTGTCGGTGAACGTCGGCAAGCCGAGACCCAACCCGTGGAAGAGCGCCGGGACGACCGGCATCGACAAAGGGCCCGTCGAAGGATCGGTGAGGGTGTCCGACCCCGGGCCGAAGGGCACCGGAGCCGTCGGCCTCGCCGGGGACCGGGTGTACGACCTCGCCCACCACGGCGGGTCCGACCAGGCCGTCTACGCCTACGCGCGCGAGGATCTCGACCGCTGGGAGCCTGAGCTGGGCCGGCCGCTGGCGAACGGCGTCTTCGGGGAGAACCTCACCACCGCCGGCCTGGACGTCAACGGCGCCTTGATCGGCGAGCGGTGGCGCATCGGGTCCCAGGTGGTCCTGGAGGTGTCCTGCCCGCGGATCCCCTGCTCGACCTTCCAGGGGTGGCTGGAGCGCGAGAGGTGGATCGATCGGTTCACCGAGGCGGCGTCGCCCGGCGCGTACCTGCGGGTCGTCGAGCCGGGTGACATCAGGGCCGGCGACCCGATCGAGATCGTCCACCGGCCCGGCCACGACGTCACCGTCGCCGTCACCTTCCGCGCGCTCACCCTGGAACCCGGCCTCCTGCCCCGCCTGACCACCGCCGAGGCGCTCCCCGAGGGGATCAGGCAGCAGGCGCACCGTCGTACGGGGACATAGGCGGTGGCGGTCACACGGGGTCAGATGGCGCGCTCGTGCCTGAGCAGCCACTCCTTGACCGGGCTGCCGTAGTAGTAGCCGCCGAAACCGCCCACGGAGGGCAGCACCCGGTGGCACGGCACGAAGGGGGCGATGAGGTTCTGGGCGCAGGCCGATCCGGCGGCCCGCGCGGCCGTCCTCGGCAGCCCGGCGCGCTCGGCCAGTTCGGCGTAGCTCACGGTCGTGCCCGCCGGGACCGCGCGCAGCGCTGCCAGCAGGCGCTGCCTGGTCGGCGTGCCCGGCTGGTCCACCTCCACGGCGTCCAGGGCGAACAGGTCGCCTTCCAGGTAGTCCCGGACGGCCTGGGCGGGCTTGCCCAGGTCCTCGACGGCCTGGAGCGGCAGCGCCCTGAGCGCGGCGGGCAGGCGCTCGAACATCCGCGTCGGGTCGGTGGTGAACCCGGCCGCGACCAGCACACCGTCATGAACGAGCAGCGACAGCGGCCCCGCCGGCGTGGCCAGAACCTGGGCGTCAACGGTCGATGTCATGAGATCTCCTTGCATGCGCGAATGCGTTAACTGATAGGCCGGGATCACGCTTTGTTCGATCGGTGCCGGGGTCGGTGGCATGGGATCACTCCGAGCTCCAGAGGTGCATGGCGGCGTAGGCGCGCCAGGGGCGCCAGCGTTCGACGTCGTCCTCGGCGATGTCCAGCGCGCGCATGGCCCGTCGCAGGCCGAGATCGCCATCGGGCCAGGCGTCCGGGTCGCGCAGCGCCCGCATCACGATGTAGCCGGTGGTCCACGGGCCGATGCCGGGGATCTCCAGCAGGCGCGCCGCCGTCTCGGCCGGGTCGGCGCCCGCGTCCAGGGCCAGCTCGCCGGCGGCGGTCTTCTCGGCGAGCGCCTTCAGCGTCGCGACCCGGCGGCCGGTGAGCCCGAGCCCGGACAGATCGGCCTCCGCCAGCCGCTCGGCGGTGGGGAACAGCAGGAACGGCCCGTCGGCTCCGGCCCCGCCGGTCACGTCGGCGGACGGGGTGGACCACTGGGTCGCGTCGGCGGGCGGGGTTGACCGCGCGGTCATGTCAGTGGGCAGGGTGGACCGCTCGGGCGCGTCAGTGGGCGGGGTGGGCCGCTCGGTCGCGTCAGTGGGCAGTGTGGGTCTGGCGATACCGCCGCCGGGCGGGGTCGGTCTGGCGGGGGTGCCGGCGCGGGCGACGATGCGGCCGAGCAGGGTCCTGGCGCCGGCCACGGAGACCTGCTGGCCCACCACGGCGCGCACAGCCAGCTCGAAGCCGTCGAAGGCGCCCGGCACCCGGAGCCCGGGCCGCGTGGCGACCAGCGCCCGCAGCGTGGTCGCGCCCAGCGCGTCGGCGATCGCGACCGGGTCGGCGTCCAGATCCAGCAGGCGGCGGCAGCGCGAGACGATCTTGGCAAGGTGGCGGGTGTCGTCCAGGGTCACCGACAGCTTGACGTGCCCGTCCGCCGGGGTGAGCGTGATCGACCCTCCGGTGACGGCGCGCCGGTAGCCACTCGGGCTCGCCTCCTCCATCCCGGGGATCGCGCGCGCGGCCAGGAAGCCCAGCAGCGTCGCAGCGTCGTAGGGAGCCCGGTGGTTCAGCCGCAGCGTGAGCGCGGCCGGAGGCTCCGTGGCGGTGGCGAGCCGGGCGTCCTGAGCATCACCCGCCCGGGCGCCCTGAGCGTCACCGAGCCGGGTGCTCTGAGCGTCACCGAGCCGGATGCTCTGAGCGTCACCGGGCCGGGTGTTCTGAGCGTCACCGGGCCGGGTGCCCTGAACATCACGATCGGCGGCCGGGCCGGCGCTGAGCCGTGTCCCGGGAACCGCGTGGTCGGCCGCCCGTGGCGCCGGGGCTCTGCGGGCGGCGGCGAGGGGACCGTTCGACGTGCGCAGCTCACTCGGGGCGAAGCCGTACGCCTCCTTCATCGTCGCGTTGAACTGGCGCACGCTGCCGAACCCGGCGGCGAAGGCGACATCGGTGATCGGGAGCGCGGTCTCCGTCAGCAACTGCTTGGCCAGCAGCAGCCTCCGCGTCCGCGCCACCGCGAGGGGACCGGCGCCGAGCCGGGCGGTGAACAGGCGCAGCAGATGGCGCTCGGTCACGTGCAACCGCTGTGCCAGCCCGGCCACGCCGTACTCGTCGGCCACCCCGTCGTCGATCAGCCGCAGCGCCCGGCCCACGAGGTCAGCGGCGACGTCCCAGCCGGGGTCGCCGGGGCTGAGCTCGGGCCGGCAGCGGCGGCACGGGCGGAACCCGGCCGCCTCGGCCGCGGCGGCGTGCCGGTAGAAGCGGACGTTGCGCCTGGCGGGGGTGCGGGCCGGGCAGATGGGGCGGCAGTAGATGCCGGTCGAGGTGACGGCCGTGTAGAACCGCCCGTCGAAACGCATGTCCCGGGCGCTCGCCGCCCGGTAACAGGAGTCGAAGTCGAGGGTCTGGTGTGGAGTCACAGATCGAGGCTATGCCCTGCTCAACCCCGGCGACCGGCGGAATTCGGACGCCGCTGTGACCACTCGGCGCCACGCTTCCCCGGCCCCCCACCGCGCGATGGCGCCGGCCCCCGACGCACCACTTCCCGCCGCAGCGGCGCCGGTCGATCGGCCGTCCGACGGTGAGGATGAGGCGTGGGCATGCGGTACACCGATCCTCGGCGGCGCTCGGGGGATGGGGGGTTATTTGGTGGAGATGCCGACGCCGAGGTCGAATTCTCGGTAGACGCGGGCCCAGAAGCCGTCGCGGAGCCAGACGCGGGCCTCGGGGTAGGGGCGCAGTGAGTGGCCCAGCTCCTTTTCGGCCTCGATGAGCAGCTCGGTGTCGATGACGGTCGGCAGGAGCGGTCCAGGGAGCAGGTCGCGGATGTTGTCACGGCCCCGGGTGAGGATCCACTTCTGCGCGACGTGCTCGCCGACCTCCTCGACCCTCGGCCGGCTGGGGCCGAGCTTGGTGACCTGACCGGGCTGTTTGACGACGGGCTTGGCCATGGCGGTGCGCCCGGCGAACACCTGGGCGGGCGAGGGCGGTGACGGCGCGGCCGGCACGACCTGGGCGGAGCGGCTGAAGTACGGGCGCAGGAAGTCGGCGGTGAGCTCCTCCACGGTGTCGGACTCCCAGACCAGGCGCTCGGCCTGGTTGGTGCCGTAGGGCGGCTCCACCCCCCACAGGTGGATGCGCACGCCGAACGTCTGGGCGGCCTCGACGGCGGGCACCATGTCCTCGTCCCCGGCGATGAGCACGGTGTCGCTGACGGCGTGGTGGCGGGCGAGGGCTTCGAGGTCGCTGCGGATCTGGGCGTCGACGCCCTTCTGCTGGCCGCGGGCGTTGAGGTTCCCGAGGCGCACCTTGACCCAGGGCAGCTGGGCGATCACGCGCTGGTCGACGGTGGGCACCCGGTCGCGGGCGGCGTCGTACCAGTAGACCCGCAGCAGCTCGCCGGGGATGCGCTCCATCGCGTGCTTCTTGAGGGCCTGGATGAGCTCGTCCGCGGCGACGCGGTATTCCTTGCGCTCCTTGGCCCCCAGGATGACCTCGCCCGCCGCAGCGTAGAGATAGCCGACGTCCACGAGGACGGCGTATTTCGCCGCCACGGGATGCGGTGTGAGGTCCGGGATTGCCATGCTCTCCTCCAGGCCTCGGTCCTAGGCGATGATCGGCTGACTATATTCCCCCATTTCTAGATAGTCCCAACTCTCAGCGCGCTTGACACCCACTTCCAAAGATCTAATGAGGCCGTGAGCTCGCCCGCCACGCTCCTGGCCCGGTGGGGAAGACTCTTCTCATCTGATGTGCTGGGTTACGCCATAGTTCGCGGCTTCGGACGGGTTGGGCCGGTTTCGCGGTTCTTGTGGCGACGGCGATGACCAGCGCGGCCACCTCCTCCGGAGTGGCGCCGCCGTGAACGATCCTCAGATAGGGCTGATCCATGGCCGCCTCCTACAGGGGGATGTTGCCGTGCTTCTTCGGCGGCAGCGCCTGGCGCTTGTTGCGCAGCGCGCGCAGCGCCCTGACGACGCGCACCCGGGTGTCCGACGGCCGGATCACCGCGTCGACGTACCCGCGCTCGGCCGCGAGGTAGGGGTTGGCGAGCGTGTCCTCGTACTGGGTGATCAGACGCGTGCGCTCGGTCTCGGGGTCCTCGGCCGTGGCCAGCTCGCGCCGGTAGAGGATGTTCACCGCTCCCTGGGCGCCCATGACCGCGATCTGCGCCGTGGGCCAGGCCAGGTTGATGTCGGCCCCGAGGTGCTTGGAGCCCATGACGTCGTACGCGCCGCCGTACGCCTTGCGGGTGATCACCGTCACGAGCGGCACGGTCGCCTCGGCGTAGGCGTACAGCAGCTTGGCGCCCCGTCGGATGATCCCGTTCCATTCCTGGTCCGTACCCGGAAGGAAGCCCGGTACATCGACAAAAGTCAGCACAGGGATATTAAAAGCATCGCAAGTACGGACGAAGCGTGCGGCCTTTTCCGAGGCGGCGATGTCCAGCGTGCCGGCGAAGTTCATCGGCTGGTTGGCCACCACCCCCACCGGCTGCCCTTCGACCCGCCCGAACCCGACCACGATGTTCGGCGCGAACGCGGCGTGGATCTCCAGGAACTCACCCTCGTCCAGCACATGCTCGATCACCTGGTGCATGTCGTACGGCTGGTTCGCCGAGTCGGGGATCAGCGTGTCGAGCTCGCGGTCGGCGTCGGTGACCGTCAGGTCGGCGGGGGAGTCGAACACCGGGGCCTCGTCCATGTTGTTGGACGGCAGATACGACAGGAGCGCCCGGGCGAACTCCAGGCAGTCGTTCTCGTCGGCCGCCTCGTAGTGGGCGACACCCGACCTGGAGTTGTGGGTGCGCGCCCCGCCGAGCTCCTCGAAGGTGACCTCCTCGCCGGTGACCGTCTTGATGACGTCCGGCCCGGTGATGAACATGTGGGACTTCTCCCGCACCATGAGCACGAAGTCGGTCAGCGCCGGGGAGTACACCGCGCCGCCCGCGCAGGGCCCCATGATGAGCGAGATCTGCGGGATCACCCCAGAGGCGTGCACGTTGCGCTTGAAGATCTCGGCGTACAGGCCGAGCGACACCACGCCCTCCTGGATGCGGGCGCCGCCGGAGTCGTTGATGCCGACGATCGGGCAGCCGGTCTTCAGCGCGTGGTCCATGACCTTGACGATCTTCTCGCCGAAGACCTCCCCGAGCGACCCGCCGAACACCGTGAAGTCCTGGGCGAACACCGCCACGGGACGGCCCGCGACGGTGCCGTACCCGGTCACCACCCCGTCGCCGTACGGGCGCTCGCCCGCCATGTCGAAGGCCGTGGCCCGATGGCGGGCCAGCTCGTCGAACTCCACGAACGAGCCCTCGTCGAGGAAGGCGACCAGCCGCTCGCGCGCCGTCATCTTGCCCTTGGCGTGCTGCCTCTCCACGGCCCGGGCGGACCCGGCGTTGGCGGCCTCGTGCAGGCGCCGCTCCAGGTCGGCGATCTTTCCCGCGGTGGTGTGCGGGTCAACTCCATCGACGTGCGGAACCGGGTCAGCGCTCATGCCCGTAGGGTAGTCCTCCCCGTCGCGGCGTCGTTCGACCGGTCGCGGCGTCGTTCGACCGGTCAGGGCGTCGTTCGACCGGTCAGGGCGTCGTTCGACCGGTCAGGGCGTCGTTCGACCGGTCACGGCATCGGTTCGGCCGGTCGCGGCGGCGCTCGCGGTTAGAGTGACGGCATGACCCACTTCGCCGCCGGGGACGACGCGCCCGACGCGGGCCAGGCCGGACGCGCCGAGGCGGTCCGCACACGAGGGCTGTTCAAGCGGTTCGGGCACCAGGTGGCGGTGGCGGGGGTCGATCTGGTGGTGCCGCGCGGCAGCTTCGCCGGGCTGGTGGGCCCGAACGGCGCGGGCAAGACCACGACGCTCAGCATGATCACCGGCCTGCTCGTGCCCGACGCCGGCTCGGCCGAGGTCGGCGGGGTGGACGTCTGGCGCGACCCGGTCGCGGTCAAGGCCCGCATCGGCGTGCTCCCCGAGGGGCTGCGCCTGTTCGAGCGGCTGTCGGGTCGCGAGCTGCTCATGTACAACGGGCAGCTCAGGGGCATCGCCAAGGACGAGGTCGCCCGGCGCGCCGAGGAGCTGCTCACGGTCATGGACCTCGTCGGCTCGGCCGACAAACTGGTGGTCGACTACTCCACCGGCATGCGCAAGAAGATCGGCCTGGCCGCCGCGCTGCTGCACAATCCCCGGGTGCTGTTCCTGGACGAGCCGTTCGAGGGGGTCGACCCGATCAGCGCGAACACGCTGGTCGAGGTCCTGCGGCGCTACACCGCCTCCGGGTCCACCGTCGTGTTCTCCAGCCACGTGATGGAGCTGGTCGAGCGGCTGTGCGACTGGGTGTCGGTGATGAACCTCGGCCGCATCGTCGCCCAGGGCCCGCTCGCCGACGTCCGCGGCGGCCAGACCCTCAACGAGGCCCTGCTCCACCTGGTCGGCGCCAGGGACAACGGCGAGGAGGGCCTGTCGTGGCTCGGTTCCGGAGAGGGGGCCCCATGGCGTGGCTCTTCGTCCGGCTGAAGCTGCGGCTGATCGCCGGCAACCTGCGCGGCGACGCCATGCGCCAGATCGGCTTCGTCTTCACGCTCATCGGGGCGGCCGCGGCGGCCTGCGGCGGCCTGGTGCTGACCAGCCTGCTCCGGCTCGCGCCCGCCGACGTCGCGGCGGACGCCGGCATGGTGCTGTTCACCCTGCTCGCGCTGATCTGGGTGGCCGGCCCGCTGCTGGTCTTCGGGGTGGACGAGACCCTCGACCCGGCGCGGCTGTCGCTGTTCCCGCTGACCGCCGGTCAGATGGCCGTCGGCATGTTCGCCGCCTCGGTCACCGGGCCCTGGCCGCTGGCCTCGCTGTTCACGCTCCTAGGTGCGGTCGTCGGCCTGTCGCGCGATGTCTCCGGAGCGCTGATCGGCCTGGTGGCGGCGCTCTTCCAGCTCGCGTTCTGCCTGGTGGCCTCGCGCGTGGTCACCACGGCGCTGTCGCGGGTGCTGCGCACCCGGCGCGGACGCGACCTGCTGGCCATCGGCGTCGTGTTCGTCATCCTGCTCACCCAGGTGCCCAACCTCCTGCTCAACCGGGGCATCGGCGGCGCGCCGCGCGAACTGCTGAGAAGCCTCGCCGAGGCGGTGCGGTGGGGGCCGCCGGGCATGGCCGCGCACGCGATCGCGGACGGCTCGTTCGTCGGGCTGGCCGAGGTGGCGGCCGTGGGCGTGGTGGTGCTGATCCTCGCCGACGTGTGGGTCGTCGTGCTGCGCCGGACGATGGTGCGCTCCGACGCCTCCACCGAGGTGGGCTCGGTGCGCCGCAGCCGTTTCGACGGGCTGCTCCCCGCCGGCCCGCTCGGCGCCGTCGTGTCCAAGGAGCTGAAGTACCTGCGCCGCGAGCCGCGAGGACGCATGGGCTGGATCGCCGCCGTGGGCATCTCCGGAGTGCTGATGTTCTCCTTGAGCAGCGGCCCCAACGGCCTGGCCGGCGCGACGCTGGCCGTCTCCGCGGCGTGCGCCGGAGCGCTCATGATCGGGCTGCAGGGCGCCAACGCCTTCGGCATCGACGGGCGGGCCCTGTGGATGAACGCGATCGTGTACTCCTCCCAGCGCGACCTGCGCACCGACCTCGCCGGCCGGCATCTGGCCGTCTCGCTGGTCGCCGCCCCGCTGCTGGCGCTGCTGTCCGTCGCCGGTGGGCTGGTCGCCGGGCACGCGGTCTGGGCCGTCCCGGCGCTGCTCGCCTCGATCGGGCTGCTGCAGATCGCGCTCGGCGTGGGCGCGGTGATCAGCGTGGTGCTGCCCTACACCTACCCCGAGCGGATCAACGCCTTCACCAGCGCCGCCCCCGGCCAGGGCGGGGTGGCCTTCGCCGGGTCGTTCGGCGCCATGCTCGGCACGAGCCTGTTGTCGGCCCCGGTGGTGCTGCCGGTGCTGTTCGGGCTGACCTGGGCGTCGCTGCTGGTCGTCCCCTACGGGGTGGCGGTGGGCGTCGGGGGCCGCAGGCTCGCCGCGACCATCGGCTACGCCCGCCTTCCTGACCTGCTCGCCGCCGTCTCCCGGCCGTCCTGACCCCGGCCCGGCGTGCGGGTTCACCTGCGGGTCCCGTGCGGTTCACCGGCTCGTGGCAAGTGGTCTAGTCCAATGGATGAGACTGGTATCCAGCGTGTCGGAGACACTGGATACCCTTCGTGGTATGGCCGCCAACGCATCACAGCAGGCAGAACGTTCTCTTGCCGAACGGCACAGTGCCGTCTCCGAGATGCCCGACGAACTGCGCGCCGACGTGCGCATGCTGGGGGAGCTGCTGGGCCGTGTCATCGCCGAGGACGGCGGGCCCGACCTCCTGGCCGACGTCGAACGGCTGCGCAAGGCGGTGATCGCCGCCCGCAGGCGCGAGCTGTCGGTCGACGAGGTGGCCGCCATGGTCGCCGAATGGCCGGTCGACCGCAGCGTGCAGATCGCCCGCGCCTTCACCTGCTACTTCCACCTGGTCAACCTCGCCGAGGAGCACTACCGCATCCGCATCCTGCGCTCGCGCGACACCGGCGAGGCGCCGCTGCCCGAGTCGCTCGCGGCGGCGGTCGGCGAGCTGAAGCACGACCTCGGAGACGACGAGCTCGCCCGGCTGATCGCCGAGCTGGAGTTCCGTCCCGTGCTCACCGCGCACCCCACCGAGGCGCGCCGCCGCGCCGTGGCCACCGCGATCCAGCGTGTCAGCGTCCAGCTCGCCGAGTACAACGCCCCCGACCGCGGGGCGCACGAACGGCAGGAGGCCCACCGCCACCTGCTGGAGGAGATCGACCTGCTGTGGCGCACCGCCCAGCTCCGGCACACCAAGCTCGACCCGCTGGACGAGGTCCGCACGGCGATGGCGGCCTTCGACGAGACGCTGTTCCGCACCGTGCCGCGCATCTACCGCTCGCTGGACGCCGCGCTCGCCGAGGGCACCGGCAGGCGGGCCCCGCTCGCCCGGGCCTACATCCGCTACGGCAGCTGGATCGGCGGCGACCGTGACGGCAACCCCAACGTGACCGCGCGGGTGACCAGGGAGGCCGTGCTCATCCAGGCCGAGCACGTGCTCACCGCCCTGGAGAACGCCACCACCCGCATCGGCCGCAGCCTCACCGTCTGGAACGGCGACAGCCCGCCCAGCAAGGAGCTGGTAGAGGCGCTGACCACGGCGGCCGACGACCACCCCGAGCTGGTCTCCGAGCTGGCCAAGCGCTCGCCCCGTGAGCCGCACCGCCAGTGGCTGCTGTTCGTGGCCGCCAAGATCGCCGCCACCCGCCGCCGCGACCTCGACCTCGCCTACCGCTCGCCCGACGACCTGCTCACCGACCTGCGCCTGTGCCAGTCCTCCCTGGTGGCGGCCGGGGCGGCGCGCCAGGCGTACGGGGAGGTCCAGCACCTCATCTGGCAGGTCGAGACCTTCGGGTTCCACCTGGCCGAGCTGGAGGTCCGCCAGCACTCCCAGGTGCACGCCGCGGCGCTGCGCGAGATCGCCGAGGGCGCCCTCTCCGAGCGCACCGAGGAGGTCCTGGCCACCATCCGCATGATCGCCTGGATCCAGGAGCGCTTCGGGGTCACGGCCTGCTCCCGGTACGTCGTGTCGTTCACCCGGTCGGCGGACGACATCGCCGCCGTCTACGAGCTGGCCGAGCACGCGCTCGGCGGCCGTGCGCCCGTGCTCGACGTCGTGCCGCTGTTCGAGTCCGGGGAGGACCTCGCCAACTCGGCCGACGTGCTCGCCGGCATGCTGCGCCTGCCCGCCGTGCGCAAGCGCGTGGAGGCCAACGGGCGCCGACTTGAGGTCATGCTGGGCTACTCCGACTCCGCCAAGGAGCTCGGCCCGGCCGCCGCGACGCTCAAGCTGTACGACGCGCAGGCCGAGCTGGCCGCCTGGGCCCAGGCCAACGACGTGCGGCTGACGCTGTTCCACGGCCGCGGCGGCGCCCTCGGCCGCGGCGGCGGCCCGGCCAACCGCGCCGTCCTGGGCCAGGCGCCCGGCTCGGTCTCCGGCCGGTTCAAGGTCACCGAGCAGGGAGAGGTGATCTTCGCCCGGTACGGCCACCCGGCCATCGCCCTCCGGCACATCGAGCAGGTGACCAACGCCGTCCTGCTCGCCTCCACTCCTTCGGTGGAGTCCCGCACGGCCGACGCCGCCGCCCGCTACCGCGTGCTGGCCGAGCGGGTCGCCTCCGCCTCCGAGCACGCCTACCGCTCGCTGACCGAGGCGCCCGGGTTCCCCGAGTGGTTCGGGCTGGTCAGCCCGCTGGAGGAGCTCGGTTCGCTGCGCCTCGGCTCCCGTCCGGCGCGGCGCGGCCTCGGCGCCCCCCGGTCGCTGGACGACCTGCGCGCGATCCCGTGGGTGTTCGCCTGGGCGCAGACCCGCGTCAACCTGCCCGGCTGGTACGGCCTGGGCAGCGGCCTGCTCGCCGCCACCCGCCCCGACCCGGCCACCCCCGCCGACCCGGGGCCGGGGCTCGAGGAGCTGCGCCAGGCCTACCGCGAGTGGCCGCTGTTCGCCTCGCTCATGGACAACGCCGAGATGTCCCTGGCCAAGACCGACCGCGAGATCGCCGCCCGCTACCTGGCCCTCGGCGGCCGTCCGGACTTCGCCGAGCAGGTGCTCGCCGAGTACGACCTCACCCGCACGCTCGTGCTCGCCGTCACCGGCCACGCGCGGCTGCTGGAGAGCAGGCGCGTGCTGTCGCGCGCCGTCCAGCTCCGCGACCCCTACGTCGACGCGCTGTCCCACCTGCAACTGCGCGCCCTCGCCGCCCTCCGCGCCGAGGAGCCCCTCTCAGAGGCCGAGCGCGAACGCCTGGAGACCCTCCTGCTCCTCAGCGTCAACGGCGTAGCCGCCGGCCTCCAGAACACCGGCTGACACCTTCGCCGAGGTGTCGGCGATCCAGCCGGGCCCGGGTACGCACGATCTTGCGTGTCTGTCGGCCGCCTGGCTGGAATGGTGTGGCCACGGCATCGCCGGGAGGTGTGGTGGCTGTTGTGTCACTCAGGATGGGTGACGACGCGGTCGGGGCCGGCGTAGATGTTGAAGCGTTCGTTTCTGAGGAAGCCGATGAGGGTCATGCCGAAGTCTCTGGCCAGGTCGACGGCCAGGGAGGACGGGGCCGAGACGCCGCACACCATGGGCAGGCCGGCGGCCAGGGCCTTCTGCATGATCTCGTAGCTGGTCCTGCCGCTGACGAGCAGGAGGTTGCCCGCGAGCGGCAGGCGGCCGGACAGCAGCGCCCAGCCCACCAGCTTGTCCACGGCGTTGTGCCGGCCGACGTCCTCGCGCACGGCGAGCAGCGACCCGTCGGCCGTGAACAGGCCCGCGGCGTGCAGGCCGCCGGTCTTTCCGAAGATCCCCTGGGCCTGCCGCAGGCGGTTGGGCAGCTCGTACAGGACCTGTGCGGGTACGGGCGGCAGCGCGTGCCCACGGTCGCAGGTGTGGTCGACGGCGGGCCGGCCGAGGGCGGCGTGGCGGGTGTGGAGGGCGTCGAGGCTGGCGGTGCCGCAGACGCCGCAGGCGCTGGAGGTCAGGAAGTGCCGTTGCATGGAGGGGTGTTCGGGCAGGACGCGGCCGCGCAGGTGCACGGTGACGGTGTTGTAGCGCGCCTCCGGCGGCAGGTCCTCGTCGGTGCAGTAGGCGATCGAGGCGATGTCGTCCGGCCCCGCGATGCCCTCGCCGGACAGGAACCCGGCCGCCAGCTCGAAGTCCGCCCCCGGCGTCCGCATGGTGATCGCCAGGGTGCGGGTGTCGCCGCCCGCGGCGATGCGGATCTCCAGCGGCTCCTCGGTCGCCAGGTCGTCGCGGCGGTCGCGCACGGCCGTGCCGGAGACCTCGCGCACCCGTACCCTGCTGGTCGGCCCGGGGCGCGGGTGGCCGAGGGCGCCGGCCACCCGCCGCTCCGGCAGCTCGCCGGTGGTCATGGCGCGGTCTTCGTGAGCGTGACCACGGCGTTGTAGTCGGGGATGCGGGCGTCGGGGGAGCGGCGGGCGGCGTCCAGCAGGACGTTGCCCTCCGGCCAGTGGATCTGCAGATTGCCCGGCGTCAGCGGCGCGCGCAGCACCCGGCCGGTGAACCGCCCGGCGGCGCCGCGCAGCTCGACCTCGGCGCCGTCGGGCAGGCCGAGCCGGTCGGCGTCGTACGGGCTGATCAGGACGGCCTCGCGGGTGGCGCCGTTGAAGCCGTCGCGGCGCTCGTGGACCATGCTGTTGAACTGCTTGCCGCGCCGCGTTGCCACCATGAACGACCCGTCGGGGCGTTCCAGCTCGGGCAGGGCGACGGCGGAGAAACGGCCGAGACCGTCGGCGGTGGGGAACCGGCCGTCGGGGCACAGGTGCCGCCCGCCGTACTGCACGTTGTCCCCGAACGCGGCCAGCTTCGCGATGCCGGCGTAGAACGGCACGGCGTCCTCGATCTCCCGGCGGATCTGCGGCGTGCCGCCCGGGTAGCGGACCAGGCCGGCGAGCTCGGGACGGGCGCGGGCGGCCAGCTCGGTGAAGATCTTCCACTCGGGCCACGCCTCGCCGACCCGCGGCCCCCGGACCTCGGGGGAGAAGATGACACGGCGCTCGGTCGAGGTCTCGGTGACCCCGCCCGCCATCTCGTACCGCGTCTGCGCCGGCAGCAGCAGCACGTCGCCCTCGGATTCGGCCAGCATCTGACTGGACAGCACGATGTCGATGTGGACGCGCAGCGGCAGGCGGCCCAGCGCCTCGCGGCAGTAGGCCGGGTCGGGCAGCACCTCCAGGAAGTTGCCGCCGGAGGAGACCAGGACGTCCAGCTCGCGCGCGTGCGCCGCGTCGATCATGTCGGTCGCGGTGAGCCCCGGTGTGGCGGGCACATCGAAGCCCCACTTCCCGGCGAACAGGCCGGCGTTCTCCGGGGTGATCGGCAGGCCGCCGGGCAGGCCGGTGGCGTAGGCGCCCATCTCGGCGCCGCCCTGGACGCCGCTGTGCCCGCGGATCGGCATCAGCCCGCAGTGGTCCCGCCCCACGAAGCCCCTGGCCAGCGCCAGGTTGACGATGGAGCGGACGTTCTCCTCGCCGTAGGAGTGCTGGGTGATGCCCATCGACCACACCAGCACCGCCGACCTCGCCTCGCCGAGCAGTTTGGCCAGCTCGTACATCTGCTCGCGCGTCGCGCCGCTGAGCGCCTCCAGCGACTCCCACGACTGCCCGGCGACGGCCCGCAGGGCGTCGTCGAAGCCGGCGGTGTGCGCGTCGATGAACGCCTTGTCCAGCCAGTCGTTCTCCACCAGGTGCTTGAGCACGCCGTTGAGGAAGCCGATGTCGCCGCCGACGTTCACTCCGAAGAAGTCGTCGGTGATCTTGGTGCCGAACATCGCCGACTCGGCGTTGGAGGGCACCCAGTAGCGCTCCATGCCGGGCTCGCGGTAGGAGTTGACCATCGCGACGCGGGTGCCGGCCTTCTTCGCGTGGTACAGGTACTTCATGGCGACCGGCTGGTTGTTGGAGGGGTTGGACCCGATGAAGACGATCAGGTCCGAGCCGATCCAGTCGGTGTAGGAGCAGGTGGTCGCGGCGGCGCCGATGGTCTGCTTGAGTGCCACCGTCGAGGGCGAGTGGCAGATGCGCGCCGCGTTGTCGATGGAGTTGGTGCCGAGCGCCCGCACGGCCTTCTGGGCGGCGAAGTAGTTCTCGTTCGGCACGCCCCGGCTGGTCAGGTACGCCCCGAGCCGCGCACCGGGGTGCAGGTGCGAGGCCGCCAGATCCAGCGCCTCATCCCAGCTCACCCGGGTGAAGCCGGGCTCGCCCCGGCGGCGCAGCATCGGGTGGGGCAGGCGGCCGAGGTCGCGCAGCTCCGCGCTGCGCATCGAGGAGAGCCCCGAGACCTCGGCCAGCCGGGCGGTGTCCAGCGGCGGCATGGTGTTCAGCTGGAGCAGGCGCAGCCGGATGTTGCACAGGTGGATCTCGTCCATCGTCCAGTCGCGCATGCCCCGGGTGCCCAGGGCGCACCCGTCGCAGGTGCCCTGGGTGAGGATGCGCCAGGCGTAGCGCCGGTTGCCCTTGACCGACCGGAAGGCCTTCCACAGCTCCAGATAGTTGTTGGGTTTGCGCTCGCCGATGCCGAAGGGCTTCCAGCTCGCCCAGTTTCGAGGGTCCAGACGCTTGCTCACCGGACGTTCACCCGTTTCTCGTCCCTGCTGCCGGCCGTTCGCGCGGCTAGTTCATAGCATCACCCATTTGCCGGATCTGACGAACCGGGCCCGGTTCACGGGCGGCAGGCGGCCCGTTCCGCCGCCTCCCGGTGATGACCGCACTACCCACTGTCGGCCCGTCGTCCCGTGGGCGGGGAGGCGCGACGCGGAGGAAGGGAGGAGGATGGAGGGGTGCTTGACTCGCCGTACACCGATCTCGAGCGGCCGCCGCTGTCGCAGGCCGCGCTGACCAAGGCGGTCGTCCGCCCCGGAAGCCTGTGGTCGCGGCTCGCCGTCGTCGACCGCACCGGCTCCACCAACGCCGACCTGGCCCAGGAGGCGGGCCGCGGGGCCGGTGAGGGCGCCGTGCTGATCGCCGAACTGCAGGAGGCCGGGCGCGGGCGCCTCGGCCGGGTGTGGACGGCGCCGCCGCGCGCGGGCCTGACCTTCTCGGTGCTGCTCCGGCCCGCGGTGTCCCCGGCCAGGCAAGGGTGGGTGACGCTGCTGGTGGGGCTGGCCGCCGCCTCGGCCGTGCGCCGCCTCGCCGGCGTGGACGTCCGCTTGAAGTGGCCGAACGACCTGCTCGTCGGCGAGCGCAAGCTCGCGGGCATCCTGGCCGAGCGGGTGGAGGACGCCGTCGTCGTCGGCATGGGCCTCAACGTCTCGCTGCGGCCCGAGGAACTGCCCGTCCCCACCGCCACCTCGCTGACCATCGAGAACGCCGAGTGCGCCGACCGTGACCCGCTGATCAGGGCGGTGCTGCGCGAGATCGAGACGCACTACCGCGACTGGATCGCGGCCGGCGGCGACGCCGACGCCAGCGGGCTGCGGGCCGCGTACGCCGCGACGAGCGCCACGATCGGGCGGCAGGTACGGGTCGAACTGCCCGGCGGGAGCGTGCTGGAGGGCCTGGCCACCGGCGTGGACGCCTCAGGGCACCTGCTCGTGCGCGCGGACGGCGCCGACCACGCCCTCAGCGTCGGCGACGTGGTCCACGTCCGCCCCGCCAAGGGCTGACGCCTGCCGCGGCGCGTCGCGACCGTCCTCTCGCCACCCGGCCCGGCCCGGCGCGCGTGCCGTCCGCCGGGCGCGTGCGGGGTGCGCCGGCGTGGGCGGTCAGCCGCCGGGGTCGTCGCCGAGGTAGCGCAGGATGGCCAGCACCCTGCGGTTGTACTCCGGGTCGCGGGGGAGCCCGAGCTTGTCCATGATCGCGTTGATGTGCTTCTCGACGGTGCTGAGCGACACGTGCAGGCGTCCGGCGATCGCCGTGTTGACGTGGCCCTGCGCCAGGTGCCGCAGTACCTCCGTCTCCCGCGGGCTCAGCCTGCTCAGGGTGTCGGCGCGGGCGGTGTGGGCGAGCAGACGGCGGACCACCTCCGGGTCGAGCACCGTGCCGCCCGCCCGCACCCGCTCCAGCCCGTCCAGGAAGGCGGCCACCTCCGACACGCGGTCCTTGAGCAGGTAGCCCAGCCCTGCTGTGTCGCCCGCGAGGAGCCGGGTGGCGTAGGTCCGCTCCACGTACTGGGACAGGACGAGCACCCCCACCTCGGGCCGGCGCCGCCGGATCTCCAGCGCCGCCCGTAGCCCTTCCCCGGTGTGCGTCGGCGGCATGCGCACGTCGACCACCGCGACGTCCGGGCGGTGCCGCTCGACGGCGTCGAGCAGCGCCGGGGCGTCCCCGACGGCGGCGACGACCTCGTGCCCGGCGTCCTCCAGCAGGCGGGCGAGGCCCTCGCGGAGCAGCACCGAGTCGTCGGCGAGGATCAGCCGCACGGCACGCCCTTCGGCATGGTCGCGCTGACCCGGGTCGGCCCGCCCTCGGGGCTGTGCACGCTCATCGCGCCGTCCAGCGCCAGGACGCGCCTGGCCAGCCCCGCCAGCCCGCCGCCGGCGGGATCGGCGCCGCCCGCGCCGTCGTCCGAGATCGTCACGGTCACCGCCCGCTGGTCTTCGGTCAGCTCGACCAGGATGTCCCGCGCCCCCGCGTGCTTGACCGCGTTGGTGATCGCCTCGCGGGCCACGAAGTACAGGGCGGTCTCGACCTCCGACGCCGGCCGCTCCGACAGCTCGTAGCGCAGGGTGACCGGGATGCCCGAGCGATCGGCGAGGTTCGCCAGCGCGGTCCGCAGGCCGAGCTCGTCCAGCGCGGCGGGGTAGATCCGCCACGCCACCTCGCGCAGTTCGTCCAGCAGCCGGCGCGACTCCCCGTACGCCTGGGTGACCAGGTCGTCGGCGCGGGCCGGGTCGGTGGCGTGCCGGGCCCGGCCGAGCAGCATCGCCAGGGCGACCACCCGCTGCTGTACCCCGTCGTGCAGGTCGCGCTCGATGCGGCGGCGCTCGTCGTCCACCGCCCGGACGATGCCCGAGCGGGTATGGGTCAGCTCGGCGATGCGCCTGCGCATCGACTCCGCGCCGCCGGGCCCGAGGAAGCGGTCGGCCAGCCGCCGCTCGCCCGCCCCCACGGCGAGGACGCCGAGGGCGACCAGGGTCAGCACGCCCCCCGCGCAGGTCAGTCCGAGCACCCCGCTGTTGGTGGTCACCCGCACCCCCGGCATGCGCAGCGGAACGTCCTCGGCCCCGCCGGAGGCCAGCTCCCACAGCCCGCCGGTCAGCAGCAGCCCGCCCAGGAACAGCCCGGCGGCGCAGCCGTACCCGCCGAGGACGCCCAGCGCGGCGCGGGCCGCGACGAAGCCGTAGCCGCCGCCGGTCGGCGGGACGGGGTGGTCGAGCCAGGCCGTCAGCCGGGCGCGCTCCAGGGCCACCAGCCATGCCAGGCCGCGGTCCGTGACCGGACGCGCGGCGGGGACCAGGCGGGCCGGCCAGGCCGCGCAGAGGAACACCAGCTCCACCCAGCCGAGGACCACGCCCGCGAGCACGCCGACGGTGGTGCGCGCAATGCGGTTGCCGGACACGGCGGCAGTCTAGGCACCTCGCGGGCGCCAGGGGCATGGTGGTTTCCCGTAAAAGACGCCACGGGTTTCCGTGATGTCGGAGGCGGGGGCGGCTCCCTAGCGTCGTCGGGTGGTCCGAAACGCCTTCGCGGCGCTCTGCGTCGCCCTGCTGCCCATGTCCCTCCCGCTGCCGGCGTCCGCCGGGTTTCCGGCGTCCCTCCCGTCATCCGCGCGCGTTCCGCTCGCCCCCGTCCCGGCCTTGGCGGGCGTTCTGCTCGCCGCCGTCCCGTCCTCGGGGGGCGCCGCCACGGCGGGCGCCCCGCCCGGCGTCACGCCCGCCGCCGTCGACGCGTTCGTCAATCGGTACCGGGAGGCGACGGGATTACCGGGTGTCGCGGTCGCGGTCGTCAAGGGGGGCCAGGTCGTGTACGTCGCCGGGGACGGCCGGACCGCGACCGGCGAGCGCGTCACGGCGGACACGCCGATGGCCGTCGCCTCGGTCAGCAAGTCGTTCACCTCGCTCGCCGTCATGCAACTGGTGGAGATGGGCGAGGTGGACCTGGACGGGCCGGTGCGCGACCACCTGCCCGAGTTCACCATGGCGGACCCCCGGGCGGCGCGGATCACCGTCCGGCAACTGCTCGACCACACCTCGGGCATGGCCGACTCCGCCTTCCACGAGCGGAGCCTCCCGCTGCCCGCGACGCTCCAAGGCGCCGTGGCGCGGCTCAGGACGGCCCGGCTCGCCGCCGCGCCGGGGACGGCGTTCAGCTACCACAACACCAACTTCCAGGTCGCCGCGCGGCTGGTCGAGGTGGTCAGCGGCGAGCCGTTCGCGCACTACCTCCGCGCGCACGTGTTCACGCCGCTCGGCATGCGCCACAGCAGTACCGTCGACACCGAGCGCGACCTGCCCGGCAGCGCGCGCGGCCACCTGTACGTCGTGGGCCATCCCTTCGCGGTGCCCGAGCCGGCCGGGTTCGGCGCCGGCTCGGGCGGCGTCCTGTCCACGGCCGCCGACATGGCCCGATGGCTGATCGCGCAGAACCGCGGCGTGCTGTCCGAGCGGAGTGCCCGGGAGCTGCGCGCGGCATCGGAGCGGCATGCCCGGTACGCCCTGGGCTGGGAGCTCGGCACGACCGGGCGTGGCACCCCCTTCATCGGGCACGGCGGCGACCTGTTCACCTCGACGGCGGACCAGCTGCGCATGCCGGGGTCCGGGTACGGCGTCGCGGTCATGGCCAACACCGGGACGGCCTTCGGCGACGCCCACGCGATCACGGACGGTCTGGTCGCCCTGATCGAGGACGCCGAGCCCGAGGTGCCCTCCGCGCTGCCCTACCTCCTCATCGACGTCGTTCTGCTGTCGCTGACCCTGGCCACCGCCGGTCTGGCCGCTCGCGGTGTGACCAGGTCCCGGCGCTGGGCCGCGCGGCGTACCGGATGGCAGCGGTCGCGCCTGGTGCCCTATCTGGCGCCGCTCGCGCTGTGCGCGGGGATGGTCCCGGTGTTCCGCGTGCTCTCCCGGGGGCGCGACATCGCGTGGATCCAGCTGTGGTACCTCTACCCGACGTTCATGCTCTGGCTGGTCGTGGCCGCGGTGGCCTGCACGGCGGTGGTGGTCGCGCGGCTCCTCGGCGCCATGGGCGCACGGCGGCGGTAAAAGCCCGGCATGGGACCCGCCGCGCCGAGGGCGGCGTTCGCAGGTGCCGGGCCGCTGGGCGTGTCACGATTTGCCCTATGGGTCTCCCTGAACATCATCTGACGACGGGGGAGCGGGTCGTCCACTCGTTCCACCCGCACTGGAAGCGCCTTGTCCTGCCGTTCATGGCGCTGCTGCTCGTCATCGCCGCGTCCAGCGCGGCTTTTCTCCTGATTCCTACCGATTACGAGTACGCCAGGTACGCGTGGATCGCGGTCGCCGTCGTCTCGGTGGTCGCGCTCACCCTCTGGTCGTTCATCCCCTACCTGCGGTGGAAGACGACCTCGTACACGCTGACCACCCACCGGTTCAACATCAGCACCGGCATCCTCAGCAAGTCCGACGACGACATCCCGCTGACCAAGGTCAACAGCGTGAGCTCCGACCAGACCTTCATCGAGCGGATGCTCGGCTGCGGCACGCTGGTGGTGGAGTCGGCCTCCGACAAGGGGGAGATCAACCTCAGGGACATCCCCAAGATCCAGGCCGTCCGGTCGGAGCTGTTCCGGCTGGTGGAGGACGCCTCCGACGGGGACATCGACGGCCGGTGAGACATGCCCCGAAGGTGGCGTAACCTCCTGAAGGTGGCTGAGACCGACACCGTGCGCCGTCCCACCGCCGAGGAGATCGAACGGCTGTTCGTGGGCTCGGCGCCCCGCCACACCCGCGGCGAGGTGGCGAGCCTGGCCGGCGTCCCCCCGGAGCTGGCCCGGCGCATCTGGCGGGCCCTCGGGTTCGCCACGCCCGCCGACGACACCCCCGCCTTCACCGACGCCGACGTGGAGGCGCTGCGCCGCGTGGCCGGGATGCTCGGCGGCGAGACGATCGACGAGGAGACCGTCGTGCGGATGGCCCGCGCGCTCGGCCAGACCACGGCCCGGCTCGCGCAGTGGCAGTCCGAGATCATGATCGGCGCGCTGTTCGACCCGGCGGAGCCGCCCGGCGACCAGGAGCTCGCGGGCGCGGTGGAGGCCACGCGGCGGCTGCTGCCCGACTTCGAGGCGCTGCTCGTGCACGTGTGGCGGGCGCAGCTCGCCGCCGCCGGCACCCGCCTGCTCGCCATGGCCGACGTCGGCGCCGAGACGGGGCCGGGCCGCCCGAGCATGGCCGTCGGGTTCGCCGACCTGGTGTCGTTCACGCAGGTGTCGCGCGAGCTGGACGAGCAGGGCCTGGCCGAGCTGGTGGAGAACTTCGAGGCCAAGACCTCCGACGTGGTCGCCGGCCACGGCGCCCGGCTGGTCAAGACCCTCGGGGACGAGGTGCTGTTCACCGCGCCGACGGCCGAGACGGCGGCGCGCGTCGCCCTGGACCTGGTGGACGTGCTCCGCGAGGAGGGCAGGGACGTCCGCATCGGGCTGTCGTACGGCCCCGTCCTACCGGCCATGGGCGACGTCTTCGGCACCACGGTGAACCTCGCGGCGCGGCTCACCGCGATCGCCCGGCCCTGCACGGTGCTGGTCGACGCGGGCCTCGCCGAGGCGGTCGAGGGCAGCCCCGGCCTGCTGCTCCACCGCATCCGCCGCAGGCCCGCCCGGGGTCTCGGGGTGATCCAGCCCTACGTGCTGCGCCGGCCCCCGGAGGGCCCGGCCTGACCGGGCGGCCCCGGGGCCCGTCGACGTTGTCAACGCACATGCGTGCCGCTATACGTTGTGCAGGCCAACAGAGGGAGAGACGCACCATGCCGTACGAAGTCCAGGGCGTGATCGCGGGTGGCAAGGGCGAGGCCGTGACGCTGCAGACCGTCATCGTCCCCGACCCCGGGCCGGGCGAGGCGGTCGTCAACGTGCAGGCGTGCGGGGTGTGCCACACCGACCTGCACTACCGCGAGGGCGGCATCAACGACGAGTTCCCCTTCCTGCTCGGGCACGAGGCCGCCGGAGTGGTCGAGGCCGTGGGCCCGAACGTGACCGGCGTCGCCCCCGGCGACTACGTGATCCTCAACTGGCGCGCGGTCTGCGGCAACTGCCGCGCCTGCCTGCGGGGCCGCCCCTGGTACTGCTTCGCCACCCACAACGCCGCGCAGAGGATGACGCTGGCCGACGGCACGCCGCTCAGCCCGGCCCTGGGCATCGGCGCGTTCGCCGCCAAGACCCTGGTCGCCGCCGGCCAGTGCACCAAGGTGGACCCCGACGCGCGCCCGGCGGTGGCGGGCCTGCTCGGCTGCGGGGTGATGGCCGGCCTCGGCGCGGCGATCAACACCGGCGGCGTCTCGCGCGGCGACTCGGTGGCCGTCATCGGCTGCGGCGGCGTGGGCAACGCGGCCATCCTCGGCTCGTCGCTCGCCGGCGCCGCGAGGATCATCGCGGTGGACGTGGACGACCGCAAGCTCGAACTGGCGGGCGGGTTCGGCGCGACGCACGTCGTGAACTCCTCGACCGCCGACCCGGTGGAGGCGATCCGCGAGCTGACCGGCGGGCACGGGGCCGACGTGGTCATCGAGGCGGTGGGCCGTCCCGAGACCTACAAGCAGGCCTTCTACGCGCGCGACCTGGCGGGCACCGTCGTGCTGGTCGGCGTGCCGACCCCCGACATGACGCTCGACCTGCCGCTGCTGGACGTCTTCGGCCGGGGCGGGGCGCTGAAGTCCTCCTGGTACGGCGACTGCCTGCCGAGCCGCGACTTCCCCATGCTGATCGACCTCTACCTGCAGGGGCGGCTCAACCTCGACGGGTTCGTGTCCGAGACCATCGAACTGGACCAGGTCGAGGAGGCCTTCGCCAAGATGCAGCGCGGCGAGGTCCTGCGCTCGGTGGTGGTCCTGTGACCCGCGCGCGGCGGGCCGTGACACGAGAGGAGGGCCCGCGATGACCATCGGGAAGATCGTCACCTCGGGGACGTTCACGCTGGACGGCGGAAGCTGGGACGTCGACAACAACGTGTGGCTGGTCGGCGACGACCACGAGGTCGTGGTGATCGACGCCGCGCACGACGCCGAGGCCATCCGCCAGGCGGTCGGCGACCGGCGGCTGAAGGCCATCGTCTGCACGCACGCGCACAACGACCACATCAACGCGGCCGGCGCGCTGGCCGACGCGACCGGGGCGCCGATCTTGCTGCACCCGGCCGACGCCGTGCTGTGGGAGATGGTCTACGACGCCGAGCGCGAGTACGAGCCGCTCAAGGACGGCGACGTGATCGAGGTCGCCGGAGCGGCGCTGCACGTCCTGCACACCCCCGGCCACGCCCCGGGGGCGGTGTGCCTGTACACGCCGCAGCTCGGCGCCGTGTTCACCGGGGACACGCTGTTCTCCGGCGGGCCGGGGGCGACCGGGCGTTCGTACTCGTCCTTCGGCACGATCATCGACTCCATCCGCGACCGGCTGCTGACGCTGCCGCCGGAGACGGTCGTGCACACCGGGCACGGCGACTCCACCAGCATCGGCGCCGAGGCGCCCGATCTTCAGGAGTGGATCGACCGGGGGCACTGAGCGGGCGGGCCGGACGCGGGTACGCGCCGGGGCGTGGCATGGCGGGGTGAAGGCTCGGTCGGTGTTGCACAGCTCACATAGGCAACCCTTACCCGTGTGAGTTACCTTAGGTATGCTTTACCTACGTAGACGTGAAGGGCATACCCCCATGTATGTGTGCATCTGCCGAGCCGTGACCGAGAACGAGGTGCACGACTGCATCGCCTCGGGCGCCAGGAGCGCACGGCAGATCCGCGATCTCACGGGCGCCGGAGGGGACTGCGCGACGTGCGTGCGGAAGATCTGTGCGATGCTGAAAAGAGCGGAGGATCTGGTCGCGACCGCATAGAACGCATAGAAAGGGATGCTGCCCGTGCAGGGGGACAAAGACATCATCGCTCTGTTGAATGAGCAGTTGACGTCCGAGCTGACCGCCATCAACCAGTACTTCCTGCATGCCAAGCTGCAGGAGCACTGGGGCTACACCAAGCTCGCCGCCATCACCAGAGCCGAGTCGATCGACGAGATGCGGCACGCCGAGGTGCTCACCGACCGCATCCTGTTCCTCGAGGGCCTTCCCAACTACCAGAAGCTCGGCACGCTGCACATCGGGCAGACCATCCTGGAGCAGCACACGGCCGACCTGGAGCTCGAACTGGACGTCGTGCGGCGCCTGCGCCCGGGCATCCAGCTCATGCGCGAGCGCGGTGACCACACCTCCGCGCGCCTCTTCGAGGACATCCTGAAGGACGAGGAACACCACATCGACTACCTCGAGACCGAGCTGCAGCTGCTGGAGACCCTGGGTGAGGGGCTGTACCTCCAGCGCTACGTGGACCTTCCCGGCGGCTCCGCCTCCTGATCGCACGACCGCGTGTCGCGCCCCCGACCGCCGGCCCGCCGGCGACCGGGGGGCGTTTCGGCGTGTCCCCGGACCCGGTCGCGGAGGGTCGCCGCGACGCGCCGCTCCGCTTTCTCGTGCCGGTTCGCGAGCGTACTCCTGGGGCCATCGGGGTAGAAGGCAATGCGGGCGGGGTCGTCCGAGTTTCTGAGTCTTTGCCCAGGTCAATTGGTGGGTCAACGACGAGTCAAACCGCGCGCTGTACCCGGGAAACGATCGCCTAAGGTCCTACGATCGCTTTATGACCTGCGTACTTCTCGCCGAGGATGACACCTCGATCTCCGAGCCCCTGGCGCGCGCGCTGCGCCGAGAGGGCTATCAGGTTGAGGTGAGCCCCGATGGCCCGCAGGCCCTGGAAAGGGCTCTGTCCGGGGGCGTCGACCTCATCGTGCTCGATTTGGGCCTACCGGAAATGGACGGCCTGGAGGTCGCCCGCCGCATCCGCGCCGAAGGGCACGGCACGCCCGTGCTCATCCTGACCGCCCGCGTCGACGAGGTCGACACCGTGGTCGGGCTCGACGCCGGTGCCGATGACTATGTGACCAAGCCGTTCAGGCTTGCGGAACTGCTCGCCCGGGTGCGGGCGCTCCTGCGGCGCGGCACGTCCGAGACCCCCGTGGTCCAGGGCGTGCGCATCGACGCCGACTCGCGCCGCGCCTGGATGGGAGACAAGGAGCTGCATCTCACCACCAAGGAGTTCGACCTGCTCCGCGTGCTCGTCCGTGACGCCGGCAAGGTCGTCACGCGCGAGCAGATCATGCGGGAGGTCTGGGACACCAACTGGTGGGGTTCCACGAAGACTCTCGACATGCACATCTCGTGGCTGCGGCGCAAGCTGGGGGACGACGCCGCCAAGCCGCGCTACATCACCACGGTCCGTGGGGTCGGCTTCCGATTCGAACGCGAATAGCCCATAGCTAGATGCGCCGGAGGTTACTGTCCTCGACCCTGGTGGTCGCGGCCATAGCGGTCCTGCTCCTGGGGGTCCCGCTCGGTCTGGTGGTCACCCGTCTCATCAACGACGAGGCGGTCCAGCAGCTCCGGGCGCAGGCCACGTTGCTGCTCAGCCAGGTGGAATACGCCCGCATCGAAGATCGGCCGATCGATCCCGACGAGTTGCAGCGGCAGTATCCCAGCAGGTACGTCCAGATCTTCATCCGCAACAGCCCGACCGTCATCGTCGGGGCCGAGCCCCCGCCCGGCCGCCAGATGACCGAGGAGACCCACTCGGAGAGCGGGGTCTATGTCCGGATAACGCGCGACCGCGCCCAGGTCGAGCGCAATGTCCGGGGATGGCTCATGCTCATCGTGGCCCTCGCCGGGCTGGCGCTGGCGGTCGCCGTGTCGCTCGCCGTCGTGCAGTCACGCCGGCTCACCCTGCCGCTCCTGGACCTGGCGAGGATCGCGGAGCGGCTGGGCTCAGGCGAGGCCCGGCCGAGCAGGCACCGCTACGGCATACCTGAACTCGACCGGGTGGCCGAGGTGCTCGACCGCAGCGCGACCCGCATCGCCGACCTGCTGAGCCGCGAGCGGGAGTTCGCCACCGACGCCTCCCACCAGCTCCGCACGCCGCTCACCGGGCTGACCATGCGGCTGGAGGAGATCGTGGACGCCGCCGACCAGCCCGCCATCGTCCGTGAGGAGGGCGAGGCGGCGATCGTCCAGGCCGAGCGGCTCACCGCGGTCATCGACGAACTGCTCGCCGCCGCCCGGCGCCAGCGGCACGCCCAGGCCGAGGCGATCCCGGTGGACGAGGTGCTGCGCCAGCAGCTCACCGAATGGGAGCCGGCCTTCCGCCGGGCCAGAAGGACGCTCCGCCTGGCCGGCGACCGCGACCTGCGCGCCCTGGTCAGCAAGGGGGGGCTGAGTCAGGTGGTCTCGACGCTGCTGGAGAACTCGCTGGAGCACGGCGACGGCGCGGTGACGATCACGACGGGCAGCTCGGACAAGTCCATCGTGATCGAGGTCGCCGACCAGGGACCGGGCATTCCCGAGCACCTGCGCGCCCGCGTGTTCGACCGCAACGTCAGCGGCGGCGGTGGCACCGGGCTCGGTCTGACGCTGGCCCGCGCCCTCACCGCCTCCGACGGCGGCCGCCTGGAGCTGGTGCGCATGCGCCCGGCGGTGTTCGCGCTGTTCCTGCGGCCGGCCGGCGAGACCGCCCGCCACCGCGTGGTCAGCGGACCGGCGTGATGCCTGGACTGTTGCCGTTGGCGCTGGTCTCGGCGCCGGTGACCGGCGGGAGCTGCGGACCCGGGAGCGGGTGGGCGCCGCGCTGAGGGGGCTGCTCGTCGGCCGGGCCGGCCTCGGGCAGCCCGGTGTGCGGGTCGACCGGGGGAAGCTCCGGCGGCAGGAACACCCACTTCTTGTACGACCAGTACCGGAACAGCGTGCCGAGCGCGGTTCCGATGACGAGGGAGACGTTGTAGCTCAGCGGGTCGGTCATCTTCAGCGTGTACTCGACGAAGCCGATGATGAGCAGCGAGATGAGCAGGCCGATGCCGTTGAGCACGAAGAACAGGAAGTACTCCCTGGCCAGGCCGCTCTTCTCGCGGTGCCGCCAGGTCCAGTAGCGGTTGGCCAGGTAGGCCAGCGTGGCGGCGAGCACCGTGGCGAAGGTCTTGGAGGTCAGCGGGCCGAGCTCGACCACGTACCTCAGCAGGTTGGTGGAACCCCAGTCGACGATGAAGGCGACCGCGCCGACGATGCCGAACTTGGCGAGCTCTCGGAGGAGCGAGGAGAACTGGTCATACAGGCGACGGATGAACTGCACAACGGTCCTTCCTAGGTGTCCGGGAGCCTCCTCAGGTTACCGGTGTGCCGGCCGCTCTGGGTCTTGTCCTCCAAGCGCGTCCTTTCCGCTATTTACTGAAATATCGGTACTTTCACGGCGAGTAACCGAGGTGGTGCGCTAGGCTGCGCCGCAGATCGCCAAGGTGTGCCATGGAGAGGTGGCTCCCGCCGTGCTGCGCCGACTGGTCGCTGTGCTCATCAGCGTCGCCCTGCTGACCGGATGCGGCGCGCGGAGCGGGGGCGAGGCGACTCCTGCGCCGGAGCCCGCCTCCGAGGGCGCCACGGCCCGCACGGTCGTGGAGGACGAGGCCGCGACGGCGTTCGGGCTGCTCAAAGAGCTCGACGAAGCGCGCGGGAAGCGCGACTGCGACAAGGTCCTGTTCCTGACCACCTCCGCCGCGAGCGAACTGGGCGGTCGTGCCTGCGAGGCCACCCGGAACGGCCGCCCGGTTCCCGCGCCCGTCTCCTACGGCGACGTCGAGTACTTCCTGCCCGACAGCCCCGAGGAGCGGCCCTGGTTCGCCGCGCTGGCGCGCAAGCCGCAACCGTCCTACTTCGTCTTCGCCTACGAGGAGGACCGCTGGCGGCTGGCGTACGGCCCGGTGCGGCTCGTCGGGAACGCGCCCCGCCTGGACGCCGACGCGATCACCCGGGTCGTCCCCACCGACGACCCCGAGGACGGACTGCGCGCCAGGCTGGTGCCGCAGAAGCACCTGGCGTTCCTGTCCGACCGCGTCGGTCTCAGCGGCGTGCGCTTCGCCTCGGGCGACCCGATCAGGAGCCTGCTGACCGAGCTGGTCAGGAAGCCGGCCACCGTGCGTCCCGACCGGCTCAGCTACGACGTCCAGCTCCTGCCGGGCGACACCAGGGCGCTCGGGGTGGACGGCGGCGGCGCGCTGGTCTTCCACGCCATCAAGATCACCTACACGCAGAAGGCGCACGGGCGCAAGCTCGCCCACCCGCTGTTCGGCGGCGCCGCCGTGCGCGCCTTCACCGGCGGCGGCGACCGCGCCGTCGTCCACGTCACCGAGATCGTCTCGCTGGCCACCAAGGTCGCCCAGGACGGGAAGCTGACGACGGTCGCCATGTCCCGGGGGCTCGCCGACATCACCCGCTGACCGGCCCCTGACCGTCCCGGGCCGCGAGGGGCCCGGGCGACAGCACGGCCACCGGAACGTCATGGGTAGGGTTTGGGCTTGTGACCAGTGTTGTGACCAGGAGGGAAACCCCTCACATCGGGCCCGTCATCGGCATGGTGGGCGCGGGCCAGCTCGCCCGGATGACCCAGCAGGCCGCCATCGCGCTCGGCGTCGAACTGCGCGTCCTGGCGAACTCCTTCGACGAGAGCGCGGCGCGGGTGATCGCCGACACCCGGCTCGGCGACTACCGCGACCTCGCCGCGCTGCGCGCGTTCGCCGAGGGCTGCGACGCGATCACCTTCGACCACGAGCACGTGCCCACCGGCCACATCGAGGCCCTCGCGGCGGCCGGGTTCGCCGTCCGCCCCGGCGCCGAGGCGCTGGTGCACGCCCAGGACAAGGCCGTGATGCGCGAGCGCCTCACCGCGATCGGCGTCCCCTGCCCGGCCTGGGCCCGGGTCTCCTCCGCCGACGACCTGGACGCCTTCGGCAAGGAGCACGGCTGGCCGGTCGTGCTCAAGGCCGTGCGCGGCGGCTACGACGGCAGGGGCGTGTGGGTCTGCTCCTCGGCCGAGGAGGTCGCGGCGGTCCTGGCCAGCGGCACCGAGGTGATGGCCGAGGCGTTCGTGCCGTTCGAGCGCGAGCTGGCCGTGCTGGTGGCCCGTTCCCCGCACGGGCAGGGCGTCAGCTACCCGGTCGTCGAAACCGTCCAGCGGGACGGCATCTGCGTCGAGGTCATCGCCCCGGCGCCCGGCCTGGACCCCGAGCACGCCGCCCAGGCCCAGCACATCGCCCTGAAGATCGCCAACGAGCTCGGCGTGACCGGGCTGCTCGCCGTCGAGATGTTCCAGCTCCCCGGCGGCCGGGTCATCGTGAACGAGCTGGCCATGCGCCCGCACAACAGCGGCCACTGGACCATCGAGGGCGCCCGCACCTCGCAGTTCGAGCAGCACCTGCGGGCGGTTCTCGACCTGCCACTCGGCTCCCCGGCCCCGGTGGCGCCCGTCGTGGTCATGGCCAACGTGCTCGGCGGCGACGATCCGGACGTGTTCGGCCGGTACGAGCACGTGATGGCGCACGATCCGGGGGTGAAGGTCCACTTCTACGGCAAGGAGGTGCGACCCGGCCGCAAGATCGGGCACGTCACCGCGTTCGGCACCGACGTGGACGAGGTACGGGCCCGCGCCCGGCACGCCGCCGTCCACCTGGCCACGGGGGAGTACGTCTGATGGCGGGGAATCCGCAGGTCGGCATCGTGATGGGCAGCGACTCCGACTGGCCGGTCATGCGGCTCGCCGCCGAGGCGCTCGGCGAGTTCGGCGTCCCGTTCGAGGCCGACGTGGTCTCCGCGCACCGCATGCCGCAGGAAATGATCTCCTACGGCGAGCGGGCGGCCGAGCGCGGCCTGCGCGTCATCATCGCCGGGGCGGGCGGAGCGGCCCACCTGCCCGGCATGCTCGCCTCGGTGACGCCGCTCCCGGTGATCGGCGTGCCGGTGCCGCTGAAGTACCTCGACGGCATGGACTCCCTGCTGTCGATCGTCCAGATGCCCGCCGGCGTGCCGGTGGCCACGGTTGCGATCGGCGGCGCCCGCAACGCCGGGCTGCTGGCCGTGCGCGTCCTCGCCGCCGCCGACGAGGGCCTGCGGGCCAAGATGCTGGCCTTCCAGTCGTCCCTCAGGGACCAGGCCCACGCCAAGGGCGAACGCCTGCGCGCCGAGGCCGCCACCCTGGCCTCCGGAGAGCCCGCGAGCTGACCGGCTCCGCGATCGGGTGCAGCCGCGATCGGGTGCGCCCACGATCGGTGCACCAGCTATCGGTGCGTCCGCGATCGGGTGCGCTCCGCGATCGGAAGTGCTCCGCGATCAGAAGCGTGAGGCCGCGCCGGGACGGTTCCCGGCGCGGCCTCGGTGCTTTCGTTGTCGACGTAACGCGTGGTCCGGGTGCGGTGCGCCGGGACTACGGGCGGCCCAGGGCGCGGTAGTGCCAGCCGGCGGCCCGCCAGGTCTCGGCGTCCAGCGCGTTGCGTCCGTCCACGATCTTGCGGGCGGCCACGACCTCGCCGAGCTTGTCGGGGTCGAGGTCGATGAACTCCTGCCACTCGGTCAGCAGCAGCACCACGTGCGCGTCCTTGGCCGCCTCCAGCGCCGAGGCGCCGAACCCGAGGGCCGGGTGCGCGCGACGGGCGTTCTCCAGCGCCACCGGGTCGTACACCGTGACCTGGCCGCCCTGCTCGCGGATCTTCACGGCGACGTCCAGCGCGGGCGAGTCGCGGATGTCGTCGGAGTTCGGCTTGAAGGCCGCGCCCAGCACGGCCACCGTGCAGCCGCGGAAGGATCCGCCCGCCAGCTCGCGGGCCAGGTCCACCATGCGGGCGCGGCGCCGCATGTTGATGGCGTCCACCTCGCGCAGAAACGTGAGCGCCTGGTCGGCGCCCAGCTCGCCGGCGCGGGCCATGAACGCCCGGATGTCCTTGGGCAGGCAGCCGCCGCCGAATCCGAGACCGGGGTTGAGGAACCGGCCCCCGATGCGCTCGTCGAACGACAGCGCCAGCGACAGGTCCTTGACGTCGGCGTGCGCGGCCTCGCAGACCTCGGCCATCGCGTTGATGAAGGAGATCTTGGTGGCGAGGAAGGCGTTGGCCGCGACCTTGACCAGCTCGGCGGTCGGGTAGTCGGTGATGATCAGAGGCGTGCCCTCCGACAGCATCGACTCGTAGACCTCCCGCATCATCTTTTCGGCCTTTTCGGACACGACGCCGAGCACGATGCGGTCAGGGTGCATGGTGTCGCGGACGGCGAAGCCCTCGCGCAGAAACTCGGGGTTCCAGGTGAGCTCGACGGCCTCTCCGGCCGGCGACAGCCGGATGAGCTTGTCGGCCAGACGCTGGGCGGTGCCCACCGGCACGGTGGACTTGCCCACCACCAGGCAGTCGCGGGTCAGGTGAGGCGCGAGGGACTCGACCACCGCGTCCAGGTAGGAGACGTCGGCGGCGTACTCCCCCTTCTTCTGGGGCGTGCCCACGCAGATGAAGTGGACGTCACCGAACTCGGCGGCCTCCTGGTAGGAGGTGGTGAAACGCAGCTTTCCGGACGCGAGCCCCTGCTGCAGCAGCTCCTGCAGGCCGGGCTCGTGGATGGGGAGCTCCCCCGCCTGAAGGCGGGCGACCTTGTCCGGGTCCACGTCCAACCCGAGCACATCGAAGCCGAGCGCGGCCATGCACGCCGCGTGTGTGGCACCCAGATATCCGGTCCCGAGGACCGTCAGGCGATAGGACACGTGCGTGCTCCCTCCATGTACCGCTGTCGACCCAATCTTTACCGTAACGTTGCCGAGGCATGTTACCGGCCCCCCGCCCCGGAGCAACAGTACAAACCGGACATTTCGCCGTGCAGGTGTGTCTCATATACCCCTGAGTCAGGCACCGTATAGTCGGACGTCCTAGTATTTGAACATGAGCTTCCCTCTCTACGCGCCCGGCGAAGAGCACGCGATGCTGCGCGAGACCGTCCGGGCCCTCGCCGACGACAAGATCGCCCCGCACGCCGCCACGGTCGACGAGACGGGCGAGTTCCCGTGGGACGCCTACAAGGCCCTCGTCGCCGCCGACCTGCACGCGGTGCACATCCCCGAGCAGTATGGCGGGGCCGGAGCGGACGCGCTCGCCGCGGTGATCGTCATCGAGGAGGTGGCACGCGCCTGCGCCTCCTCGTCCCTTATCCCGGCCGTCAACAAGCTCGGCACCGTGCCCCTGCTGCTGTCGGCCTCCGAGGAGCTCAAGCAGCGCTACCTCGGTCCGGTCGCGCGCGGGGAGGGCATGTTCTCCTACGCCCTGTCCGAGCCCGAGGCCGGCTCCGACGCCGCGGCGATGAAGACCCGCGCCGTGCGGGACGGCGACCACTACGTGCTCAACGGCACCAAGATGTGGATCACCAACGCGGGCGTGTCGGAGTTCTACACGGTCATGGCGGTGACCGACCCGGACGCCGGGGCGCGGGGCATCTCGGCCTTCGTCGTGGAGAAGGCCGACGAGGGGGTCTCCTTCGGGGCCAAGGAGAAGAAGCTCGGCATCAAGGGCTCGCCGACCCGCCAGGTCATCTTCGACAACGCGCGCATCCCCGCCGACCGCATGATCGGCGAGGAGGGCACCGGCTTCAAGACGGCCCTGGCCACGCTCGACCACACCCGCGTCACCATCGCCGCGCAGGCCCTCGGCATCGCCCAGGGAGCCCTCGACTACGCCATCGGGTACGTCAAGGAGCGCAAGCAGTTCGGCAAGCCCATCGCCGAGTTCCAGGGACTCCAGTTCATGATCGCCGACATGGCCATGAAGCTGGAGGCCGCCCGGCAGCTCACCTACGCCGCCGCCGCCAAGTCCGAGGCCGCCATGCACGGCGAGAAGATCGCCGACCTGACCTTCTTCTCCAGCGCCGCCAAGTGCGCCGCCTCCGACGCCGCCATGGACATCACCACCGACGCCGTCCAACTCCTCGGCGGCTACGGCTACACCCGCGACTACCCCGTCGAACGCATGATGCGCGACGCCAAGATCACCCAGATCTACGAGGGCACCAACCAGATCCAGCGCATGGTCATGGCCCGCCAGCTCCTCAAGTAGCCCCTGAAGTGCGCGAACCCCGTCTCCCTCCTCTGGGCGACGGGGTTCGCCGTGTCCTCGCAGGACTCCCGAACGATCACTGTTCCGTCCTTGATCTGTGAGAGACGGTGCGGTGCCCCCCCGTCGTGGGCAACACCCGGTGATTCGTGGGCCGCGTGCAACTTTCAGGCTGGTCTCCTGAACCGCGGCCGGGTCGTTACGGGGCGGGCAGGGCTTGACCAGGAGACGCACCTAGTCAGGGGCAGGATTTCTCGGTACCGCCTGGCCGCCCGGTCTCCGTGCGACCGCGGCGCCTTGACTCAGGTAAAGCATCAGGTCAGGCTCCTCGATTGTCGACCGATGGATCTATTGACGGGAGCGTCGATGATGGGTGCTCGACGGCAGCGGAAGCTCCGGCCGGCCACGACGCTCGGCGTAGCGGTGTCCTTGGTGGCGGGGACATTGACCGTCCAGGCGGCCCTGGACCCGGCTGTGGCCGCAGCGGGTCCCACGTTGTCGGTGGACCTGTCCGCCGCCCGGCACGCGATCAGTCCGGACATCTACGGCATGAACGGCGCCGACCCGGCGTTCGCCGCCGAGATCGGCCTGCCGGTGGCGCGCTGGGGCGGCAACACGAGCACGCGTTACAACTTCAAGAACCACACCTACAACACGGGAAGCGACTGGTACTTCGAGAACATCGTCGCCGGGCCCGACAAGACGGTCGAGGCGTTCGTCCAGACCAACCGGGACCGCGGCACCAAACAGGTCGTCACCGTGCCGATGAGCGGGTGGGTGGCCAAGGACTCGCCCGCCGAGCACCCGTTCGCCTGCGGATTCCCTGCCGGCCGGTTCCCCGCTCAGGACGGATTCGACCAGTGGGACCCCGGCTGCGGCAACGGCAGGCTCAACAACGCCAACCTCACCGGGGCGGTGCCCGAGGACACCTCGATCCCGGTGGACGCCTCGTTCGACGGCGAGATGGTCTCGCATCTCGTGAGCCAGTTCGGCAAGGCGGCGCGCGGCGGCGTGTCGATCTACGAGCTCGACAACGAGCCGGTGTTGTGGAACTCCACGCACCGCGACGTGCACCCCGAGGCGGTCTCGTACGACGAGCTGGGCAGCAAGGGAACCGCGACCGCCGCGGCCATCAAGGCCGCCGACCCGAGCGCGGCGGTGCTCGGCCCGTCCGGCTGGGGATACTGCGAGTGGGTCGCGTCCGGGGTGGACGGATGTGGGCCGGGCGCCGACGCGGCCGCGCACGGCGGGCTCAACCTGTCGCAGTGGTGGCTGAAGAACATGAAGGACTACAGCGACGCGCACGGCGGCAAGCGCATCCTCAACTACTTCGACCAGCACTACTACCCGCAGATCAATGGCGGGAAGGACGCCGAGTCCAACGCGTGGCGGCTGCGGTCCACGCGTTCGCTGTGGGACCCGACGTACGTGGAGGAGTCCTGGATCGGCCCCACGGGCGTGAACGCGCCGCCGCTCCAGTTCATCCGCAAGATGAAGGAGTGGGTCGCGCAGTACTACCCCGGCACGAAGACCGCGATCACCGAGTACAACTGGGGCGCGCTGGACGACATCAACGGTGCTCTGGCGCAGGCCGACGTTCTCGGCATCTTCGGGCGTGAGGGTCTCGACCTCGCGACCATCTGGGGCGAACCCCAGCCGACGCAGCCCGGCGCCTACGCGTTCCGGATGTATCGCAACTACGACGGCGCGGGGAGCCGGTTCGGTGACGTGAGCGTGTCGGCGACCAGCAGCGATCAAGGGCAGTTGGCGGTGTACGGGGCGCAGCGCTCGCGCGACAAGGCGCTGACCCTGATGGTCGTCAACAAGACCGGCGGTGAGCTGACCTCCCCGTTGTCGATCGCCGGACTGCACGGCGACGCCAGGGCGCAGCGGTTCACCTACAGCACGGCCGATCTCAACTCGATCGTGCGCGGTGACGATCTCACGGTGCACCAGGGCCGGGTCAATGCGGCGTACCCGGCGAATTCGATCACCCTGCTGGTTCTGCCGGGGCACCGGCGTTGACGGCTCCCGGGAGGGGGCGGTCAGGCTCCTGAACAGCAAGAACCCGGTCCCGGGGAAGCCCGGACCGGGTTCGCCGTATGGCGGATGATCTTAGGAGAGGCGCGCGCCGACCACCCCCTGCCGATCGATAAGGCCTGTAGCGCCCCGCGACCTAGGCCTACCGTTCGCCTCCAGGCGTGCACCGCCCCGCGCGCCCGAGGGACCGACAGATCATGGGCTGTGTTTCCCAGGGGGCTCCGCCCCCTTCGCCCCCCGGGCGAGAGGCTCCGTCCCTCAGGCTCCCGGCTACCACCACTGGTCGGCTGGTGAAGGAGAGCTGACCGGCGAGACCCGCAGATTCGTTCTGGGGTGACGCTTCGGCGTCATCTCCTACCGCGATTCTGACCGTACGGCTTCCGGTGACGGGAGCAGGCATCGGACCTGTTTGCCGATGGGGGTGAGGGCGACGTCCCAGCCTGGGGCGAGTGCGTCGAGTAGCCACAGGCCGCGCCCGGACTCGGCGTTCGGGTCGTCGGGAGCCGTTCCCGACCGTACAGGTAGTCGTGCCGGGTTCGGGTCGTGCACCCTGACCCAGATACCCGTCGCATGCGGCCATGGGCAATCAGAACTCCTCTGGCCATGGGGCGGATCGTGGCCCTGGAGGGCGTCGAGATTGAGTCGATGGTCTCGGGAGAGCGACCCTGAGATCCTCGCGTTGAACTCGTGAACCCGGCGTCGGGAGGACTCGTGCAGCTCGGTTCGATTGTTCCGGTACTCGGCGGGATCCTTGGGACTCTGCTCGGGGTGGTGATCGGTGGGGTGCTCACCAGACGTGCTCAGAAGGAGCATTGGCTGCGTGATCGCCAGGTGGACGCCTGCTTGGGCATCATGCGGGAGTCCAATCGGGTGCAGTTCGGTTTCCTGTCCGCCTGGAGGGATGGGACCAGAACGGACTGGGTCGCGTGGAACGAGGCGCTGACCGTCCTCACGCTGGTCAGCCGCCCAGATCTGGTATCCGTGGCACATCGGATCGATCAGGTCTTCTGGGAGACGAACCGGAAGATCAGCATGCGCGAGATCACCTCGGAGAAGGAGTGGGCTGTGTCTCGCGGCAGCATTGAGGACGCGCGTCTGGCCTTCATCAATCTGGCGCGACGTCAGTTCGCTGATCGCCCTGAGCCGGTAGCTCGCCTGGCCGCCCGGCCGCCGCTGCCTGAAGGAGGTCATCAGGTTGGGGAGGGAGGAGAAGTCGCCTCGGTCGGAGAAGGCGAGTAGCGACTCGCCGGCTCCAATGCTCTCCTCGCCGGTTTCGCGAAACCCCCAGGCGCCGGCGTGGAAGCAGTGTCGGGCGGAAAGCTCAGTCGGAGGGCGGTGACCCGGTTGCCCTTACCTGCGGATCAGAAGGTGCCTGGTCGGTGGTCTGCTTCTCCCGGCTCCAGATTTCGGTGCAGCGAGGGAGGTCCGCGATGCCTCCGCCTTCGGGGATCATGCCCCACAGGAAGGGGACCAGGTACTGAGGTGGCTCGCCCAGGAGTGCGGTCAGTTCCTCCTCGGTGATGGTGAGAGTGAATGCCGAGCCTGGTCGCCCGGGGGGCCATCCCTGTTCGATGGCTCGGCGGATGCATCCGGCGACGAGGGCGGGGCGGACGGCGATCGTCCGTTGTCCGAGCCAGTTGTCCGGCCGGGCGCAGGGAAGGGAAACCACGAGGACACGTCCCGGCTTCTCGGCCCGCTGAACGGTGACGGTGAGGGGACTCCAGTCGTTGCCCTGGTGGTAGGTGGGCTTGTGCCGGATCCGCCAGCGGTAGGCGGTGCCGTCGACGCTGATGAGCCGTGAGCCCTTCCTGGGCATCGCCACGGGCGCCTCCAAGCTTCTGCTCTGTTCCGTCGCTGTTCCGTGGGAGTACCGAAAGCAGCGGGAAGTGACGCGAGACGCCCGCAAGCCTAACCGCCGCTCACCTCATGATCGGGCGCGCGGTCGACGTCCCCCACCTCCTCGCCCTGGTCCGCGCCGGAGCGATGTTCGTCAACCGGTGAGGACGTATTCCTGGCCTTGGTGGCCGTCACCGGTCAGGGCCAGGGCGGCGACGGCGGCGCGGAACAATGATTCACCCGCGCTCCTAAACCGGCCCATATGGGGCGACCTGGTTGCTGTCGGTTGATATGTGGCAACTAAGGGTAACAATGGGTCGAGGAGGGAGCATGGAGCATGCACGCGGACGAGGGGGATAAGCCCGGCGATCCGGGCCGCCTGCTTATCATCGGGGGCGCCGAGTGCCGCGGTTCCGGCCTGCTCGAGCGGTTCGTGGAGCTGTCTGGCGGCGAGGCGGCCCGGATCGTGCTGGTCACTACGGCCACCGAGGCGCCCGAGGAGGTGCACGCCGACTACGAGCGGGTGTTCAGAAAGCTCAGCGTGGACCACACCAGGGAACTGCGGCTGCGCGGGCGCTCCGACGCCGACGGCGAAAACGCGGCCAAGCTCCTCGACGACGCCACGGGCGTGTTCTTCTGCGGCGGCGACCAGTCGCGGCTGCGCGCCCTGGTCGGCTCGCGGGCCAACGAGATCCTGCGCGACCGGCTGCGCGCAGGCGGCGCGGTCATCGCCGGGACCAGCGCCGGCGCCACCGCCATGGGCCGCACGATGATCCTCGGCGGCGAGGGCCCCGGCGTGTCCGCCGCCACGGTCCGCACCGGCCCCGGGCTCGGCCTGCTCCCGAAGGCGCTCATCATCGACATGCACTTCAGCGAGCGCGGCCGGCTCCCCCGGCTGCTCAGCGCCATGGCGCTCGACCTGGAGTACCTGGGCGTCGGCATCGGCGAGAACACCGGGATCCTGGTCGACGGCACCCGCTTCGAGGTGCTCGGCACCGGCGTGGCCACGGTGGCCGACGGGCGGAACGCCACGGTCATCCACGCCGCCGGGGACGAAGACCCGATCACCCTGTTCGGCGTCCGGCTGCACCTGCTGCCCGCCGGGTGCGTCTTCGACATCGCGACCCGCGAGGCCACCATCGGACCTGCGCACGACCGGTACTGATCACCGCCGGCTCGCCCATCCGCCCAACCCTAGGGGAGTGTCACGTGCGTCTCGACGGCCTGCGTCACCTGAGCGGACCTAACTCATTCAGCACTCGGCCGGTCACCGTCGCGCGGCTCGAACTCGAGGAGCTGACCGGCCGGAAGACCACCGAGTACCCGGGCTTCGCCGGCCGGCTGACCGCGGCCCTGCCCGGGCTGGCCGAGCACCACTGCGCGGCCGGGCGTCCGGGAGGGTTCCTGGAGGCGATGGCCCGGGGCACCTACTTCGGCCACGTCACCGAGCACGTGACGCTGGAGCTGTCCAGCCTGGTGGGCCGCGACGTGCACCTGGGCCGGACCATGTGGGCCGGCGCCGACGGCCGCTACGACGTGATGACCGAGTGCCCGCAGGACGAGCCCGCGCAGTCCTCGGTGCCGGCGGAGCTGCTGGAACTGGCCATCACCACGGTCGAGCACATTCTTGTTGAACGCATCCCCGACCTGCCGCTCGAACTGGCCAGGATCGCTCGGGTCGTGGAGCGGGAGCGCCTCGGCGTGAGCACGGCTGCGCTCGCGGGCGCGGCCCGCCGCCGGGGGATACCGGTCCGCCGGGTCGGCCGGCTGAGCATGCTGCGGCTCGGCTACGGGCGCTATCGCCGGCTGGTGTGCGCCGCGCTGACCGAGCAGACGTCGGCGATCGGCGTGGACATCGCGGCCGACAAGACACTGGCCAAGCAACTGCTGACCGACGCGGGCATCCCGGTGCCCGATGGGGTGGTGGCCTGGAGCGCGGCCGACGCCGTCGGGGCGCTGGGCCGGCTCGGGGGGCCGGTCGTGATCAAGCCGCGCCACGGCAACCACGGTGTCGACGTGACCGTCGGCGTGACCACCGCCGCGGCCGCTGCTGAGGCCTACGCCCAGGCGGCGGCCGATGGCGAGGGCGTGATCGTGGAGAAGTTCGTACCCGGCACCGACTACCGGGTGCTGGTGGTCGACGGCCAGATGGTGGCCGCGGCCGAGGTGCGGCCGGCCTCGGTGACCGGCGATGGCGCCTCCGACATCGCCCGACTCGTCGACGTGGTGAATGCCGACCCGCGCCGGGGCGAGGGCCACTCCCGAGAGCTGACCAAGATCGAACTGGACGAGCGGGCGCTCGCGCACCTGGAGGCCCAGGGTCTGGGCCCGGCGTCGATCCCGGCCCGCGGCCGGCTCGTGACCCTGCGCCGGAACGCCAACCTGTCCACCGGCGGAACCAGTCGCGATGTGACCGACCTGGTGCACGAGGACGTGGCCGACGTGTGCCGCCGGGCCGCGGCAGTGGTCGGCCTGGACGTCTGCGGCATCGACGTGCGGCTGGCCGACATCGCGGCACCGATACGGTGCGGCGGGGCCGGTCACTGCGGGGCTGAGCCTGGGGCCGTGATCGAGGTCAACGCATGCCCGGGGCTGCGGATGCACCTGTCCCCGGCCGAGGGCGCGCCGCGGGACGTGGCCGGCGCGGTGATCGACAGCCTGTACCCGCCCGGCGCCCCATCTCGGGTCCCGGTCGTCGCGGTCACCGGGACCAACGGGAAGACCACGACGGTCCGCATGATCGGGCACATCCTGAGCAAGGCCGGGATGCGGGTGGGGATGTCCACCACGGACGGGGTGTACTCCGGCGGCCGGCTGGTCTACGACGCCGACGCCTCGGGCCCGCGGTGCGCGGACATGGTGCTCGACGACACCAGCATCGAGGCCGCGGTGCTGGAGACGGCGCGCGGCGGGATCATCCGCGGTGGGCTCGGCTACGACCAGGCCGACGTGGCCGTGGTCACCAACATCACCGCCGACCACCTGGGCGCGGACGGCGTAGAAGATCTCGACGAGCTGGTCGAGGTGAAGGCGCTGGTCGCCGAGGAGGTTCGCGAGGGCGGGACCGTGGTGCTGAACGCCGACGATCCGATGGTCGCCGCGCTCGCCGACCGGCCGCGGGTGCGCAGGCACGCGCCTGTGGTCAGGTATTTCAGCCTGGTGAACGGCAACCCGGTCATCGAACGGCACCGGCAGGCGGGCGGCCTGGCCTACGAGCTTCGCAACGGCGAGCTGGTCGAGTTCGATGCGAACAGGGAGCGGGCGCTGCTCAGCGTGGTCGAGCTGCCCGGCGCGTTCGGCGGGCTCGCCCCGCACATGATTGCCAACGCGCTGGCCGCGGTGGCGGCCTGCCGCGGGCTTGGGGTCAGCGCCAAGGACATCCGGCGCGCTCTGCGCACGTTCACGCCGGGCGAGTCGAACCCGGGGCGCGGCCACGTCTACCTGGTCGGCGGCGGGCCGGTGATCGTGGACTACGGCCATAACGCCGCCGCGCTCGACGCGACAGGCCGCATGATCAGCGATGTCTGGGGCGGCGAGCCCGTGGCCGCGATCACGCTGCCCAGCGACCGCCGCGACGACCTGGTGGCCCGCTCGGCCGATGCCGTCGCCGCGTGGTTCGGCCGGGTCGTCGTCTACGAAGACGCCGACAAGCGCGGTCGCCGGCCCGGTGAGATGACCGGCCTGATCACCGCCGCCCTGCGCCGGGCCCGGCCCGGCATCGGCCTCGCCACCGCCGAAGGACCGCAGGCTGCCCTGCGCATCGCGGTCACGATGGCCGCCGGCCACCCGGTCCTGTTCCTCTACGAGAAACTCGCCATGGCCCGCCAGGCCCTCGAGGCCCTGAACGCCTGCCCCTGGCCCGTCGGCGCAGTCCCGCCCGCGTCCGCCGACGCGGCCCCGCCTGCTCCTTCCATCGAGACGCCGGGTCGGTGTTGACACCGAGGATTCTCGGAACGCTTCGAGCCTGTGCCGCCGACTACAGGAGATGGGCCTGACGACAACGGTGACGACAACGCCGGCCACGAGCACACCGCAGCAGCCGTCCACAGCCTTCCGGCCTCGTGTGGCCTTCGACCTTTCCTGAGCTGTGAGGCAAGGTCAGGCCGGCTTTGGCGGCGTGCGAAGTCGCGGCGTAAGCCGTTGACGAAGGAGTGCAGTTCCGGAGGGCGATGGTGCCAGGGTGTCGGCGAGGTGTTCGAGGTGGGTGACGACCTCGTCGATGGAGGCGCGGGTGTCGATCTCGGTGGTGGCCGTGGCTCGTAGGAGGGGTTCTACGATGGCGAGGTGGTGCAGGATCAGGTTCCGCTCCTCGCTTCGTTTGCCGTAGGGGTTGTCGGTGCGTGCGGCGATCCTGGCCATCAGGACGTCGGCGGGCGTGCTGAGCAGGACGATGTGGTCGAACAGCGGATAGAACCGGCCCTGGTTGGACTTGCAGCCGGCGACGAAGAGCCCGCCGTGGTCGGGTTCGGCCAGCAGCGCGCCGATGGCGTCCTCCCGCCACACCCAGTCGGGCGACCCGTCCGGCAGCGTCACCCAGTGGCTCCACTGGTCGGTGTCGGTGTCCACGGTGCGGTGGCCCCGCAGCCCGAGCCGCCGGAGCACGGTCGACTTGCCGGTGCCCGACATCCCGGTGACCAAGACCTTCGCCATCCGGCCACGCTATCGGGCCGATGGCCGATGGCCGATGGCCGATGGCCAGTGGCCGGGGGTCGGTGGCCGGCGGTCGACTGGAGACGTCGGTTCTGCCGTAGGCGTCGGTGGGTTGACGGGATACGGGAAGTGCTCGGAGGATGTCGAAATGAGGTTACGGGCGGTCATCGCCGCGCTCATGGCCGCGGTCGCGATTGTGGCCGGTGCTCCGGCCGAAGCCGTGGCGGCCACGCCTGTGGTCCGTTATGTCGGCATGGGTGCGTGCTCGCAGTCTGATGGCGGGCGGCATCCGTGCGGGCCGTGGAAGGTGTGGCTGAGCAACGGCCGCGTCGTCGCGCTGCCCGAGGCGCGCAGGACCGTGGCGCCCGGCGAGTACGTGACGCAGGCGGTCGTCGACGTGTCGCAGGACGGCGCACTGGTCGCCTACTTCCGTGAGCGCGACGGCGTGCTGATGATCTGGAAGGCCGCCACCGGCAAGGCGCGTCCGGCCTCCAAGGTGCACTGGCCGGACGATATGCAGATGACCTGGCTGACCCTTTCGCCGGGCGGCCGGTTCGTCGGCCTGCGTGGCCTCCTGCCGTCCGGGCGGGAGGTGGAGCGGCTGGTGGACACGACCAAGGGCAAGGCTTTCACGCTGCCCAAGGGGTACCAGTCGTGGGGGTTCAGCCCGGACGGAGGGCGCATGCTCGCCGGGAACAACCGCACGGCGGTGCTCTACGCGACCGGCACGTGGAAGGTGAAGCTGCGGCGATCGGTCTATACCCGGGGCGCCCTCGGCCCCGGGGGCGTCACCGTGGCGGGCATCCGGCCCAGTGACAGCGCTTCGCAGAAGAACGCGGTGCTCCTTCGCAACCTGGCCACCGGCAAGAAGAGCACCATTCCCTTCCGGCTCGGCAAGGGCGAGAGGCTTCTGGCGACCCGCTGGGACAAGGCCGGCCACGTCGATGTCCTCACCCGCATCGACCGCGGGTCGGGCAGCGCGTACCGCAGGACGCACACCTGGTACCGGCTGGACCGCACGACACATCGGCTGCGGCGGCTGGACTCCTTCGTCATCCCCGCCTCCGTGGGAGGCTACGTCCTCACCGCTCCCTGAGACGCTCAGGGAGGCCGGCGGAGGATCGCGCTTCGACGCGTCAGAGCCGCGGACCGGGAGTCGGGCGCCATGGTTTGAAGGCGGCGGCCGTTCTCGGCAGGGAGGCCGCCAGTTCGGGGCAGTGGCGGAGGATGACGCTGGTCATGCCGTTGCGTTCGATCCAGTCCATCCCCATTGGCGTATAGATCTCCGGTCTGAAGTCGACCGTGAGAAAGCGGTCGCTCTGCAGCCGTCGGCTGGCCATGAGGATGAACAGGCGGAAGGCGGTGTCGCTGAAGCCGAAGCCGGTGGGCGGATTCTCGGCGAAGAGTCCGACCATCGTGTCGATCTCGTCGACGGTGCGGTAGACGTCCTTGAGTCGCACCAGCGTCTCCGGCCGGGACGTGAGATCCTCGAACCGCCGGAGGCGCGGCTTGTGCAGCCCTGCGCGGAAGTCGTTGTAGCGGGGGATGCCGCGGCGCCGGTCGCGTACGAGATCGACGACGGACAGGTCGATCACCTCACCGCCACGCTCGAACGCCTGGAGCGCGCGCGGGTAGTTGTGCAGGGTGATCGCACCCGGGTGAGCGATGCCGAACGAGTACAGCGAGTTGGCCAGGCCGGTCCTGCGCATGACCGCCTCGGTCGCCGCGCCCTGGATGTCGTTCAGCGTCAGGTTCTCCAGCCGTCGGCCGGAGGTGTGGTCGGCGGTCTCGAAGTCGTCCGGGATCAGTGGGTGCATCCGATAGATGGTGACGAACTCCTCGGTGAGGGAGTAGGGCACGTTGTGATGGTCGGGCAGGGTCCGCGGGATGCCCTTGAGGGCGTGCGCGTCGTACAGCCACAGGCCCAACTGGGTGAGCCAGTTCTTCGGAGGGCCGTACCAGTTGGCGTGCAGCCCGGTGTCGATCAGGTCGGTGGCCAGGATCGACGGAGTCCACTCCACGGTATGTATCTTGGCGATGAGGGCGGAGATGACGAGCCGGGCGGTGTGGTACACGCTGTCGTCGCTCATGTTGGGGTACTCGGCGCGCAAGGCCTGGCACACGGCGTTGTGCTCGCGGGCGAACAGGGTGTGCATGATGCTGAGGCCGAGCCACCAGTTCTCCTTGAAGCCGGTGATCGGGGTGCCGTCCGGGGCGGACGGCAGGTGGCCGTCTTCCAGACGCAGTTCCGCGCCGCCCGGTTCCCGCAGTGACGTGGCGACGGTCTCGTCCCCGCCGTAGACCTCAGAGCCGTCCCACCAGTGCGACGCGCTGTTGCCGAACAGGATCGGCGGCCGGGTGCCCTCGGCATGAGGGATGCCCTCGTTCTCGGCGAAGCGCATCACTTCTTCGAGCGGCCCTTCGGGGGTGTTCCGCCACCTCATGCCCGGTGGAAGCGGCACCTCCACGGTCTTGCTCCCGAACGGGTGGCGCCTGTGGTCGACCCAGTCGTGCACCTGGAACTGGATCCACGCGGCGGCGAGGATGTTCAGCGACCGCGCCGGTGCGAAGCCGTCACGGTGGAGCAGCTCACGGCTCACGACGACGGGGTTCGGCGTGTCGAAGAGGTCAGGGCGGTGGACGGGGGGGAGGTTGCGGCCGAAGGCGGAGCCGACGCTGCCCATCGCCGGCGCGGAGAGATCGTTGTGGCTGCCGTCATAGCTGCGCCGGACGCGCAGCCGCTCATCGGTGGGTGGGGGCACCGGCCCCGCCTCCGGCGGGGCCTGCCTGATGTCGGTATCGATGAGGTTGTCCTGGCGCAGTGCCTGCCGCAGGGCGGCCAGATTGACCAGGCCGAGCGACGGAGGAAGCCGGTGCCAGGGGACGACCCGGTTGAGGAGCCGGAATCCGGCTCGTACGGGCACGCCCAGCACGGTGTTGTGCCACGGCACCGGCGTGACGAAGCGGTCGCCCAGGCGATGGGCGCTGCTGGCCTCATAGGCGGCCTTGCGCGCGCGGTTGAGGTTGCCGAGGGGCCGGAACTCCTCTGTGGTGTTCCACGGATTGAACGCGAGATCGTCGACTCGTCGCTCGGCGGCACGCGCCTCGGCGGTGGCGGTGTCCTGACGAGCGATCCTCAGCGTGGCCACGGGGATGACGGGCGCGTCCTCCTCCCGCCAGTCGGCCGCACCGTCCTCGATGGGCGTGCGCCTCGCGTCCACGTAGCGCTGCACGCACAGCTCGAAGACGACGTCCGTCGTGGTCAGCCGCCTGGACAGCTCGTGGCGGAGGTAGTCGGGATCGGTGCGCGACGGTGCGGGAGCCGGCGGCGCCGGCATGGCGGGGCGGAGCTGGTAACGCACCGGCCCCGATTCTCCCCACAGAATCGCGCTGCGACTCCAGAACGTCTCGAGCGCGAGGCTGCGGACGGTGCGCCGGGTCGCCGCCCTCAGGTTCCGCCGCATGCGCGCGGCGGAGGACCAGCCGATCGCCATGGGCAGCGTGACGAACCACGCGAACGCCTTGCGCGGCGTCGAGTTCGCGCCGGCCATGGCCTGCGCGAACTTGACGAGCTCCCGTGCATTGGCGGCATGGGAGGTCGGGAAGTTGGTCATGAGGAGGTCGTGGGCCTCCCCGGGCGCCGTCTGGACGCGTAGCGCCGCGCTCCGCAGGTCGGGCGCGGCATCCGGCTGGTGGGCACCGCCGGCATTGGACAGCCGGACGACGACCGGATATTCGGCCCCCGGCTGAGCGAAGCCGGCTCGCAGATCGCTGGGAAGGTCGTCGCGGAAGGTGAGCCTCGCGTTCTCCACGCCGAGAATCGTTTTCGCCTGGAAAGCCCTCGCGATATCGGCGGCGCCGGTGGCCTTTTTGGTTCTCAGCTGCACCAGCATGAGGTCTTGGGCGAGTTTTTCGAATATCAGCCGCTCCGCCTCGGGGGTGCCGCCGACATAGCGCTCCTGCCACACGGCTTTCCGTGCGATGCCGGCGGGGCGTTCACGTTTCTCGACCTTGCTCATTGGGCTCCCCCTTCCCCGGAGATTCCTCGCCGGGCACGTCGCCCACAAAACGTGTGGTCGGCAGCATTTTGCTCCGCTTGTGCCCAATACCTACTGTTCGGGAAAATGGGAGTTCACCCCAGATGGTGGGAGAAAGGTCCGGCCGGTGATGGGATCGCCGGGCCGGACGGGTCCCAGGGGAGCGGCTCGGTGATGTCGGGCCGGGCCGACCAGTCCAAGATCTGCGCCTCCATCTCCGCGTCCGAGTCGAAGCGCAGAGGCTCATAACAACCGAGCGGGAACAGCGTCGTGCGGATCGCGCAACGATTGCAGAATGTGCACGGCCGGGCGGGAGCCTCCCCGCCTTGACGGAACAACTCGATGAGGTCGGGGTTCGCCAGCAGCGGCCGTGCCATCGATATGAGGTCGCACGCGCCGGAGTCGAGTGCCTCCTGGACCAGGGAACGTCTCTGGAACCCGCCGTTGGCGATCACCGGCAGTCCGACCTCCTGCCGGAACCGCCGTGCGTCATGGAGGTTGGCCGCCTCGCCGGTCGTCCATCCGATGCTCAGGATCCGGTCGAGCACCATCTTGGGCACCACGTTGAGAATCGTCGCCCGTACCGCCGCCTTGGCCGACAGGTGACGGGTGGAGTTGGCGAACTGCCGAATCTCGTCGACCGGGAACCGGCCAGGGGTCTCGCCGGGGTTGATGAAGCCGTAGCCGTTGCTCACGTGCAGGTAGCCGACGCCCAGATCCCGCAGCCACCTGCCGTAGCGGAGGTAGGTGGCGATGTCGTTGCCCCGGAAGAACGCGCGCAGCGGCCTGGTCACCGGCCACCGTATGTCGACCGGCAGGTAGTTGCGGTCCCAGGCCGATATCCGCACGCCGACCAGGAAGTCGTCTCCGACCTGCCGGCGCACCGCGCCGATGACCTCCCGCAGGAGCTGGAAGCGTCTCTCGACGGAGCCGCCATATCGGTCCTGGCGGCGGTTGATGGCCGGGTTCAGAAATTGATGGATCAGGTAGCCTTTCGACGCGGTGATCTCGACGCCGTCGGCGCCCGCCTCGCGCACGCGCCGCGCCGCCTGCCCGAACTCGTAGACCGTCTGCTCGATGTCGGCGAGCGTCATCTCGGTCCGCCTGGTGCGGTAACCGAAGAGCAGGTCGAAGCCCGACGACGGGCCGTAGCCGTCCTGAGGCTGGCTGAACAGGCTCGTCTGGACGTGCGAGCCGCCGTCGCCGATCTGGATCACGTACTTGCAGCCCTCGGCGTGGATGGCGTGGATCGCCTCTCGCAGATGTGCGATGAACTTGTCGTGGCTGATCTGGGGATACTCGAGCGGTGACCACCGCACGGGGTTGACGTTCAGCGTGGCCGACACGATCGCGGCCACGCCGTTCCGCGCGAAGCGCAGCTCGAAGTTCTTCCACGCGTTGCTGACCGTTCCGTCGTAATACGCCGTCCTCCCGCCGATCGACGACCGGATCACGCGGTTCTTGAAGGTGACGCCGCCGATCGCAAACGGTTCGAAGATCATGGGTTCTCCCTCCGCCGTACGGCTCTCCGCCGCGACGACGTTCAGCGTCCCGGTGCGTGCGGCTGAACGTGCCTGCGGCTGAACGTCACTCCGGAGAAATGGGAACTGGACGGCGCTCCGGCCAGGTTGGAAGGTCTGATCCCGGAGATGACGACTCGCGATTCACGGGTCGCGGAGTCGGCGATCGCGTCGCTCGGACCTGGCTGCAAGGTCCGCGCCTGCCGGCGGTGAACGGCGGCGATGTCGGCAGACATGCCCGCCGTTCGATGCCGGAAAACCTCCACGCCGGCGACCGCGGACCGGCGCGGCGATCGTGTACGGCTATTCATGGCGCTCTTGTGGAATACCCCGGGGTGGGCGTGGGACGTTTCCCATGCCCACCGTCTCGTGCCATATCCGAGCGGAGGGCGGCTCCATGTCCCGATCGACCGAACCACAGTGGAGACGCGACTCGCCGTTCGAGGTGGAGCGCGTTGTGCCGTTGCGGGATGCCACGCGGCGGGTGACGGTGGCGCTCGCGAAGCTCGGCCTCACACCGGTACTCAGGGATATGGGACCAGGCGGCGATCCCACCGCCTGGTCCTGCCGGCTGCTCGCCGACGAGAACGCCGGCCCGCTGCCCACCGAAGAGCGCGCGGGCCCGCCGATGGCCGAAGGGATGGGCAAGGGGCGGCGCGAGGCGGCGCGCACAGGAGCGCTGTTCGAGGCGCTGGAACACTATCTGACCGGCCCGGCCCTGTTCGATCCCACGTCCCTGGAGCTGGTCGAGCCCGCTCACATCGTCGCTGGGCCACTGCGGCGTGAGGCCTGCGGCGTACTGCTGGCGCGCGCGCCGCGCAGCCGCCTGGCCTGCCACCGTTACCGTCCGCTGGGTGGAGGACGGGAGATCCCGGTGCCCCTGTTCCTGCGGGCGCCCTGGTTCGTCGAGACCCACGCCGGCCGGCTCCGCGAGCAGGCCGGGGACACCTGCGACTACGGCCACCTGATGCGCTACAGCTGCAACAGCGGTTCGGCCGTCGGCGTCACCGCCGCCGAGGCGCTCCTGCACGCCCTCAACGAGACCATCGAGCGTGACGCCCTCTCCCTGCTCCTGGTACGGGCGTTTCTCAGCGAAGCCGATTTCCATCCGAACGTGATAGATCCGGCCACTCTCCCGTACGACCTGGCGCACGCGTACTCGGCGGCCGAACGGCTCACCGGTTCGCCGGTGCACCTGCTGGACATCACCAGCGATCTGGGCGTCCCCACCATGCTCGCCTACACCATCCCGACCTCTCGCCATCCGCATCGGCGGGGCGCCGGCGCCTCGCTCAGCGCCTCCTACGCCGCCTGGCGGGCCCTCACCGAGCTCGTCCAGATGACCTTGGGCGAGACGCTCGCGCGGTCCGGCGCGCCACTCCGAGATGAGCCGGTGTGGCATGCCGACCATCCGGAACTGCGCGCGTGCGAGCGCTTCGACCTCACCGACCACCTGCGCGGCGCCCGCACGATCCCCTACGGCCATCCCGGCGGCGTGCCCGGTCACCCCCGTGAGCAGCTACGTGAGCTGATCTCCATCCTGGTCGCGCACGGCCACGTGCCGTACCGGCGCGTCGTGGCCGTCCTGCCGGAGCGGATCGTCGCGGTGCACGTCATCGTCCCCGGGCTGGAACGCTTCATGCTGATCATCGATGGCAACCTGGTCCTGCCAGGTCCGCGTGGGCGCGCCCTCGTTCGGCGGTACCACGCGGGCTGAGCCGCCTTGATGCCGGATGTTTGCCGTGCGCATGGTGTGACGCGCGAGTCTTTCCGCTTGATCAACCTAACGGTGCGATGTTCCTGGTTACCTTGGGTGCCGGACAGCTCGCATGATGGCGTTATGGGCACGCGACGGCGGAACCGCGGGGCTCTGGGCTGGTCGCCACCAGGTCTGTCCGCCCGGTCTCGCGGGCCGTGTCCTCGAAGGCCGCGACGAAGGCGCTCGCCGAGGGTGAGTCGCGCCGAACGATCCCCGGGACCAGGGAGGAATCGCCATGACCGAACCCGGCTATCCACGGCTTCCGGCCCGCGATCTGTGCGGGACCATGCTCGTGCACCGCAGGTTGCTCAACGAGAGCATGACCTACCGCGCCCGGCGCGCGTTGATCGAGAACCGCGCTTTACAGTACGAGCGAGGGCGGCTCGCCCCTGCGCGGACCGACGTGGTCACCATCCCGGTCGTCGTCCACGTGGTGCACAACCGGAGCGTTCCTGTGCAGAACATCGGGGACGAGCAGATCCACGGACAGGTCGCCGTCCTCAACCAGGACTTCCGCGCGGCCAACCCCGATGTGGCCGAGGTGCCGGACCCCTGGAAGCCGCTGGTCGCCGATCCCAAGATCGAGTTTCGCCTCGCCACCCAGGATCCGAACGGCGATCCGACGGACGGCATCGTCCGGACCGCCACCGACCAGAGCGACTTCAGCTGGGACGACGCCGTGAAAGCGAACGCCACCGGCGGTTCGGACCCCTGGCCGAGCGACCGGTACCTGAACCTGTGGGTCTGCCAGCTTCGAGGAGGTCTGCTGGGCTACGCGCAGTTTCCCGGCGGCCCGCCGCAGACCGACGGGGTCGTCATTCTGCACTCCGCCTTCGGGACGACCGGTACCGCGGCGCCGCCCTTCGACCGTGGCCGTACCGCCACGCACGAGATCGGTCACTGGCTGAACCTGTACCACATCTGGGGCGACGATGACGGCGCGTGCACCAGCGACGACAAGGTCGACGACACCCCCAACCAGGCCGACTCGAACCAGGGAACGCCGCGTTTCCCGCGCATCACATGCGACAACGGGCCGAACGGCGACATGTTCGTGAACTACATGGACTACACCGACGACGCGGCCATGTTCATGTTCACCCGTGGCCAGGCCACCCGGATGAACGCCTGCCTGGACGGTGAGCGGGCGTCGTTCCTCGTCGCGCCGGTGAGGCGCGCGCCCGCCCCGGCCGCCGGTACGGCGGTGCCCGAGATGCGGCGGCCGAGCCACAACGGTGAGGTGGAGCGCCTGCTGCACGACAGCGAGCGGCTGACCGCGGAGGTCCTCGACGACATTCGCGTCGCCCTCGGCATGGTCAGCCGCCGGCCGGGCGAGTGAGAGGGGGCATCGCGATCATTCAGGGGGCAGCGCTGAGCGGGACGCCGCCGGACATCGTCGGCGCCTGGCTCCATTCCTACGAGGAGGACACCGAGACCACGTCGGTCTACCGCGCACAGGACCATCCATTTCGTCCTTCCCGGCGGCCGCGGCGAGGCCTGGAGTTCCGGGCGGACGGGACGTTCGTCGCACTTCTTCCCGGCGCGGCCGACCGCCCGCATGAGGTGCGAGGCCGCTGGCAGCGCCAGGAGGGTGGCCGGGTGCGCATCTCGTTCCCCGAAAGCGACCGCGCGCCGTTGGAGGTCACCGTGCTCTCCTGCGCGGAAGGCGTGCTCACGATCGAGACATGAAGCGGGACGACCGGTCGGCCGCGGGCGTCAGGGATCCGGATCGGAGCGTGCGTTGACATGGACATACCTAACGAAGTGCGGGAAAAGGGGTTAGAGCACGCCCGCGCCGCCGCCGAACGGTATCGCCGGAGCACTGCCGTACGAGACGAAGTCCACCGCCGGCAGGAGCAGGGTGACGCCTTCCCCGATTCACCGGAGTCGCTCGCGGCCCGCGCCGCCCGCCTCATCCAGCGTCAAGGGGTGCCGGTGGAGGCGGTCATGGAGGCCACGCGGGCCGCGTCCCTGGACCGGCCCTCCATGCACGAACGCATCCTGGGCGTGGCCAAGGACCTGCAGGCATGGAGTTTCCTTCCGCGCGGAGCCCGTGCCGCGCGAACCGTCGGGAGGATCTCGGTCGGCGAGAACGGCCGAGAGCTGCCGATCGGCACCGGCTTCCTGGTCTCGCCGTGGCTCCTGCTGACCAACCATCACGTGTTCCCCCGGGCCGAGGCCGCACGGCAGGCCTTCGTGGAGTTCGACGCCCAGGTCAGCGTCGACAACATCCCTGAACCGGCCAAGCGGTTCACTCTGGACCCCGACACCCTCTTCGTCGCCGACCACGACCTCGACTACGCCCTGGTCCTGGTGAACCCTGACGCGTCCGGTCGGCCGGTGGGGGAGATGTTCGGCTGGAACAGGCTCAGTGTCCAGCTCGGCAAGCTGGTTCTCGGCGAACCGGTCAACATCGTGGGTCACCCCGGCGGCCGGCTGAAGGAGATCTCCATCCGCGAGAACAGCCTGGAGGTCCGGCTCGAGGCTTTCCTGCAGTACCAGACCGACACCGAGCCCGGCAGCTCCGGCTCCCCTGTCTACAACGACCAGTGGGAGGTCACGGCGTTGCACCATGGCGGGGTGCCCAGGACCGACGACCAGGGCCGCATATTGCGGCGAGACGGCCAGGTCTGGCAGCCCGGTGACGGTGACGACGCCGTCGACTGGATCTCCAATGAGGGCGTCCGCATCAGCGCCATCCTCAAGCATCTGGCCTCGCTGCCGCTCGATGACGCCCACGGGAGGTTCCTGGCGGAGATGGGCCCGGAGTCGGGGTTCGGTGACGGCGCCGCCCCTCGGCCGGCCACCACGGAGCCGTCGCCGGCGTCGACGTCGGCCGCCGCGCCTTCGGTCGACGGCCCGATCGGCGAGACCGCTCCTCGTCCCGGGCCGTCTCCGGCGGGCGCGGCTCGCGCCGGCCTGCCCGCCCGTGCCACCGCGTTCGGGGGCGACCTCCACCTCGTCTTCATACACGGCCGCAGCCAGCAAGGACGCGACCCGGAGCGCCTGCGCCGATATTGGACCGCCGGCTTGAACTGCGGTCTCACCCGCGCCGGACTGCCCACCATCGACCCGGCCGACGTCTGCTTCCCCTTCTACGGGGACCGGCTCGCCGAGGCCCTGCGGCCGCTCAGGACCGCCCCGCACTCGCTGGAGGAGCTCGTCGCCGATCCGGTCACGGCGACCGCTCCGAACTCCGGCACCGCGCGGACGCTGTACGAACGGCTGATCGTCGATGCCGCGACCCGCGCCGGCATGCCTGCCGCCGCGGGGCCGGTCCCTGAGGAAGGGGTGACCGACGCAGTCCATCAAGGCCTGAGCTGGCTGGCCGCCGTCACCGATCTGGACCGGCTGGCCATCGCCGCGATCTTCGCAGACGTCGCCGCCTACCTCGACGACCAGCGGGTCAGGGAGACGGTCCTGGACTGCGTGTCGCAGACGATGCCGCAGAGCGGCCGGGTGCTCCTGGTCGGCCACAGCCTGGGCACGGTCGTCGCGGTGGACCTGCTCACCCGCCTCGATCCAGCGGCGGACGTCGAACTGCTCGTCACCGTCGGAAGCCCGCTCGGCATGGACGGCGTCAACCACCGCCTGCTTGCCAGCGGTCCCCGGCGCCTGGACCGGGTGGCCCGCTGGTTCAACGCGTGGTGTCCGACCGATCCCGTCACCATCGGCTGCCCGCTCGGCGACGACTGGCACGGAGAGCCGGTCGAGACCTCCGTCGCCAATCCCGCCGAGCGGGCGCACGACATCGAGGAGTACCTCACTCATCCCGAGGTCGCCCGCGAGATCGGTGGCGTGCTCACCGACCGCGTCCAGCTCGCGGTCGGCTGAGCACGCCTGCGCCGGTCAGGGACGGCTCCCGCGTGCGCTTACGGGGTTATTCAGCACACGATGAAGATGCTCTGCCAACCGATGGGGGTGCGCTGTTCGGCGTACCGGTTGGAGGCGAGTTCGAAGTGCATCACCCCCTGGGTGTCGGGCTGGTTGTACATCCGGCCGCTCTGGCCGTCGCCGTACCACTTGTAGGACCCGTGGAAGGGGATGTTGGACGGGCCGCACCGGTCGATGACCACCGACCGGCCGGTGAAGGCGGGTCCCTCGTAGGCCACGTACTGCGAGGCGTAGGCGGCGCCGCCCATGACCGCGACCATGGCGGCGGAGATGAGGGGAACGAGGGCGATTCGCTTCACGGTGATCCTCCCGGAGTGCTCGGTCGTTTACCAGGAGTATGCATACCGTCACTATGAGTAGCCGAAACCTGCCGTGTGGTGGGCAGGAGCATGGGTTTCCGAGGTGAGGGGCGGTCCGGAAGGCGATACGGTCACGGCTTTCTCGGGACGGCTCCATGGGCGCGACGGATCCGGCTCAACGCGGCCAGGACGCCACTTCCGTCATGCTCCGGCGGAGCGGCCGCGCCGCTCGGCTCGCCGGATGGCACGATTTCGGGGGCGATGATGGTGCGCAGGAGTTCACCGCTGATCGCGGCACGCTGGTCGGGTTCGAGATCTTTCATCTCGTTGATGAGCCGTTCGACCGCGAGGTAGCGGGAGAACCTCACCGGCTGGTCGAAGTAGGTGTGCAGATGGCCGGCCGCGGTCTCCTGTGAGCGGAGGAAGGTGCGTGCGATATAGGCCCCGAGCGCCGCCGAGATCGCCCCGAGCGCGGCCGCGACGCCTGCCGCTTTGTGGTTGGTCACTGCGATCGTGACAGCGATCAACAGCACTGCGAATCCGGCCAGAATGGCGATTTGAGCGGCTCGGAAGCTTTGCCGCGCATGGTTGATGGCGAGATTGTGGTAAAAGTTCATTCGCGACTGGGTTGCCGTCCACAGCGGCGAGAGTTCCAGATGCCCTTCCCGCAAGGGCTCGTCCGCGATCCGGATCTCCTGCAGATCATGCGCTGTCTGCTCGATCCTTTCCTGCCTCCACCGCGACGTGACCTTCGCCACTATGATCGCGAAAAGGAGTAGAGACACCCACAGGCAGACCCTGACGCGAGGGTCGATGGTCGTCGGCAGAAGCAGATCTCCGAGGGACATTGTCAACACGAAGATCGATAAGCTTACGAGAAACGGCGTCGCCCGGCCGAGCTGCTCGGGGAAAAAGCCGAGAGGCCCATAGGCCGCGTGTTGGCAGGCGCGGCAAGTCTCGTGCGTTCTTGCACCGTCCATGCCGCCAACGTAACAAAAGTGATCGGGGAGTCGTACAGCGGAAGGCTCTGAACGATCCGGTAGAGTTTTGTTTCATGCGGCTTTGCCCGATGAGCCCCCCGCCGGCCTTCGGGCATACTCCGAGCGCGCGGGCTTCCGTGCCGGATCAGGTTTTCCGGACGCTCTGCCGGGCATCACGACCGAGAATGGAGGTGAGCTCCTTTGGGTAAGAATCTCGACTTTTTTACGGCGGAATCGCTGGACAAAGACAGCCAGGAGTTGACCGACGCCGAACGCGAGCGGCTGGAAGAACTGCTCGGCGGCGCGACGACCCGCGCATCCAGGGCGGCCGATCGCACAGGTTGACGGCCGGGCCGGCGGACGCCGTTCGGTGGCGGTTCGGACGATGTCCCCGCCTCAGGCGTCGAGGCGCACGGTGACGGTGACGCGGCCCTTCTCGTCGCATCGGGCGACCGCGTGCCCTGGTCGGTCGGTCCCGTCCAGGTGGAGGGAGAGAGGGCCGCCCTCGTCCAGGAAGTTGCGCCACCACGTCTTGCGCTCGGGGAACTGGACGCCGATCGTGACGATGCCGGCCGCGCGCCGGTAGCCCACGGGGGTGCTGAAGGTGCGTCCCGAGCGTCGCCCCGTGTAGGTGACGACCGTGAGGTGCCTGCTCACGAGCCTGCCCCATCGAGGCGAGGAGCGCAGTGCGGTGACGCAGGCGTTGGCGCGGCCGACAATGCGTTTCGGGAGCGGTCCTTTGTACTTCACGAAACCCTCCGTGGTGGCGGCGCCTATCCGTCGACGGCCGACGGTAAGTGGACGGGTGCCTCCGGTTGCCGGTGACGCTAGCACGATAAGTGGAGCACCCCATCCGGTTGGCCTAAAGTGAGAGTCATGAGCACCGAGGCATCTCGCATGCCAGGCATGTCCGAGAGGCCCGGCGACGGCTCCGGCGAGGTGGCGGCGGGCCTGCGCGCCGACGCGCTGCAGAATCGCAACCGCATCGTCGAGGTCGCCCGTGAGCTGTTCGCCGCACGCGGGCTCGACGTGCCGATGGCCGCGATCGCCCGGCGCGCCGGCGTCGGGGTCGCCACGCTCTACCGCCGGTTCCCGACGAAGGAGTCACTGGTCACCGAGGTCTTCACCGACCAGTTCGCGGCATGCGTCGCCGTCGTGGACCAAGCCCTGGCCGATGAGGACGCCTGGCGCGGGTTCTGCGCCTGCGTCGAGAAGGTGTGCGCCATGCAGGCCGTCGACCGGGGCTTCAGCGCGGCGTTCCTCACGGCGTTCCCCAACGCCCTGGAGGTCGACCACGAACACGGCCGCGCTCTGCGCGGTTTCGCCGAGCTGACGCGGCGCGCCCAGCGGGACGGACGGTTGCGCGCCGACTTCGTGCCGGAGGACCTCACACTGCTGCTGATGGCCAACGGCGGCATCGTCGCCGAGTCCAGGCAGGCGGCGCTGGCGGCGTCCCGCCGGCTGGTGGCGTACCTGCTGGACGCCCTGCGCGCCGACGGCGCCGGCCGGGCCGGGCCGCTGCCGCCCCCCGCCCCGCTCAGGCTGCACGATGTCCTGCGCTCAGGTTCCGGCGGGTGAACGCCCGCTCAGCCGCACACCCCGGGAAGGCCGCACACCTTCACGGCCATCTCCCTCGCCTGGCCGGTGAGCTGGTTCTGTAATGAGGCCGGGTCTTCGGGGACCTGGTCGGAGGTGTAGAGGAAGACGGCGGCGCCCCGGCGGGTGACGATCCACAGGCGGCCGGGTACGCGCCGGCGCGTGCCGTTACGTACGAAGTACCGTCCGACCACCATCGCCTCGTCCCCGAGGCGTAACAGCCTGCCCGCGTAGTCCACCTTGGAGCTCGCCGGGGAGCCCTTCCGGGGGCACGTCCTCACCTCGCTCCGCAGTTCGCGGAACGCGTCGTGCGCGGACACGGCGGTCCGGTACAGCACGAGCTGTTCGCTCTCGTAGCCAGGCCCGCTGGACAGATGGGTGATGGTGCGCATGGCGACACGGCCGTCGTAGGAGGTCCGCCTGGCCTCGCAGGGGTTGAGCTCCAGCCGCCAGGAGGTGCTGTCACTGACCTTCCACCAGTCCTCCTGCGTCGTCCCGGACGGGCGCGGCGCGCTCGCCCGGGACTCGGTCAGCAGGAACCCCTTGGGGATCGCCGCCGCCTCGGCCCCGGCCAGGCCGCACCCCGTCAGCAACGACAACACCAACGGCACCGTCATCATCACCCGTCTGGTCACATGCCATGAGACGCCCGCGCCCGTCGTGAAGTTCACTCGCGAAGGGGCCCTGGTCGCCGGTTCAGAACGACGGGGCACGGCTCGCGGTCGTGACGGGCCGCCCGCACAGGCGCGGGACGGCGGTCATGGGGACGTCCTCGGTGAGGCTGCGGAGCAGCAGGGCCTCGATGCCGAGCAGCATCGTCCTCGCGGTCTCCCGTGGCAGGTAGGCGGTGTCGATGATGAGGCTGAGCTGGCCGGTGCCGGCCGCCGTCCCCACGGTGAAGAAGACCTTGAACCGGACGCCCGGCCAGGCGTTGGTGACGTACGTGCGGGTCTTGCCGGCCAGGAGGGACAGGTCCTCCTCCAGGGCGGCTTTCGGCAGCGAGGGCCAGGTGCCGATGCCCCGGCGGTCATTGAAGAACGCGTCCAGGTCGGGTTCCCTGCCCCGGCGCCGGCCGATCTCCTCGCGCATGGCCTGCATCGCGAACGGGTCGTACCGCGCGTTCCGGTAGGCGCCCTGCGCGGTGGCGTGCGCGGCCCGGCAGGCGGCGGTGAAGTCGGTCGCGGGCAGGTCGAGGACGAACAGGGCGTCCTGACCGACGGTGCCGACCATGGTGCGGGTGCGGGCGTCGCGGCGGTTGCTGTGGACGAGCTGCATGACCGCCCTCGGGCGCTCGCTGACCACCGCCAGGACGGTAGCGCAGGCCGCCAGCAGGACGCTGGTCGTGCTGACCGTCCAGCGGGCGGCCAGCCTCGTGGCCGCGGCGGCGAGCGCGACCGACTCCATGCCGACCTCGATGAACCTCGGATCCTCCGGCTCGCGGGGGTCGTGGTCGAACACCTCCAGGGGCACCTCTTCGAGGATCGAGCGCCAGTACTCGATCGACCTGCGGGAGTGGGCCTGCCAGGACTCCTCGCTCTCCAGACCGGCCTGGTCCATCGGCTGCCAGCCCGCCGGCGGCAGGTCCTCGCCCTTGAGCAGCGCCTTCCACTCCTCGGTCAGCAGGCTCAGAGCCTGGTAGTCCACCGCCAGGTGCGAGAAGCTGAACGCCAGCGCGAACGGGCGGCCGTCCTTGAGCACGGCCGCGCAGCGCAGCGGCGGTTCCTCGCCGTGCGCGAACGCGGTAGCGCTCATCTCCGCGCCGAGGCGCTCGGCCACCCGCAGCCCGCGCTCGGCGCCCGCCTCGACCAGGTCGACGGTCAGCTCGCCGTCGCGCGCCACCCGCTGCACCGGGCCGTCCGGCGTGCCGGCGAAGGTGGTGCGCAGGCTCTCGTGGCGTCCGAGCAGCACGCGCAGCGCGGCCAGCACGGCGTCCAGGTCGCGTCTGCCGTAGACCGGGAGCACCCAGGGACAGTTGAGGTAGGACTGGCTGTCGCCCATCAGGTGGACGGCCCGCCACATCAGCCGCTGTCCCCAGGTCAGCGCCGCCTCGCCGCCCCGCTCGCCGTGGAACGGCACCGTCACCGACCCGGTCACCGCCCCGCTCACGCCCCCGGTCACCGTGGCCGTCCCGCCGGACGGTTTCGGCGGGCGAGGAGGCCGGCCGCCGCGGCCGTCATGCCGCGCCGTCCTCGCGGAGTCGCGCGCTGCGCGGGCGCATGTCGGTCCAGATCTCTTCGATGTGGCTCAGGCACTCCTCCTTGCCGCCGGTGAACCCCTCGGCCCGCCACCCGGCGGGGAGCTCCTGGTCGAGGGGCCACAGCGAGTACTGGTCCTCGTCGTTGACGACCACTTGGTGCATGTCACGCCTCCGTCGTTTCGGTACGGGTAGGGGTGGAGCCTCGCAGCGCCTGGACGCCGACCAGGTCGTCGGCCACGGCGTCGGGGACCTCCTGGTCGAAGCGGGCCAGTGCGGGGACGCGGGTCGCGACCAGCACGATCAGCACGATGACGGCGCCGAACAGGACGTACATGAGCCCGATGCCGCGGCCGGGTCCGGTGCCGAGGAGCGCCCCGATGGTGGGGGCCAGCGCGCCGCCGCGGGCGAGCAGCGGGTCGAGCACCGCCGCGGCGTACGGGGCGACGAGCCCGAAGCCGATGGGCAGGGTGGACCACGCGATGAGCGTGTTCATGGCGAACACCCGGCCGTGGAACCGCTGCGGCACCTTGACCTGCACGATGGTCGTGTAGATGCCGTTGAGCAGAGTGATCCAGAGCGTCATGCCGCACACCCCGACCGCGATCACGGTCAGATCGGCGCGCAGGCCGGTGACCAGGCAGAAGCAGCCGAGGATCAGCGTGCACAGCAGCACCCCGCGCAGCCGCATGCGCCGCGGGCCGCCCCAGACGATCATGATGAGCGCCCCGGCGAACGTCCCCACCCCGGCGAGGAACGCGATGCGCCCGACGTCGGCGAGGCCGGCGAAGGACAGCACGAGCGGCGAGAACATCAGCAGGAGCGGAGAGAGGAACACGTTCAGCACCACGAAGAACAGCAGCATCGCCACGAATCCGCGGTGCCCGAGGGAGTAGCGCAGCCCGCCCAGGATCTCCGCCTTGATCGACTCGCGGCGCCGCCAGGGCATCGTGGCGGGGAAGCGGACGGCCAGCAGCGTGACGATCGCGACCGCGTAACTGGCGACGTCCAGGACCAGGATGCCGCCGAGCCCGATCCCGGCGAGCAGGCCCACCGCGAAGATCGGCACCAGGAGCTGCGCCGTGCCGTTGCCCAGTTGCATGATCCCGACGGCGTGCCCGAGGTAGTGCTTGGGCACGAGCTGCGGCACCGCCGACATGTAGGCGATGCGCTGGAAGGTGAGGGCGACCGACAGGCAGCCCAGCAGCGGATAGATCAACCCCACAGACAGGTGGCCGGTCCACAGCAGGACGCCGAACGCGAGCTGGATGGAGAAGGCGGCCACGTCGCCGGCCAGCATCACCCGGCGCCGGCTGGCCCGGTCGACGATCGCCCCCGCGACGGGCGCGGTGAGCAGCCCCGGCACCAGGCCGACGACGGCCATCAGGGCGAACATCGCCACCGACCCGGTCGTGGTGTAGACCCACAGGGGGACCGCGAACTCGGTCAGCGCCGACCCGACGACGGAGGTCAGCTGGCTGAGCGCGACGGCCAGGAAACGCGGGATGCTGGGCCGCACGCCGCCGGAGGTCACCGGCGTGTCCGAGCGGGACGTGTCGTGCAGCCACCAGGTGGCCTCGGGCTCCCGCGCGCGCCCGCCCCCCGGTGCGGGTGCGGCCAGGGACTGCGAGGCGGTGGTGGCGTCCCGCGATCCGGACTCGGCGAGAACCTGGTCCGGGATGGTGCCGTCTGCCGGTCCGGGTTCGGCGAGAACCTGGTCGGGGATGGTGCCGTCTCCCGGTCCGGGTTCGGCGGGGACCCGGTGGGGTGCGGTGGCGTCGGGTTCGGCCAGGGCCTGGGGGGCGGTGACGTCCGGCGGTCCGGGTTCGGTGAGGGTCTGGTGGGTGGTGGTGACGATCTCGGCCAGTTCCTCGGCGCGGTACTTGAGGAAGAAGTGACCGGCCTCGGCGAGGACGACGACGGCCGTCGCCGGGGTCAGGAAGTGCCACTCGCGGAAGCGTTCCTGGTAGTAGTCCGTCGCCGGGTCCTCGGTCCCCACGACGCTGATCACCGGGGCGCGCAGCCGGTCGGCGCCGCCCTCCAGCAGGCGGGAGTAGTAGTCCTCGGCCTCGCGCGAGTCCCGGCGCATGTTGCGGACGATCCGCCGGGCCTGCGCCGGGTCGATGTCGCCCATCTCCAGGCCCATCGAGATCAGCCAGTTGACGTACCGCTGGTCGCCGCGCAGCCGCTCCGCCTCGGCCAGCCGGGAGATGCGCGACAGCAGCGCCCCGCGCGGCCGGGCGAAGGGGAAGATGCCGCCGATGTAGACCGCGACGAGGTCGCGTCCCGCCGCCTCCAGCCGCCGGGAGAGCTCGACCGTGAGGGCCGAGCCGACACCGCAGTGCCCGTACAGGATGACCGGGCCCTCGACCTTGTCCAGGATCTCGCGGACGCACGCCTCGGCGAGGTCGTCGAACGGCAGCGTGCCCTCATCCACCCCCACGTCGTGGCCGGGGATCGCCACCGACCACAGTGCGTGCCCGTCGGGCAGGGCGTCGGCGAGGGGCTGGTACACCACCGCGCTGCCGCCCCCGTACGGCACGCACACGTAGCTGACCACCGGCGTGGTGCTGCCGGCGGCGGTCAGCCGGTGCAGCAGCTCGCGGGGCCCGCGCCGTTCGGCGGGGACGTCGGCGAGCGCCGCCAGCTCGCGGACGGTGGGGTGCTTGAAGACGTCCATCACGCCGACCTCGCCGTCGACGCGGCCGCGCAGCCGGGCCACGACCTGGATGGCGAGCAGGGAGTGCCCGCCGAGGTCGAAGAAGTCGTCGTCGAGCCCGACGGTCTCCACGCCGAGCAGCTCGGACCAGATCTCGGCGATCGCCAGCTCGGTGGGCGTGCCGGGCGGGGCGAACTCGACCGCGGCGTCGCGCCCGGCGACCGGCGCGGGCAGTGCTCTGCGGTCCAGCTTGCCGTTGGGGCTGAGCGGAAGGGCCGCGAGGCCGACGTAGCCGCTGGGCACCATGTAGTCGGGCAGCGTCTTCTTCAGCTCCGCCCGGACGGCGGAGACGTCGGCGCCGTCCGGCACCAGGTAGGCCACCAGGCGGTCCTCGCGGACGATCACGGCGGCGTCCCGCACGTCGGGCAGCGCCCGCAACGCCGCCTCGATCTCGCCGAGCTCGATGCGCAGGCCGCGCAGCTTGACCTGGGTGTCCAGGCGGCCGAGGAACTCCAGCGCCCCGTCGGGCCGGCGCCGGACCAGGTCGCCGGTGCGGTAGAGCCGCGACCCCGGCGGCCCGAACGGGTCGGGGACGAAGCGGTCGGCGGTGAGCGCGGGCCGGTTCAGGTAGCCCCGGGCGAGGCCCGCGCCGCCGATGTAGAGCTCGCCGGGCACCCCGACCGGCGCCGGGTCCATGGACTCGCCCAGGACGTACAGGGCGGTGTTGGCGATGGGAGTGCCGATCGGCACTCTGGCCAGGCCGGACAGGGCCGCGGGCCGGCAGTGCCAGGCGGACACGTCGACGGCCGCCTCGGTCGGCCCGTACAGGTTGTGCAGCTCGGCCGAGGGCAGCGCGGCGACGCAGCGGCGGGCCAGGTCGGCCGGGAGCTCCTCGCCCGAGCAGATCACCCGGCGCAGCGACCCGCAGCCCGCCGCGCCGGCCATGCTCTTCGCGCCGGCCATGCTCGCCGCGCGCGCCATGTCGGCCGCGCCGGCCGCGCCCGCCTCGCCGAGGAACACCGCCAGCATCGAGGGCACGAAGTGGGTGGTGGTCACCCCCTCGGTGACGATCAGCTTGCGCAGGTACGCCGGGTCCTTGTGGCCGCCGGGGGTGGCGAGCACCATGCGCGCGCCCTGGCGCAGCGGCCAGAACAGCTCCCACACCGACACGTCGAAGCTCAGCGGGGTCTTCTGGGCGACGACGTCGCCGGCGTCGAGACCGAAGCGTTCCTGCATCCAGTCGAGGCGGTTGGCGATGCCGCCGTGGGTGTTGGGCACGCCCTTGGGCCGTCCCGTGGAGCCGGAGGTGTAGATGACGTAGGCGACGTCGCCGGGACGCACCTCCGGCAGCGGTCCGGAGGCGCCGGTCCAGGCGTCCGGGTCCAGGACGTCGTCCAGGTCGAGGACGCGCGCCGTCGTGTCCGGGAGCGTGGGCCGGATCCGCCGCTGGGTGAGCAGCACGGCGGGAGCGGCGTCCGCCAGCATGAACGACACCCGTTCCGCCGGGTAGTCGGGGTCGACCGGCAGGTAGGCCGCGCCCGCCTTGAGCACGCCGAGCAGGGCGGGAAGCAGTTCCAGCGACCGCTCGGCGCAGACGGCGACCACCGAGCCCACGCCCACCCCGAGGCCGCGCAGCGTGTGCGCGACGCGGGTGGCGGCCGCGTCCAGTTCCCGGTACGACAGCGAACGCCCCTCGAACCGGACCGCGACCGCGTCCGGCGTGCTCGCCGCCCGTGCCGCGATCGGCCCGTGCAGGGTCGCCTCGCCGGGGTACTCCGTGGCGGTGTCGTTCCAGCCGTCGACGACCAGGCGCCGCTCGTCCTCGGTGAGCAGGTCGACGCGCGACAGGGGGAGCTCGGGCCGGGCGGCCACCCGCTCCAGCAGGGTCCGCAGGTGTTCGGCCAGCCGCTCGACCGTGGCCGCCTCGAACAGGTCGGTGTTGTAGACCAGCAGCCCCGACAGGCCCCCCTCGGAGTCGTCGGCGAGGTAGAGCTCCAGGTCGTAGCGGGTCGCCCAGGCGTCCACCGGGAAGTCGGCCACGCTCAGCCCGCCGGGCGGCCGCACCGCCCCGGTGCGGTAGTTCTGCATGGCGAAGATGACCCCGAACAGCGGCGAACGGGACACGTCGCGGGGCAGGTCGAGTTCGGCGACGAGCTGCTCGAACGGCAGGTCCTGGTGGGCGAAGGCGTCCACGGACATGTCCCGGACCCGGTCGAGCAGCTCGCCGAAGCTCGGGTCGCCCGACAGGTCCACCCGCATCGTCAGCATGTTGAGGAAGCAGCCGATCACCCCGTCCAGCTCCGGCAGCCGGCGCCCGGCGACCGGGGAGCCGACGGCCACGTCGGTGGCGCCCGCGTACCGGCCGAGCAGCGCGCCGAGCGCGGCGAGCACGGTCATGTACGGCGTGGCCCGGTGCTCGCGGCCCAGCCGTGCCAGCGTCCCGGTCAGCTCGGCGCCGAGCGGGAAGGCGTGCGCGGCGCCGGCGTAGGTGCGCTCGGGCGGACGGGGAAGGTCGGTCGGCAGGTCGAGCGGTTCCAGCCCGGCCAGCCGCTCCCGCCAGAACGCGAGCTCGCGCCGCGGCGGTTCCAGGCTCCGCTGCCAGGCCGCGTAGTCGCCGTACCCCACCTCGGGCGCCGCAGGGACCGTGCCTTCGTACCGGGCGAAGACCTCGCCCACCAGCAGTTCGGCCGACCAGCCGTCGGCGGCGATGTGGTGCACGCCGATCACCAGCACGTGGTCGTCCTCGGCCAGCCTGACCAGCAGCGCCCGCGCCACCGGGCCGGTGGCCAGGTCGAACGGCACCGAAAGGAACTCCTCGGCCAGCGCCTTCGCGGCGGCCTCGCCGGGAGCGTCGCGCACGGTCAGCGGCAGGGTCGCGGCGTCGTCGGTCACCGCCTCCGGGCGGCCGTCCCAGGTCGCCGGGTAGCGCGTGCGCAGCACGTCGTGCCCGGCCGCGACGCCGGCGAGCGCGGCGGCCAGCCGATCCGGGTCCAGCGGCCCGCGCAGCCGGAGCCTGAGCGGGATGGTGAGCTGGGTGGTGCCGGGCGCGAACTGCTCCAGGAACCACAGCCGCTCCTGGGCGTGCGACAGCACGGGCGGCTCCCCGGCGGGACGCGCCGGGATCGTCCGCCGCGGCGGCGCCGCCGCCCCTTTGCGCAACCGCCGCGCCAGCAACTCCCGCTTGGTCGCCGACAGCCCGTCCCGGCCACCGGTCGGCACGTCTTGGCCGGCCGGCGGCGTGTTCCCGCCGGCGGGCGATGCGTCCTCGTTCGCCGATGGCCCGCCCCGACCGGCGAGCGGTTCGTCCTGGCCGGCGGCCAGTCCGTCCCGGGCGGTGGGCGGCTGGTTCTGGTCGGCCGCCGGCCCATTCCGGCCGGCGGAGGGGCTGTCGTCGTGCGTCGACAGCCCCTCCTGGCCGGCGGGCGGTCCGTCCGGGGTCGTGGGCGGCTGGTTCTGGCTTGCGGGCCGTCCGTTCCGGTCGCCGGGCGGTTCGCCGCCCGTCGGCAGGCCGTCGTGGACTGTGGGCTCGTCCTCGGTGGCCGGCCGTTCTCCGGCGCCGGTGCGCGTGCCGCTCAATGGAGGACCTCCGTGTCCAGCAGGCGGGCGGCTTCGGCTTCCGACAGGCCGGAGAGCTGCTCGACCAGCAGGTTCTCCACCGCCTCCGCCAGGCCGGCGACGGTCGGCCGGTCGAACACCGTGCGGATCGGCACCTCGAGGTCGACGGCGTCGCGCAGCAGGGCCGCCACCCTGATCACCAGCAGCGAGTGGCCGCCCAGGGCGAAGAAGTCGTCGAACGCGCCCACGACCTCCAGGCCGAGCACCTCCGCCCACACTCCGGCGACCAGGACCTCCGCGTCGGTGCGGGGGGCCACGAACGCGACGGCGGGTGCCGGCGCGGGCGCCGGCAGCGCCGCCAGGTCCACCTTGCCGGTGACCGTGAGCGGCAGCACGTCCATCGCCACCCACGCCGTGGGCACCAGGTGCGGCGGCAGGGTGGCCGACAGTAGCCGTCGCAGATCGTCCGGGGCGGCGGTACCGGTCACGTACGCCACCAGCCGGTCGCCGTCGGCGACCACCGCCGCCTGGCGCACCAGCGGGTCGGCCAGCAGGGCCGCCTCGACCTCTCCCGGCTCCACCCGGAAGCCGCGCACCTTGGCCTGCCCGTCGAAACGGCCGAGGAACTCAAGGGTCCCGTCGGGCCGCCACCGCGCCCGGTCGCCGGTCCGATACAGCCGGGAACCCGGCGGGCCGTACGGATCGGGGACGAACCGGTCCGCGGTCAGCGCCGGACGGCCGAGGTAGCCGCGCGCCAGCCCGGCCCCGCCCAGGTACAGCTCGCCTGGGACGCCCGGCGGCACCGGCTCGCCGTGCGGGCCGAGGACGTGCGCGGTCGCGCCGGCGATGGGCCGCCCGATGGACGGACGCCGGCCGGCGTCGGCGGCGCCGAGCGCGGCGGCCGTGGCGATGACGGTCGCCTCCGTCGGCCCATAGGTGTTGACCAGGCGGACCCGGTCGCCGAAGCGGTCCCGCCAGCGGGCGACGGCGGCGGCGTGCGACTGCTCGCCACCGATGATCACCAGGCGCAGCCGCTCCGGCCAGGTCAGGTCGTCGAGCGCGTCGGTGAGCCGGTGCCAGTAGGCCGTCGGCAGGTCCAGCACGGTGACGTCCCGGCCGGCGGGGGTGCGCAGCACGTCCGGCAGGGTGGCGGCGCCGTCGGGCAGCAGCAGCACCGACGCCCCCGCCGTCAGCGCCGGGTACAGCTCCTCGGCGTGGGCGTCGAAGCTGAGCGAGGCGAACTGGACGACCCGGTCGCCGGGGCCGAGGTCGTAGGCCTCCCGCATCCAGCGCACGCGTCCGGCCAGGGCGCCGTGCTCGATCAGCACGCCCTTGGGACGGCCGGTCGATCCCGAGGTGTAGATCACATAAGCCGGGTCCCCCGGCTCGACGGCCCGCCACGTGTCGTCACCAGGCTCGGCGGCCGACCGCGTGGGGTCACCGGGCTCGGCCGTCAGCCGCGTGTCGCCGCCGGGCTCGGTCGTCCGCCGCGTGGGGTCGCCCGGTTCGGCGGCCGGTCGTGTGTCGTCGCCGAGCCGGGTCGTCCGCCGCGTGTCGCCGCCGGTGTCCGGCTCGGACGGGGCGGTGAGCAGGGGGGTGCCCGGTGGCAGGCGGTGGGCGAGCGCTTCGGCGGTGACGACCAGGCGGGCGCCGCTGTCGCCGACCAGGAACGCGAGGCGCTCGTCCGGGTACTCCGGATCGAGCGGCAGGTAGGCGGCCCCGGCCCGCCACACGGCGAGCAGCGCGACCAGCGCCTCGACCGAGCGGCCGAGGCAGACGCCGACGACCGCGCCCGGGACCACCCCGCGCCGCCGCAGGTCCGCGGCCAGCCGCGCCGTCCTCGCGTCGAGTTCGCCATAGCCCACCTGCTGGTCTCCGCAGAGCAGCGCCGTGGCGTCGGGCGTCGCGACGGCCATCCGCGCGAACAGCGCCGGGACGGTCTCCACGGCGGTGGCCTCCACGGCCGAGGTGGATCGCAGGGCCGAGGTGGATTGCACGGTCGAAGTGGATTCCACGGTCGCGCCGGTTTCTACGGCCGCGGTGGCTTCCACGGTGGTCGCGGTGCCGTCGGAGGTGCCGTCGGGGGAGTCGTCGGTCGTACGGCCCGCGGCGGCCTCCGGGGAGACCTGGGCCGTAGGCGCGGTGCGGGTCGTGGGGACGTCGGATAGCTCGTCTCCGCCCATGCGGCTCGCGGCGAGGAGGGTCTCGTCGGTGGGGGTCAGCATCGGCAGGCGGGAGATCGGGGTGGCGGGGGCGTCGGCGATGCCGCGCAGGAGGGTGGCGAACCGCTCGGCGAGAGCTTCGACGGTCGCCGCCCGGAACAGGGTGGCGTCGTAGCCCAGCACGGCCAGCAGGCCCTCGCCCTGACGCCACGTCTCCAGGGCCAGGTCGAACTTGGCCTGCCGGTACCCACCGTCGAACAGCTCCACCCGCAGGTCGCCGACGCGCTCGGGCGGGGCGCCGTCACCGGCCTGGCTGTGCAGGATGATCATGGTGGACAGGAGCGGGTTGTGGTGGACGTCCCGCGGCACGCCCAGCTCTCCGACCAGCCGCTCGAACGGCACCGTGCGGTGCGCGTGCGCCTCCAGCACCGTGCGGCGGGTGGCGTCGAGCAGATCGGCGAAGGCCGGGTCCCCGGCGAGATCGCCGCGCAGCACCAGGGTGTCGGTGAGGTAGCCGACGACCGGTTCGAACTCCACCCGGTCGCGGACCGCCCAGGGCGTGCCGACCAGGATGTCGTCCTGTCCGCTGTGCCGGGCCAGCAGCACCTGGTAGGCGGCGGCCAGCACCATGAACAGGGACGCGCCGTGCTCCTGCGCCAGCCGTTCCAGCCGGGCGACGACCCGCTCGGGGATCGGGAACGGGTGGAAGGCCCCCTCGGGCCGCCGTCCCCGGGGCAGGTCGGTGGGCAGTTCGAGCGCCGGCGGCGCGGCGAGCTTGCGCCGCCAGTACTCCAGCGCCTCGTCGGCGGCCGGTCCGGCTTCCTGTTCCCGCTGCCACAGGGCGATGTCGCCGTACTGGACCGGCAGCGCGGCCAGCCTCGGCTCGCGCCCCTCCGCCCGGGCCTGGTAGAGCGCGAACAGGTCGTCGAGCATGATCCCGAGGGACCATCCGTCGGTGATGATGTGGTGCAGCACGAAGCAGAGCACGTGGTCGTCCGGGCCCAGGGCCAGCAGGCTGACCCGCAGCGGCGGCGACCCGGCCAGGTCGAAGGGCGCGTTGGTGCGCGCGGCGACCAGGCTCCGGGCGCGGTCCTCGGCGTCGGCGAACGAGGTGAGGTCGAGCCGTTCGACCGGAACCGGGCCGGGCGGGTGGACGACCGTCACCGGCTCGCCGTCGGCGCCGCCGTCGGAGAAGGAGGTCCGCAGGCTCTCGTGCCGTGCCACCACCGCGTCCAGGGCGGCGTCGAGCGCGCCGGCGTCGAGCGCGCCGCGCAGCCGCAGCACCAGGTACATGTTGTACGAGGCATCCTCGGGATCGAAGCGCTGCAGGAACCACAGCCGCTGTTGCGCCGGCGACATCGGCGGCTGGACTCCGGCCGGGCGGGGCCGCACTCCTGCGGGCTCGGGCGCCTCCTCTTGCTGGCCCCCGGCTTCCTCGCGCAGGCTCGCGATCTCCTCGGCGACCCCGATGACGGTGGGGTCGTCGAAGAAGGCGTCGAGCGACATCTCCACCCCGAGGCGTTCCCTGATCCGCGCGGTGATCTGGGTGATGGTGATGGAGTGCCCGCCGAGGTCGAACAGGTCGTCCTCGTCGCCGATGTCGTCGAGCTCCAGCACCTCCCGCCAGATCCGCCGAATCTCCTCGACCAGCCCGGCGTCCCCGCCCTCGCCCAGCACTGCGATCCCGGCCTCGCCAAGACCGGCATCCCCTAGCCCGCCGTGCCCGTCCTCGCCCAGCACTGCGACCCCGGTCTCGCCCAGTACTGCGCCCCCGGTTTCGCCCAGTACTGCGGACCCGGTCTTGCTCGGACCGCGAGTCCCGGTCTCGCTCGGCACCGTGGCGCCGGTCTCGCCGGGCGCGGCGGCGCCGGTACCGCTGGGCACTGTGGCGCCGTGCTCGCCGTGGACCACGGTGGCGGCCGTGCTGCGGCGGCCGCCGTGGGAGGCCGCCGCCGGTTCGGGCAGGGCCGCGCGGTCGAGCTTACCGACCGGGTTCAGCGGCAGGGCGTCCAGCATGACGTACGCGGCGGGCAGCATCGGCCGGGGCAGCGTCCGGCCCAGGTGGGCGGTCAGCGCCCCGGGTTCGGGGGACGCGCCCGCCACGGGCACGACGTACGCGACCAGCCGTGCCTCGCCGGCGTGCGTGCCGGCACTTGAGCCCGCGCCCGTGCCCCTGCCCGTGCTCGCGTCCGAGCTCGCGCCCGCGTCCGCGCCCTTGCTCGTGCTCGCGTCCGTGCCCTTGTCCGCGTCTGTGGCTACGTCCGTGCGCGCGTCGGTGCCCGTGAGCAGTACGGCGGCTTCGGCGACCTGCGGATGGTCGAGCAGGCGGGCCTCGATCTCGCCGAGCTCTATGCGGTGGCCGAGCAGCTTGACCTGGCCGTCCTGGCGGCCGAGGAACTCGATCTCGCCGTCCGGCCGGTGACGGGCCAGGTCGCCGGTCCGGTACAGCCGCGACCCCGGCGGTCCGAAGGGGTCGGGGACGAACCGCTCCGCCGTGCGGCCCGGTCGGCCCCGGTAGCCGCGCGCCACTCCGGCGCCGCCGATGCACAGTTCGCCGGCCACGCCCGTGGGCACCGGGCGCAGCGTCTCGTCCAGCAGGTACACCTGGGTGTTGGCGATCGGCCGTCCGATCGTGACGACCTCGACCTCGCGGGACCTCTCGGCCTCGCGGGACCTCTCGGCCTCGTGGGATCCCCCGACCTCGCGGGACCCCACGGCCGCGCGGGGCTCGCCGGTATCGGCCGCAGGGGGCTGACCGGCCCGGCCGGGTTCGCCGGGTTCGCCGGGTTCGCCGAGGGTGCTCCAGATGGTGGTCTCGGTCGGGCCGTACACGTTGAAGACGCGACCGAACCGGGCCCGCAGTTCTCCCGCGAGCCGGGGTGGCAGCGCCTCGCCGCCGGTGAGCGCGGTCGTCCCCGAGATGCCACCGGGCAGCAGCAGCCGCCACACCGACGGGGTGGCCTGCACGTACGTGACGCCCTGCTCGGCGACCAGGCGGGCCAGCGCCTCCGGGCGGCGCACGGCGCCGGGAGCGGCGACGACGACCGTGCCTCCGGTGACCAGCGGCAGGTAGAGCTCCAGGGCGCTGATGTCGAACGCGGGCGAGGTGAGCGCGAGCCAGCGGTCGCCGGGCCCCGAGCCGAGCAGGTCGCGCATCGAGAGCAGCAGGTTCGCCAGGTTGCCGTGCTCGACCTCGACGCCCTTCGGGCGGCCGGTCGATCCCGAGGTGTAGATGACGTAGGCGAGTTCTCCGGGTGAGGGCGGAGTCTGCTCGTCCCCTCCGGCCGGGTCCGCGTCCTGTTCCTCTCCGGCGGGGTCCGCGTCCTGTTCCTCGTCGTCGACGAGAAGGACCGGCCCCGGCAGGGCGCAGGGCATGGCGGTGTCCGACAGCACGAGCCGTGGCCGGGCGTCCTCCACGATCATGGCGAGCCGTTCCGCCGGATGGTCGGGGTCCAGCGGCAGGTACGCGGCGCCCGCCTTGTGCACGGCGAGCAGCGCGGCCGGCAGCGTGTCCGAGCGCGGCAGGCACACCGCGACGAGGTCGCCGCGGCGCACCCCGGCCCGCCGCAGGCGCCGCGCGATCCGGCCGGCCGCCGCCTGCAGCCCGGCGAAGGTCAGCGAGCGGTCGCCGAAGGTCACCGCCACCGCGCCGGGGCGAGCCCGTACCTGCTCGGCGAACAGGTCGTGCAGCGTCGCCGCGCCGTAGTCCGCCGCGGTGGCGTTCCACTCGGTGACCAGCCGCGACCGCTCGGCCGGGGAGACGACCTCAAGATCGGCGAGGCGGACCTCGGGGTCGGCGGCGGCGTGGCCGAGCAGCGCGCGCAGGCCGTCGCGGAACCGCTCGGCGGCGCCGCGGTCCAGGGCCGCGGGGTCGAACCTCAGGCAGGTGGCCAGACCGTCAGGGCCGTCCACGAACTGCAGGTGCAGGGCGTTGCGCACGCCCCCGCCGAACATCGTCCAGTCGGCCGACACCGCGAGACCGGGGAACTCCGGCTCGGCGTCCCGCCTGCGGTAGCTGATCGACACCGGTGCCACGGCGGCGCGCGACGCCTGGCCGAGCGCCCGGGTGATCGGCACCTCCCGGTGCGCGTACAGCTCGCGCAGCCCGGCACGGACCTCCCGGACGAACGCGCCGAAGCTCTGCCCGGGCTCCGGGCGTGCGGTGACGGGCAGTTCGTTGACGAACGGCCCGATGTGGTCGCGGGCCGCGGGCCCGCGCGTCGTGACGTCGATCATGACGGCCGGGTTGTCGGCGCCGTACCTGAACAGCAGCGCCTGCATGGCGGCGACGAGCGTCTCGAAGATCGTCGCGCCGGCCGTCCGCGCCACCTCGGCGGCGCGGCGGCGTAACTCGTCGTCGGCGCCGCCGCCGATCTGCTCACCGGGGCCGTAGCGGCTCGCCGTGCGCCGCTGCCCGGGCAGCGCGAGGCCGGCGGGCTCGCTCCAGCGTTCCGACCAGAACGCGCGGGCCGCGGGCAGCGCGGCCGAGACCCGGTCCTGCTCGTCGCGGGCCGCGCCGGTGAAGGACGACGGCTGCCGGGGCGCGTCGGCCAGGGCCCACGGCTGCGGTGGCGCGTCGGTGAAGGGCGACGGCTGCCGGGAGGCGGTCGCCTCGGCGTAGTACCGGGCCAGGTCGCGGACCAGGATGTCCTTGGACATGCCGTCGAAGACCAGGTGGTGGGCGACGAACAGCAGCAGGTGCCGCCGTGGGCCCGCGGGGGCCAGGACGAACCTGGCCGGCGGGCCCTTCTCCAGGTCGAAGGCGCGGGCGGTCTCCTCGGCGATGAGCCGGTCGAGGGCCGCGGGGGAGGGGTCGGGCAGTTCGACCACGGTGACCGGCGGCTCCGCGGCCTCGGCCAGGTGGAGCCCGTCACCGTCCTGCACGACGGTGGTGGCGAGCACAGGATGCCGGGCCACCACGCCGGCGCACGCCGACAGCAGCGCGGACACGTCGAGGTCGCCGTCGAACCACAGGGCGAGCGGCATGTGGTACGCCGGACCGGCGCCCCGCCGCGCGCTGATCCAGATGCCCTGCTGGGCGGGCGAAGCCGGACTTGTCTGCTCTCGGTGGGTCATGTGCGTTCTCTCCGGTCCATACGCGTGAGTCGCCGGGGTGCCCGCAGGCCACCACCCGCCGCGTCGCTCCGAAACATTTTTCCCCCAGCACCGCTATTTCGGCCCACCGCACCCCGCAGATGGGCATAGAAGTACCAGTTCATCCGGTTTTAGGGATCGCCAGAACTCCTGGTATCGGCAGAATAGGCACACCGGCCGGGAAGAAACAGAGAAAAATCGAAAGTTGTGAACCGAAAATTTTCGGGCTACGACATGCGATCGAATGGCCACCTTCGGTGCGCCAGTGGAGCTGTTCGCCAGGGTCGGCCGGGGCCGGTTGGGCAAGACCAGATGATCGCTCACGGGGCGGGAGCTGTCACAGGGAGTGGATGCGGGCGATCTCGTCGACGCGGCGGCGCAGGCCGTCCACCTCGGTCTGCCGCATGGTGCACCTGAAGGCACGGTCAAGCTCGACAGCGGCGCCCATGGCCTCGTCGCAGGCTTGCCTGGCTGCCGCCGTGCGCCCCCGGAGCTCCCGGGGGAGGCGTGCGGCGCCGCGGCGGCGCGGTTCCTGCGGCTGTCGGTAGAAAAGATCCTCCGCGGGTCTCATCCCGGCGGCGTACCGCAGCTCCGCGAGTCGGAGTCTGGCCGTGATGAGTCGCCACCGGAGGTCGCCGGCAAGGCTCGCGTGTTCACTTGCCGGGTAATCGGCCAGGCGTCGGACAGCGGGGTGGAGATCGGACAGAGGGTCACCGAAGCGCGGGTCGAGCAGAAGCGCCGCCACAATGACCTCGGTCATCTGTGCTGTGTAGCGATCCCGTTGCACGCCCCGCATGGCATCGTCCGCTTCGAGCACGCAGGCGCGGGCATCTTGCACATCGTTGTCCCAGAGGGCGATGCGGAGGCGCACGAACGACGCACGGATGCGGGCGTCGTGGGAGTGGTCCACTGATTTGAGGGCGTCGAGCCAGCGTCGCGCTTCGGATCGGCGGTTGATCCGCAGTGCGGCGAGGGCGACTGCGGACGCGACATCGCGTAGCGCCATACCATGCCCGGTGCGCCTGGACCAGGCTATCTCGTATTGACTGATCGCCTCCTGCCATCTTCCTTGCCAGCCCAGTAGATATCCCGTACGAAAGGGGATGTCTCGACTGTCCGACATGCCGATCGCAATACACAGGCGGTCGAGATCCGCCGCAATCGCCTCGATCTTGGTGATGTCGGGACATGTGCTGGCGAACTGCTGCCAGTAGGACAGCATTCTTCCGTCATAGATGTCACGGACGTTGGCGGAAACCGGAATGTCGGTGAGCAGTTCCAGCAGCAGACCGAGCCCGCGCGCCTGGTCGCCCGCGAACATCCAGCAGCGGGCGGTGCGCACGCCGACGCCGAAGGCGCGGGCCGCCTGTCCGTCCTCGGCGGCGAGTCGGCGAGCCTGCTCGAACAGGAAGGCCGCCTCCCTCAGCTGATCTCGATGCATCGCGGCGTCTCCCTGCGCCTCCAGTTCGTTGATCCGCCGCGTCTGCATCATGGCCGGCCGGAGTGCAGGACGCGAGTGATGATCGGTTCGGCGAGATCTTGGTCACGCTTGCCGAGGATGGCCGCCACATGGTCTGTTTCGGCGCTCTCCCAGTCCGCGGTGGTCGGGAACCGCGCCGCGAGTCGCTCGATGATGGTGGCGTCCAGCACGAGGGGGAGCAGCTGCCGCAACCGTACAGGCGAGAGGTACCGCGCCCAGCCGTCGTCGTCGACCAGGGATCGGATGTCGGTGTTCTTGCGCAGTTCCCGGTGCAGGTGCTCCTCGAGCCCCGCGTCGTCCATCTGGTAGTCGATGTACAGCAGGGCGCGCAGGTCCGCAGGGAGCACGGGGTCGACGCCGCGCTCGCGGAGCAGTGCAAAGGGACGGTTGTGCCGGTCGGTGAAGGCGGCGCCGAGCTCGAACATCACGTTGGGGTTGGCCTGGGTGATCTCGGCGATGAAGGCGTGCGCCTGTCCCATGAGCAGTTCGACGTTGTCCAGCAGACGGTGGTCGTCCTGCTGGTCGCTGGCGACGATGAGCTGGGCATGCCAGCGTTCCTCTACGACACGGCGGCAGGCCTGGACCAACGGACGATAGTGGTCGGCGAACGGCGTGATCATGAAGAAGATCCGGTGGCGAGGCTGCCGTCCCGTCGTCGCGCGACGTCGTTCCTCGTCCTCCCGCAGGCGATCACGGATGGCCTGGAGCTCACCTTCGGCGTCCAGCAGGTCGAGCCCTCGGCCGATCAGATCCTGGAACTGGTGATGGAAGATGGCGGCGTCCTGGGACGTGATCAGCTCCTGGTTGGCCAGGATCGCGTTGTTGTAGACCGCCAGCATCAGGTCGTGCACCCGGCGATCGGTCAGATCGTGCCGGGCCAGGCGGCGTATCAGGGGATTGTTGGCGTTGATGGTCAGCCGCCGGGACTGCTGGGCGGTCATCTGCCGCAGTTCCTCCGCTATCTGACGCAAGGTTTCGGAGACGTTCGGGTCGAGCCGGACCTCCTCGGCCTTCTGCTGTGCCCTGCTCAGGGCGTCGGAGCGGATGACGGCCGCGATGTCGTCGGGCTTGAACCTCCGCGACTCGGTGCGGATGGGCGCCCCCGCGGGGGTGCGCAGCAGCAGGGTCATGCTCTCGGCCAGCCGGACGATGTCGGAGTCCTCGTCCGGGGAGAGCCGGCGGAAGAAGCTCGGGTCGTCCTGCCGGTCCACGTGGGCGAGTTCCACGTGGACGTCCGGCAGGCGGGTGTAGGCCTCCAGCAGCTCCGACTCGTAGGGATAGCTGGCGTTCACCACCACGCCGCCGGCCGCGTTGGCGATGTCGAAGTACTGACTGGCCGTGCTGGCCGTGGTGAAGCAGGCAAGACGCACGGTCTCCCCAGGGGCATGCGGGATGTCGGCGATGATCTCCGGAAGGGTGCGGAGCATCTCTGCCGTTCCCGGACGCGTGGGGTCGCCGCGCTCAATCGCCCGGTCATTCGTGCGCCACAGCAGCAGGTGCGCGAACCGCCTAAAGAATGCCTCGTAGTAATAACACGCGGCGAGGAATCCGAGCCGGTGGTACCGGACGATGTCGGTGAACCGCTCTGGGTGGGTCTGGCGCAGCCGGTCGAGATGGTCGATGATCACTTCGCCGAGGGTGTCACGGAGCTGATCCGCCTGCTCGTCCCGGATGAAATTGTCACGCGCGGCGGTGGGGGTCAGGTCAGGCGTGTTGATGACGCCGTTCACGAAACGTGCCCATTGCGGCAGTACGTCGGTGGCGTTCTCACACAGAAACATGCGATTCTGGAAGACGCGTATCGTCCGCGGCTGGTCGACGCTGAGCAGGCGGATTCGGCTGATGTAAAGGACGCCCTCGGCGCGTACCGGAGTGTGCAGCCGGACGGGAATCGGCTCCAGCACCGAATCGGCCAGCGTGCGTTCCAGGTACGTGGTCAGGTCGCGCTCGAGTTCGGCGGCGGTCAGTCCGGCCTTCTCCCACGGCATGTGCATGGTGTTCTCGGGGTCGTGCCCGCCGTTGAGGTGGATCGGCACACTCAGCATGTCCGCGTATTTGCGGATCAGGGCGCGGACTTCCGACTCCTGGATCAAGCCGCGATCTTCGATCTCCTTTAGCAGGACGGTGACCGTCGTGCCGGGAACGCTGACGTCGCAGGGGGCCAGACGGTAGCTCTTACTGCCGTCGTTCTCCCACACCCATCCGCTGTTTTCGCCGAGTTTGCGGGTGCGCACCTGGACGTGGCGCGCCACCACGAACGCGGACAGGAAGCCGATGCCGAACTCACCGATCAGCCCTTCGGTCTCTTCCTTCTGCAGCCGGGTGAAACTCTTGCCGATGTTCGACAGATAGTCCACGAGATCGTCCTTGCTCATTCCGATCCCGTTGTCGCGGACGGTGATCCGCAGATCCTGGGGGTGGGTCTCGATGTCGATGCGCCCGAATCCGGGATCGGTCCGCGCCCGGCGGCGAATGGCGTCGTGGGCGTTCTGGATCAGCTCGCGGATGAAGACCTTCTTCTCGCTGTAGAGGTGGTTCGCGATGACCTGGATCAGACCGTCGAAATCGAACTGCATGTCGGGCACGCTGCACTCCGGAGAGAATCGAAGGCGCTCAGCGCGCCTGAGGGCCGAAGGGGGAGGGCGTCGCGGCGCCGCCGGCCACGACCGTCTGCTGGGCCATCACCACTGCGAAGTTTCCCGCGCCGCGGGTGAGGGCGTACAGCGCGCCGTAGCCGACGAAGCCGGCGAGGAGCGCGATGGCGTACCAGCCGAACAGGTCGGTGCCCGGCTCGGCGATGACCGTGACCGCGCCACCGCCGACGGCGCCGACGACCGTGGCGAGATCGCTGATGGAGGCGCTGGCGGTGGCGCGGATCAGCGTCCGGCAGGTGATGAACCCGACGAGCACTCCGAAGCAGACCACTCCGATGGTCAATACCATGGCGACTCCATGCGAGAGGCCCGGCGCAGCGTCAGGTCGGCCAGGCAATGGGGGGTGTAGGCGAGGCCCATGAGGTTGCCGTGGGCGAACATCTTCCAGCGGGTGTCGCGCAGCGCCTCGCCGACCGTGGCCCCGTGGACGAAGTCGGTGAGGAACAGCTCCATGGCCCAACCGGCCAGCCCCTGCTCCATCGTGATCTCGGTGCCGAGGACCCCAGAGGCCTGGGCACGGTTGGCGAACGACCTGACGAAGCTGCTGAAGGTGCCGGTGACGGTCTCGGTGGTGTGGCAGCCGTTGAGGATGACCAGCGGGTGACGGCGCGGCCAGTGCGGGTCCGGCCAGCCGCTCGTGCGGGTCCACTGGTTGACATCGGCGGGGGTCAGGATGTCGCCGTACATGCGGAGGTACAGGTCGTAGCCCACGCCGTCGGCCGCCATGTCGTAGCCGCAGTGGGAGTACATGTAGATCACGTCCATCGTCTCGCCGGCCAGCTCGGCGCAGAGCCCGTCCAGGGTCGTGATGGTCGGCCGGGTGAATGCTCCTCCGAGCCGGGTTGTCAGGGCGTCGAAGTGGCGGCGGGTGAGCCTCGGGTCCAGACCGTCGGCGGAGTCCACTGCCAGCACCGACACCGGCAGCCCGCCGTCGCCGTCCTGGACCACGAGCTCCAGGTCACGCCCTTCGACGTACGGCGGGTGCTCGATGACGGAGGACAGGCCCCAGAACCCCCAGGGGCATAGCTGATCAGGTCTCCAGCGGTCGCCGTCCCGATGGTCGGCCTCGTATGGGCAGCGGGCGGGCGCCGACGGCCGGGGCGCGCCGGTGCCGTACTCGGCGATGGAGCGGCAGGGCTGGTAGCGGCTCGGCACATCCCCGAGCGGAAGGTCGTAGAGCACCGCCCACGGGATTGGCGCGGGCCGTTCACCGAGACCGACCACCTGCAGAATGGGGGGACGGGCATGGCTGCCGGCCTCCATCCTGACCAGCTCGGCCATGGTGGCGTACACGTCGGGGCGGGGGAACAGGTTGTCGTACAACCGGACGCCGAGATTGGCGAGGACGCGGAGGTCGGCCACCAGAGCGTCGTTGGACTTGCCGTAGGAGCCGGAGTAACGGCTGACCGGCCCGTCGTCGAACTGCATCCGGTAGAGATGCCTGCGGGCTGCGAAGACGGCGTCGTCGACCGCCTTGGCCTCGATCGAGATGCTGTTGGGCGCGAAGCTCATGCCGTTGACCTGCAGCGCCGGCGAGGTGGGCTCACCGGAGACCAGGACGCTCACCCGGCGCGACGCCAGGCGGCCGAGACCGGTGAACGACCGCGCCAGCGCGTAGAGGGCCTTCGCGGTCGGGCCGCCGCGGCCGGGCGGGCCCCCGACCGGGACCGTGATGGCCGTGACGTGGACGGCGACGACGCCGTAGTAGAGCGTCAGCTCCGCGTAGACGGCGGTCCCGGCGGGCCGCCGGGGGAGGGGCAGCCGCACCCAGGGGCTGTCGCCGCGCGCCGGCACCCGGAGGGGGACGGGCCGGCCCGCCGGCGCGCCGCGGACGTACAGGACGGCCTGGAGTTCGGGAGCGTCGGTCGGCAGCATCTCGCCGGGGAACGCCGAGCCGGTCTCCGGCGTGAGCAGACCGCGCGGATCAGGCGCGCCGACGTTGCACACGACCTCGTAGTCGGCCCCGGGGGCCAGCGGCTCCCCGACCGGCGCCTCGGAGCCCTCCCGGGCCACGTAGGCGTTCACATGACGCCCGCCGGCGGCCCGGGGCGGAGGCGGGGAGGCCGGGCTGCGCCGCGGGAGCGGTGGGGGCGGGGAGGCGTGTCGTGGTGGCGGGCCCTGCGGGGGCCAATCGCCCGGGGGCGGGCCCTGCGGGGGCGAGGAGGGCGGTATGGGTCCCGGGAGCGTCGCGGGTGGGGTGGTCGTGCGGTGAGGTGTGGGTGGGGGCGGGGAGGGCGGCGAACGATCCGCTCGCCCCCCGGCAGTGGGGTATCCCCCGTCCTCACGCCGACGGCGGCGGCGCAGTGACCGGCGGGCGATTTCGGCGGCCACCGCGAGGGCCGCCAAACCCAAGACAGCCGCGCTGAGAAGTGCGGCCAGGTCCATGATCCTGCCTTTCTTCGGCGCCGCCTCAGCGGATCTTCGGCGATTCAACGAATAGACGCGGGCGATCAGGGTGTGGAGTACCGGAGGACGTGCCGAAATCGCGACATGCCATTTCGGACGGGCATGTATGCCTGATCGTGACGGCCGTCTTGGCAGTGAATCGGTACCGGTGTCTTGAATCACCATTTTCTGGATATTTCGCAAAAGTCCTTTTGCGGGTTCTGCTTTCCGGAGTCATGTCCCCGCGAGTGCATCAGGAACCTCCTGACGCACACCAACGGGATCGACGCGGACCTGCTGTTCCCCGACGCCAAGGGGCGAGGCGCGCTGAAGGTCTTCCTCGAAGAGCTCGAGAAGCACTCGGGGTGGTTTCCCGACGAGTCCGGTCGGTACGCCGTCGCCAGGCGGGCCGGTGAGTACGCCCGTCGTCAGGCGGGGCCGGTGCGCAGGCCGTCGAGGGCGAAGCCGAGGACCCGCTCGCGCTGCTCGTCGTCGACGAAGGCGGCCGAGGTGATGCCGCTGACCAGGCGGAGCACGTCGTCGAAGGAGGCGTCCGCGCGGGCCGCGCCGCTCTGCTGGGCGCGCGCGAGCAGCGGCTCGGCGGCGGCGTACATCGCGACGCGGCAGGAGCGGAACATCTCGGAGTCGCGGTTGAGCGACTCGTACAGGGCCCGCTTGGTGGCCATGTAGGACACGAAGTGACGCAGCCAGGCGACCAGGGCCTCCCAGGCGGGGAGGTCGGCGGCGTCGCGCGCGGCGTCGCACAGCTTCTCGATCTCGCCGACGTAGACGCTGTCGAACAGGTCCTGTCGGGTGGGGAAGTTGCGGTACAGCGTTCCGATGCCGACTCCCGCGCGGCGCGCGATGTCCTCCAGCGACGCTCCGGCGCCGTGCTCGGCGAACGCGTCACGGGCGGCGTCGAGCAGCGCGTCGAAGTTGCGGCGCGCGTCGGCGCGATGCGGGCGCCGCACCGCGACGCGGGGCGGCTCGGATGCCTGCTCGCTCACGTCTGCGCCTTCCGCCCGGGGTCCTGGTTGTAGCGGAGGCATGCCTCCGTTATGGTGGAGGGGTGCCTCCGCTTCTGCTCGGAGGCGAACCTCCACCTTTGTGGAGGCACCCCTCGACTTTAACAGATCGGCGTGCCGCCCGCGTGACGCGACAACGGCCCCCCGTACCCGCCGGCGTGCCCTGCCGCGCCGCACCCTGATCATCGAAGGACCTTCATGGCTGGCACAACCTCATCTCCACGGCTGACCTTCGGCGTCCTGTCGGCGGCCGCGGCCTCGTTCGCGATGCTGCAGTCCCTGGTCAGCCCGGTGCTCCCCACCATCCAGCACGACTTGCGCACCACGCAGAGCACCGTCACCTGGGTGCTGATCGCCTGGCTGCTGTCGGCCTCGGTCGCCACCCCGCTCCTCGGCCGCATCGGCGACATGATCGGCAAGGAGCGCACGCTGCTCGTCGCGCTCGGCGCCATCGCGGCCGGAGACGCGGTCGCCGCGCTGGCCCCCAACATCGCCGTCCTCATCGCCGGCCGGGTCATCCAGGGCCTCGGGGGAGCGGTGTTCCCCGCCTCCTTCGGGATCATCCGCGACGAGTTCCCGCCCGAGCGGGTGCCCTCGGCCGTCGGCAGGCTGTCGGCCGTCATCGCGGTCGGCGGCGGGCTCGGCACCGTGCTCGCCGGGCCGATCGTCCAGGCCCTGAGCTGGCGCTGGCTGTTCTGGATCCCGATGGTCATCGTGCTCGCGACCGCGGTCCTCGCCCACAGGTACGTCCCGGAGTCCCCCGTCCGCACGCCCGGCCGCGTCGACTGGCCGGCCGCCACGCTGCTGTCGACCTGGCTGGTGGCGCTGCTGGTCCCGCTGAGCAAGGCCTCGTCCTGGGGGTGGGGCTCGGCCCGTGTCGTGACGCCGCTCGCCGTGGCCGTGCTCGCCTTCGCGGCGTGGATCGCCGTCGAGACGCGCTCGCGCGATCCGCTGGTGGACATGCGCCTGATGCGCCTACCGGTCGTGTGGACCGCCAACCTGGTGGCCCTGTTGTTCGGCGCCGGCATGTTCTCGGTCGTCGCCTTCGTCCCGATGTTCCTGCAGATTCCGTCGACCACCGGTTACGGGTTCGGCTCCAGCGTCACCCAGGCCGGGCTGCTCACGCTGCCCATGCTGGTCACGATGGCGCTCGCCGGCTACCTCAGCGGCCCCATCGCGCCGTTCCTCGGGGTCAAGGCCCAACTCGTGTGGGGCTCGGTCTTCTGCCTGGTCGCCAGCGCGGCACTGGCCGCCTTCCACGACCGGCCCTGGCAGATCGCGGTGGCCGAAGGCGTCTTCGGTGTCGGCATCGGCCTCGCCTACTCCGCGATGACCAGCCTGATCGTGCAGAACGTGCCGGCGCGCCAGACCGGGATCGCGAGCGGCATGAACACCAACATCCGCACCATCGGCGGCTCGATCGGCGCCGCCGTCATCGGCGCCGTCATCATCTCCGACCCCCGTCCGGACGGGCTGCCCCAGGAGTCCGGTTTCACCTCGGCCTTCATGCTGCTCACCATCTGCGCGGCGGCCACCCTCGCGGTGGCCCTGATCGTGCCCTCCGCCCGCCGCCGCGCCGCCGCGCACGGGCTGGAGCGGCGGGAGGCGCTCAGCGAGGCCTCCGCCCGATGACCGCCTGACGACCGGCCGGCGCCCTTCCGTCGCGGCGGCTCAGTCGCGGCCCGGGCGCTGCGTCCTTCTCCGCCGGGAGGAGAGCCGGAGGACGGCGGCTCCGGCGATCACGGCGGCCACGCCGCCCGCCGCCGCGATGCCCAGGACCCGGGTGTCCGCGCCGGTGAAGGGCAGGCCGCCGGATCGTGCGGGCGCGGGGGCGGGAAGCGGGGCGGGCGCGGGGGCGGGGGCCGGGGCGCCGCCCTGAGCTCGCTCGGGCGTCGCCGCCCGCTCTTCCGCGCGCCTCGACCGGTGCCGGGCGCCGCCGGCCTCGCCGATCTCGATCGAGGTCAGTTCGGAGCCGTCGATCGTCGCGACGTCCATGCCGGAGGTGTCCCGGGCCCGTTCGTCCCCGTATGCCTCGCGGTCGCCGGACTCGCCGGCCGTCGCCGTCGGTGTCCCGGCGCCGGTGTCCCCGGGATCGCCGCCGGGCGCCCCGCCTCCGCCGCCGGGGCCGGGCACGGTGGGCCAGGGGGTCGGCGCGCCGCTGGGCGGCAGCACGCGCACCGCCACCTCGATCGAGCCGAGCTCGTACTCCGCCCTGCCGGGGATCTCCCGGTTCGACCCGCTCCGGCGGTCACCGTCCGACGCCGCCGGAGAGGGGCCCGGAGAGGGGCCCGGAGAGGGGGCCGGAGAGAGGGCTGGAGACGCCGCGAACGCCGCCATGGGCGTGGCCAGGACGACCATGATCGCCATCTCGAACCCGAGCGCGGTTGACGCGAGCCGACCACCCATGATTTCCCCCGATTAGCATCATAAATTCGTTCATTGCCTACAGATGTGCCATGTACGCCCTATCTTGCTTTTCCCCATTTCCCCTGGATATCACGTGATTACGGCGACGGCGCGGCATCCGGTAAACGGCATATATACGATTTAAGCCGTAGCGGATGATAAATGGGGCAGCCGTACGGATCGCCCGGCAGGCACGGAGACACCTGATCGCCGGGACTCTCATCCTTGACACTGTCTGTGATCATTCCGATACTTCCCGCAATGATCACTAAGCGTGACCGGGGATGGCGTGGATGAGGCTGGTTGAGTGCCGCCGGGAGGTCGGGGACGGGGGCGCCGCGACCGGCCGGCTCGGGCCGAGGCTGGTCGCGGTCGTGGGCATCCTGGCCCTGGGAGCGTCCGGCTCGGCCGCCGTCGCGGCGGCCAGGCCGAAGCCCGGGTTCTCGCTGCAGGTGAGCCCGACGCGGCTCGTCGTCCCGGCCGGCGGCGTCTCCGCCGTCCAGCACTTCGAGGTGACCAACAGAGGAACGCTCTCCTTCGTGGTGACCGTCGAGAAGGCCGACTTCGTCGCCGACGAGCGGGGGACGCTGCGATTCGACCGTCACGCGCCCTACGCGGCGGCGGCGTGGGTCGGGGTCCGTCCCGGGCGCTTTCGCGTGGAGGCCGGTCAGACCCGCAGGGTGGCCGTCCGCATCGCCGTCCCGGCGGCTCCGGAACCGGGCGACCACCATCTCGCCGTGATCTTCAGGGTCCCGGCCACCACCACCAGGACCAACATCCGGGTCAACCGCGCGATCGCCGCGCCCGTCCTCATCGCCGTCCCCGGTCCGGTCGACCGGACCGTCGAGATCGACGGGGTGCGCGCCCCCGAGTTCGTCACCGGCGGCCCGGTGCCCATCAGCACGAGGATCCGCGACGTCGGCACCGTCCACCGCGACTTCCGGGGCCGCGGCCGGCTGCACGTCCGTGTCGGCGGGGACGATCTGACCTTCCCCGACTTCACCGTCCTGCGCGGCTCGGTCCGCGAGGTCGCCACCCGCTGGAACCCGCCGCTCATGTGCGTGTGCCACGCCACCGTGTCGGTCCCCGCGGGCGACGGCACCCGGCGCACGGCCACCACCCGGATCCTCGTCTTCCCTGTGCACCTGTTGGCGGTCGCGCTCGGCCTGGCCGCGCTGCTGGCGCTGCTGGTCTGGTACGCGCGGCGCCGTTACCGCGCCAAGGTCCTGGCCGCCGCGGCGGCGCTCAACGCCACCGAGGACGGCACCGATGCATAGACCCCCCGTCTCCGGGGCCGTCCCGGCGGGCTCGCGGGGGACCCGCCGCGTCCCGGCCCGGCGGGCGGCCGCCCTCCGCCGCGCCGTCGCCCGCGTCACGTTCGTTTTCCTGGTCGCCTCCACGCTGAGCGGCGCGGGCGGCCTCGCGCCCCGGTTCGCCAACGCGGCCGGCACGACGCTGTTCGAGCAGTCGTTCAAGAACTCCACGATCGACGCGACCTACCCCGTCTACCTGCCGGCGGTGCCGTCGACCTCGACCAGCAACGCGGCGTGCCTGAGCGCGCGCGGCAACTCCGGCACCGGCCTGCGCTCGTGCACGACCAACACCGACGCCAACGGGCTCGGGGCGCTGCGGTTCACCAACACCTCGACGTTTCAGGAGGGCGGCCTGTTCGGCGCGGTCAGCGTCCCCACCTCCCAGGGCCTGGACGTGACCTTCAACATGTACCAGTACGGGGGCACCGGGGCCGACGGCATGACCTTCGTGGCGGCGGCCGTGGACCCGGCCAACCCGCTGCCGCCCGCGAACATCGGCCAGCCCGGCGGCGCGCTCGGCTACTCCTCCACCAAGCAGGGCAACCTCGCCGGCCTGGCCAACGCCTACCTCGGCGTCGGCTTCGACGTGTTCGGCAACTTCAGCAACAGCGTCTACGAGGGCAGCGGCTGCACCGACCCGCCGTACATCAGCACGACCGGCGGCAGGGTGCCGGGACAGGTGGTGGTCCGCGGGCCGGGCGCCGGGACCGTCGGCTACTGCGCGGTCAACAGCACCGCCACCACGACCTCCTCCTCGGCGCTCACGCTACGGGCCTCCACCCGCGCCGCTTCGCTGATCCCGGTCGAGGTGGCGATCAACCCCACGACGGCCACCTTCACCACCGCGTCGGGGCTGTCGGTGCCCGCAGGCACCTACAAGCTCGCCTTCACCCCGGTCGGCGGCACCCAGCGGACCCTGCAGGGGACGCTCCCCACGGTCTCCTCGACGCTGTATCCGTCCGCGTCCTGGCTCAACGCCAACGGCATCCCCCGCCAGCTCGCGTTCGGCTGGGTGGGCTCCACCGGCTCGGTGACCGACTTCCACGAGATCGACACCGCCAAGGTGGTGAGCTTCAACCCCGTCCCCGGGCTGACCGTCGCCCAGACCAGCTACAACGGCTCGTCGCCGCAGCCGGGCGGCCCGGTGACCTACACCGTCACGGCCGGGGTCTCCGCCTCGGGCAGCAGCGAGACCTCCCCGATCTCGGTGACCGAGACGCTGCCCGCAGGGGTGGTCCCGGTCGGGGCGTTCGGCTCCGGCTGGGTCTGCGGCGCGCCGTCCGGGCAGAAGATCACCTGCACGAACGGTAACACCCCGTTCGCGGCCGGGTCGACGCTGCCCGAGATCACCGTGGTCGGCATCGTCACCGGCGGCAGTGTGACCCCCGCGCTGATCCAGTCGTCCTCCACGGTCACGGCGTCCTCCAACGACGCCAACCCGGCCATCGCCACCACCACGACGGCGGGGACGATCCCGGCGGCGCCCTCCGGCATCACGCTCTCCTCGACCAGCGGGACGATCTCGGGCGGCGGCACCGTCACGGTCAGCGGCGCCAACCTCCTGGGCGCGAACGCGATCGAGATCGGCACCGCCGCCGAGCAGCAGGCGGGCACTCCGGTCGTGCTGCTGCCCTGCGCCTCCGGGCCGGCGGCGGGATGCTTCACCGACAACGGGAACGGCACGCTCACGATCAACTCGATGCCGTCCCGGTCGTCGGCCGCCACAGTGACGGTCACGGTGGTGAGCGACGGCGTCGCGGGCGCGGCGAACTACGTCTACACCTCGGTGCCGGGGACGGCGTCAGCGCCCACGGCCACCGCGGGCGTCACCAGCGCCACGGTCACCTGGACGGCGCCGGCCGCCAACGGCAGCCCCATCACCCAGTACATCGTGACGCCGTACCGCAACGGCGTCGCCCAGACCCCGGTGACCTACGACGCCTCCACCACGACCCGGACGCTGACCGGGCTGACGGCCGGGGCGTCGTACACCTTCACGGTCACGGCGGTCAACGCCGTCGGCACCGGCGGCGCGAGCGCCCAGTCCAACGCCGTGGTGCCCTACACCGTGCCCGGCCAGCCGACGATCAACTCGGTCACGGCCGGGGACCTGTCGGCGACGCTCACCTGGACGGCGCCCTCCAACGGCAGCAGCCCGATCACCGGCTACATCGTCACGCCGTACATCGGGAACGTGGCGCAGACGCCGCAGAGCTTCTCCGGCACCGGCACCACCCAGACGGTCACCGGGCTGACGGCGGGCACCGCCTACACCTTCACGGTCACCGCCGTGAACGCCGCCGGTCCCGGCCCCGCCTCGGCGCGCTCCACGGCGGTGACGCCGAACGCCAACCCGTCCCTGACCTTCCCGCCGCCCCCGTCGGGGCAGGTGGGCGTCGCCTACAGCGTCCAGCTCACGATGACCGGGGGCACCGCGCCCGTCACCTGGTCGGTGAGCGCGGGGAGCCTGCCGCCGGGGCTGACGCTGAACCCGAGTACGGGTCTGCTGTCGGGCACGCCGACCGCGGCCGGAAGCTTCCCCTTCACCGTGCGGATCGTCGACGCCTCCGGGCAGAGCGACACGCGCGCCGCGACCGTGGTGATCATCGCCTCGCCGACGCTGACCTTCCCGCCGCCGCCCGCGGGGCAGGTGGGCGTCGCCTACAGCGTCCAGCTCACCGTGAGCGGCGGTACCGCGCCGTACACGTGGTCGGTGAGCGCGGGGAGCCTGCCGCCGGGGCTGACGCTGAACCCGAGTACGGGTCTGCTGTCGGGCACGCCGACCGCGGCCGGGAGCTACCCGTTCACGGTCAGGGTCGTCGACGCCAACGGCCAGAGCGACACCCGGGCCGCCTCACTGGTCGTCGGAGCCGGGCCGCTGGTCGTCACCAAGACCGCCGACACCTCCTCGGCGGCCCCCGGGACGGTCGTCCACTACACGATCACGGTGGCCAACACCAGCGCGGCCGCCTTCACCGGTGTCGCCTTCACCGACCCGCTGACGGACGTGCTCGACGACGCCACCTACAACGCTGACGTCACGGCCAGCTCCGGCACGGCCGGTTTCACCAGCCCGAACGTGACCTGGACCGGTGACCTGGCCGGCGGCGCCACCGCCACGATCACCTACTCGGTGACCGTCGGCCCCGCCGGGTCGGGCAACGGGACGATGGCCAACACCGTCACCTCCGCGACGCTCGGCAACAACTGCACCTCCGGCAGCACGGACGCGCGCTGCCGCGCGACGGTCCGCCTGCTCGCGCTGACCATCGCGAAGACCGCCGACGTCGCGACGACGACTCCTGGTGGCACGGTGCGGTACACGGTGACGGTGACCAACGCGGGGCAGACGGCGTACGCGGCGGCGACGTTCAGCGACGCGCTGGCGGGGGTGCTGGACGACGCGACGTACAACGGCGACGCCTCGGCGACCAGCGGCACGGTGACGTTCACCAGTCCGGCGATGACGTGGACCGGCGCCCTGGCCGCGGGCGGATCGGCGACCATCACCTATTCGGTGCGGGTGAACACGCCGGACGCGGGGGACAAGACGCTGGTCAACGCGGTGACGTCCTCCAGCGCGGGGAGCAACTGCCCGACCGGCGGGTCCGACACCCGGTGCGCGACGTCGGTGACCGCGCTGATTCCCCGGCTCGCCTTCACCTCGGCGACGGACGTGTCGACGACGACGCCGACGGGGGTGGTGCATTACACGGTGACCGCCACCAACACCGGGCAGACGGCGTACACCGATGCGAACTTCACCTTCGCGCTGCCGGGGGCCGACGGGGTGAGTTACAACGGGGACGCGGTGGCGACGTCGGGCAATCTGACGTTCAACCCTGATGGGACGGTGACCTGGACCGGTGACCTGGCGGTCGGGCAGAGCGTGACCGCGACCGCCTCGATCACGGTCAACAATCCCTACACCGGGAGTGGGACCGTCACCAGCCTGGTCACCTCCACCACCCCGGGCAACACCTGCCCGGCCGGGAGCTCCGACCCCGGGTGCGCCACCACGGTGACGGTGCTGGTCCCGCAGTTGACCATCACCAAGAGCACGAACGTCAGCACCGTCACTCCGGGCGGGACGGTGACCTACACCGTCACGGTGGCCAACACCGGCCCCACCGCCTACACC